>NZ_BJKS01000001.1:0-417248 GCF_006538445.1 Thermodesulfovibrio sp. Kuro-1 | reverse complement strand
ATTAAAATCAATTACTGCTGAACCACGGTCTTTGTTATGCACATCCCCTTGAGCTTTGTTTAACCATTGGTAAACTCCCGTTGCTGCCCCTGAAATAGATAGCTTGTCCGTGATGTCTACTGCATAAACTGATACAGGAAAAAGTAAAATAATAAGAAAAAGCAAAAACTTTCTCATATTCCGCCTCCCTTTTAAAATAAAAAAGCCACGAAAGCATTTTAGCTCTTCTGAGCCTTAATCGCCTTCGTGGCTTGGACAATTATATCAAAGCCTAAATTCAATAGTCAACTTTTTCCTTCTTGCAAACTTGACTACCTCAAAAATTTTTGATAAAGTTTAGTATGTCAGATAGTGAAGTTATTAAAATTTTAAAAGAAATGCCTATTTTTCAAAACCTTTCAGATGAACATCTTTTGCTTATTTCCAAAGGTTTTAGCATAAATAAAGTAAAAGAAGGGAAGTTTATCTTTTATCAATCAGAGGAAAGCACAGACCTTTATATTATTCTTGATGGCGCTGTTAAAGCATGTCTTTTAGACCCTGAAGGCAAAGAGCTCATTCTTAACATATTTAAAAAAGGTGACTTTTTTGGAGAATTAAGTCTTCTGGATGGTAAACCTCGCTCTGCAACAGTTATTGCTCTAAAGGATTCTGTTGTTGGCATTCTTAAAAGAGAGCAGTTTCTTACATTGCTCAAAAATAATCCAATGATTGCCATATCTCTTCTTTCAGCACTTGTTGAAAGAATAAGAATGACAGATGAGATGCTTGGTGCAATGGCATTCTTAGATGTAAGTAGAAGAATTTTAAAATATATTTTAAATATAGCTCAAAAAGAAGGAGAAAAAACAGAAGAAGGTTATATAAAAATAAACAAAATAACCCATAGAGAATTAGCTTCCTGCACAGGAGCATCTCGTGAAGCAGTTACAAAAGCTTTAAAAATTTTAAAGTTCAAAGGCATTATTTTTGAAAAAAATGGACATTTTTTTATATCACCTGACATAGAGATTTGAGATTAGACATTGCTCATGATTTTATTGTAAATATGTGAAAAATACCTTTACATATGTTTTCTCTTCTGATATTCTTGAGTTAAGAAAAATCAAGGGGGTATGAGATGGAACATTTAAAGTTTTTAATCCCGTGTTTAATTATTGCCTTAGTTTTTGGATGCACTCCAAAAGAAGTTGTAAAATGCACACTTCCTGAAGACAATCCAGAATATCACTATCTTGCAGGGATGAGAGTTCTTGAAGAAGGTAAAGTAGATATGGCAATTTTAAAGTTTGAAAGAGTTCTTTACTGCGATGAAAAGTTTTCAAAGGCTTATTCAGGAAAAGCAATTGCAAAGGCTGAAAAAGCAAAAATGATTAAGGATGCTGATATAAGAAAGATTGAAATTGAAAGAATTGAAAAGGATTTAAAGCTGGCAAAAAAATATGCAGAAACTATCTCTGATGAATTTGACTACTATCTTGCAAAGATAAGAGTTTACACTGCCCTTAAAACAAAAGATTGGCTTGAAGAAGGGGAAAAAGCTTACTTAAATGCTATTGATCTAAAGGTTGATGAAACAAAGCTAACTTACTACCAAGGAAAAGAATCTGCCCATTACTTTATGGGAGTTGCCTACATGAATGCCCTTGATTTTGAAAAGGCAAAGGACAAGTTCAGAGCTGTTTTAAACTCAAAGACAACAGGAAAATGGCATGAAAAAGCTGAAAAAGCATGGAAAAAGGCTGATAAAATCACCCGTGCAATGGCAGGAGTGACAGTTGGAGATGTGGGTAAAAAAATTGCGGTGCAGGAAAGTATCACAAGAGCTGATCTTTCAGCTCTTCTTGTGGATGAGTTAAAAATTGACAGTCTCTTTGCTGGAAGAATTCCGATTAAGAGCCAGATTGAAAAGGCAAAGCCAGAGTTTATACCTGCTGATATAATCAATAATCCCTTCAAGCAGGAGATTCTAACAGTTCTTAAATTGAAAATAAGAGGGCTTGAGCCAAAATATGATGAAACAGTAAAGGCATATCTTTTTAAACCTGAGGAGGTTGTTAAAAGAGGAGAGATGGCTTTAATACTTGAGGATGTGCTTATTAAACTAACAGCAGATGAAAAAATAGCTACAGCATTTTTAGGACACGAAAAATCACCATTTTTAGATGTAAGAACAACATCTCCCATCTACAATGCTGTAATGAATATGGTTACCAGAGGGATAATGGAGCCAGAGCTTTCAGGAGAGTTTAATCCTGAAAGAGCAGTTAACGGTGCAGAAGCGATTCTTGCAATAAGAATGTTAAAACAAAAATTAAACATTTATTAGTAGGAGGACAGAAATGAAAAAACTTACTGTTTTTATCTTATCATTATTTTTATTTTCAGGATTTTTATTTACAGGTCATGCAAACTCGCAAGATTCTACACAGGATAAGATTTCACCAGTATTTCAAAAAGCGAATGAGTGGCTTCAGAGAAACAACCTTTCACTTACTACCTCTCCTGAGCAGGCATTTTTAAATGACTATATTCTCGTCGCAGCAGAAGGACTTCCTTCAGCCACAGCAAGAACCCCTGCTCAAAAAAGACTTACTGCTGAACGCGCTGCAACAGCGCTTGCGTATAGGCAGCTTGCAGAGATTCTTGAAGGAGTTGCCGTTGTTGGAGATACCCTTGTAAAGGATGCTGAGCTTCAGTATGATGTAGTAAGAACAGCAGTTGCGGGCTTTGTAAAAGGCGCTCAGATTGTTTATAAAGAATGGAATCCTCAGGAAGAATCAGCACTTGTTATTATAAAGGTGGGAATGTCTGGACCTAAGGGATTTGGCTCACTTCTTTATGAAAAAATATTGGGAGAACCGAAGATTAAAAAGGAAATTATTGAACCTCAACCACAGTTTAAGCCAAAGCCAGTTACTATTGAAGAAAAATATGATGGGCTCATAATTGATGCAACAGAAGTTAACTTCAGACCCGCGCTTATAAACAGGATATTTACTTCAAAGGGAGAGATTATTTATGACCCTTCAAAGATAAGTCAAAAAGTCCTTGTTGAGCAGGGTTGCGGAGAGTATACAAATAGCATTGAAAAAGCAAAGGCTGCACTTGAAAAAAGAGGAGTAAAAAATCCTCTGATAATCAAAGCTTCTGGCACAATAAATCCCAGTGATCTTCAGGTCTCAGATGAGGATGCTGTAAAGATTTATTCTGCCAATCAGAAGGCTAACTTCTTTGCCTCTGCAAAAGTAGCCTTTGTATTGAAGTAGGAGTGGAAAAATGAGAAGGATGATATTATTAATCGGTTTTTGTATATTTGTGTTAGGTTTGACCTCATTGTATGCTGAAGAAAAGGATTATGATATAACTCGTATTTCTATAACTCTTGAAGAAAGAAAAGAACTAATGCCTGATATTCTCAGCATGACTGTTGGAGTTAATGCTAATGCAGCTAAGGAGACAGAGGTTATAAACATGCTTGGTAGCATTGATAAAGCTATAAGAGTTCTTAATTTAAACTACAAGGGAGGAAGTTATTCAGTTTATAAAAACTGCTGGTGGGAAAAAGATAAAAGAAAATGCTCTGGATATAAGGGAGAACTTGGCTATTCCTTTGAGTTAAAGGATTCAAAGGAACAGAATAAGATTCTTGAGGTGATTGATGAGTTTAAAGAAAAATATGGTGAAAAACTGAATTACACTGTCTCCCATCCTCAATGGCTTATTTCAGAGAAAAAAGCTAAGGAGACAGAAAACGAACTTAAACTTGAAATAATTGATACGGCAGTTAATTTTGCAAAGAAAGCAGGAGAAAAGCTTGGCAGAAAATGTTCAATTTCAAATATTAATTATGATGTGAGACGACCTATATGGGAACCACCTGTATTTTATAAAACTGCTCCCATGATGGAGAAAGCCATGATTGAAGCTCCAGAACCTAAAAAGGAGGATAAAGTAGTTAATGTAAAAGCTTCGGTAGGATTGGTATGCAAGTGAGGAAGTTTATATTTATAATCCTTATCTTTATCCTACCAGTCATTGCCTATGCCCAGCCAAAAAGTGAGGCAGAAAGGCTATGGGAGCTTGGGGATAAAGCATATAAGGAAAAGAAATATAAAGAAGCAATTTACTATTATGAGAAATCTCTTGCTCTTTGTGGAAATGATTATGAATGCCTTGCCTCAAACTACAATGGACTTGGCTCTTCCTATGAAGATATGGGAGATGAAAACAAAGCCCTTTTTTATTACGAAAAGGCAATTGATGTAGCACGGAAGCTTGGAAATAAGGAATGGCTTGCTGATGACCTTTTTCTTGCTGGCTCAATATACTACAGAAAATCGCTGGATTATGAAAAAGCCTTTGCATACCTTGAAGAATCAAGAAAACTCTTCACTGAAATAGGTGCTAAAGATTCTCTCACAATAGTGCTTCATGAGCTTGGAAAGGCTGCTCTATCTCTTGGTAAATACGAAAAGGCTCTTTCAAGCTTTAATGAATCTCTTAAGCTTTATAGAGAAAAAGGAGATGAAAACTCAGTAGGAGCAAATCTTTCTCTGATTGGTTTGGTTTATTCAAAAATGGGACAGCTTAAAAAGGCTCTTTCTTATTTTGAAGAGGCACTGAAAATTGCAAAAAAACATAATGACCCTGAAGGCACATCAATTGTTTTAAGAGAAATTGCGGATATATACTCAGACCTTTACCAGCGTGATAGAGCAATCTCTTATTATCAAGAGGCAATTGAGATTCAGAAGAAAAATAACTTAAGAAAAGAACTGGGAGTGACACTTAACAATCTTGGCTCAATGTATATGGATTTAGCTCAGTATGAAAAAGCACTTCAGAGCTATCAGGAAGCATTAAAAATCGCAAAGGAGCAAAATGACCTACCAACAACTGCTACTCTTTTTAATAATATCGGACATGTATATGCAAAATTTGGTAGAACTGACAAAGCCATCATGTATTATCAGCAGTCACTTGAACTTGAAAAAAGATTAAAAAGGCCTGCATCACTTGTCTATGTTTTAAATAATATTGGAATGGAGTATTTCAGGGTTGGAAAGTATGATGATGCTCTTAAATATCTAAAAGAAGCTCTTGAAATTGACAAAAAACTTAATAATCCTCATCTTCTTGAAACAAGACTTAATTGCATTGGAGCAGTTTATCTAAAACAAGGTCGTTACAGGGATGCAGAACAGATATTTCTTGAAAGAAAAAAACTTGAGGATAGAATAAAACCAAACAGGTTGCTTCATGCAGGTCTTGTGGAAGTATATCTTAAGACAGGAAGGTATGATGAAGCATTAAAGCTTGCCAATCAAATACCACCTTCATGGCAAGACAGCAAAAACAGACACATTGAATACTACACACAGGTTGGGCTTGCCCTTAAGGGTAAAGGTAATCTACAGGAAGCAGCAGTTAATCTTATGAATGCGATTGATTTGACAGAAGAGATGAGACAGTCTGTTACTGAAAGAGGGCAATTCTTTGCTGGTGGAGGGTATTACAACAGGCTTACTCCATATAAGGCAATAATTTCAGTGATGGCTGAAATGGCTGAGAGAGGTATAAGTCTAAATCTTGGAAAAAGAATAATCTTTAAGTATTTAACCTATGTAACCTATGAGCAGAATCCTTTGTCAGTTGCCTTTTATTTCTCAGAACTCACCAAAGCAAGAAGCCTTCTTGAAGTAATCGCAGGTGCAAAGAAAGGGATTGAATATACCGAGATTCCTCAAGAATTGAAAGAAGAGGAAAACCGCATACTGCAGGAGCTTTCCTATCTTGACAGTAGATGGGAAGATGCATTGAAAAAAGGTGAGCAGGCTGTAAAGGAATTACAGACAAGAAGGGAAGTTCTTAAACGCTCGCTTAATGAATTAATTGATATTTTCAGGAAAGAATATCCAAGATATGCAGCCCTTAACTATCCTTTGCCTGTGCATGCAGAAAAATTGCCACTTAAGGAAAACGAAGTTTTGTTAGAGTATGCAGTTACAGATGAGGCAACTTATCTTTTTGTTGTAAGAAAGGGCGGTGTGAAAAGAATTATAAAAATTAATGTTGCCAGAGACAACCTTGAAGAGATGGTAAAGTCTTTCATAGAGCCAATGAATCTCAGGAAACCAGACAGATTTTCTGTCAGAGATGCTAAAAGGCTTTATGACATACTTCTTTCTGAAGCATTAAAGGAAGTAAGGGCAGATGAAAAGATAGTCATTGTGCCTGATGGAATACTTGGGCTTCTTCCTTTAGAAGCACTTGTTATAAAAGAAGGAACAAACCTGAAAGATAGCACATACGTGGCAGACAGATACACAATCACTTATTACCAGTCAGCAACAATCCTTGCATTAAACAGAGTTTTTAAAACTCCTGAGCCTGAAAAGCCACTTTTTGCATTGGGAAATCCTGTCTATGCCGCAAATGACCCAAGATACATAGCATGGAAGCAGGGGAAAAAAGAAACCTATTTTGCAAACTTAAACCAGTATGCCTTAAGAGGACTGGCAGTCAAGGCAAAATGGGGAGCAGTAACAGAGGATGAAAAATCTGGAAGGGTTGAGTTTCCTCCGCTTCCAGAGACAGAGGATGAAGTTAGAGAAATAGCACGCATTATGGGAGTAAAACCTGAGCCTCCACAGATTTTACTTTCAGTAATGGCAAATGAGACAAATCTTAGAAAAGCAGGGCTTGAAAAATATAGATACATCCATTTTGCAACCCATGCATCCCTTCCCGGAATAATTCAGGAGGTAAATGAGCCATTTATACTTCTTGGGCAGGTAGAAAATCATGGAGATGATGGATTCTTAACGCTAAGTGAAGTAGCCGCTATGATGCTCAATGCCGATATGGTGGTATTATCCGCATGTGTAACAGGTCTCGGTAAAGAGGTTGAGGGTGAAGGTGTGGTTAATTTTGCGAGAGCATTCCAGCAAGCAGGTGCAAAAGCTGTAGTTGTAAGTTTATGGGAAGTGGCAAGCAAACCAGCAGTGGAGTATATGAAGACATTTTATAACTATCTCAAATCTGGTAAAAGCAGAGCAGAGGCAATGAAACTTGCAAGGGCAGAGATAAAAACAAAATACCCGAGCCCATTTTATTGGGCAGTGTTTATTTTGCATGGAGAGGGAGATGTTTAAATGAACATATAAAGGATATTTTATGACTAAAAAATTTTTGATCCCTCTTTTTATTCTGTTTTTACTTCAATCCTGTTCATGGATAACGGATTTTTATGTGTTAAACAGCTCAAAAAGTCCAATAGTAATTACATTTAAACAACCTAAATCTCCTGAAACAACTCCTTATCTTGAAAAATTAAAAGCAAAAAGTTTAGAACTTTATCAGAAAATGAAACCCACACCATGTCCACTGGAAAAGGACATAAAAAATGGAAAATACTCTGAAATATGCGATGAGGATTTTAAAAATTGTAGGACATCAAACCCAACAGAATATAAATTTGATAGAGAAGAATGCTCATTGGAACTTACCTTAGAGAGTAATCAAGCAGTTAAATTATTTAGCATTTGTTGTTCCTATACAGGTGTTATAGATGAAAAAGAAGACATCAAAAACATCAGCCAATCTGCTGAAGGAGATACCATAAGTCTTACAATCAAATCCTTTGCCAGTACAACTCAATATAAAGGCATAGAGTTGATGAGGGCTTTTGAAAAACAAAAAAAGACAAGATATGTTTTGAAATATAAGGAGGAGTAAACATGTTTAAAAGAAACATTATTAATTTTATATTTTTGATTTTGTTGTTTCTAATTAAAAACTCATTTGCCTATGAGCCTGTTGTAATAATTGCTGATGGTGAGTATGTAATGGGTGCTGGTGAGAGTATGGAAATATCTGAAGAGAAGGCAAAAAGAATAGCAGTTCAAAAGGCAGCGGAACAGGCTGGTGCATATGTGAAAAGCTATACAAAGGTGAAAAATCTTGCTCTTGAAAGTGATGTTATTGAGGTTATCGCAAATCACGCAATGAAAATTGAAGTTTTAGACAGAAAGAAAACAGTTGTTGGTGATGTTGATGCAATAAAGTTTTATGTAAAAATTAAAGCTACCATGTCACAGGAAGATATAGAGGCAAATCTTAAAAAGGTAAGGCAAGACCAAAGCATTGTGGAAGAATACAATAGGCTTAAAGCCGATTTTGACAAGCAAAACAGGGAAATGGAAAAGCTGAAAAGACAGCTTGAGCTTGCTACAGGTGGAGATAAACAAAAAATCGCAAAACTGATTTCGGAGGAAGAAAAGAAATACAAAGCAAATCTCTGGCTTGAGAGAGCACAGCAAAAGGATATTATTGAAACAGAAGAAGCTATTAAAGCTTATAAAAAAGCATTAGAGCTTAATCCTGATATTCCACAGGCTTACTTTGGTTTAGCAAAAACTCTTTATAAAACCAACGTTCTTAAGTATGGGTTGCTGGAAGATGATACTCAAAAGGAAAAACTTCTTAGAGCATTAAAAGATGCTCTTGAGAATATCAATAGAGCAATATCCCTTGATGAAAACTATGCAGATGCTTATGCTTTAAGGGCGGAAATACTGAGCTATCTTGGAAACTTGGAAGATATAGCTGAAAAAAAGGATTATAATGACAAAATCTTGAAAGATATAAACAGAGCTCTGGCATTAAATGCGTCCAATAAAGCTGAGTTATATTATCTGCGTGCTTCCATGTATCTGGATGAGCTTCAAAATGCTGAATTAGAACAGGCAAAAGCAGATCAATTTGACTACAGAGTAATTGAGGAATATTTCAATAAAGCCTTGAATGAAATTGACAATGCAGGCTCTCTTTGTAAGGAGGAAAAGTGTTTGGCTGAACATTACAGACGAAAGGCATATGCTTACATCTTCATAATAAATTACTATTTACGTAGAGAAGATATAGCTAAGACAAAAGAATTTACTTCAATGAGAGAAAAACTTTTACAGAAAGCTGATGAAATAGAAAAGCGGAAAATGCAACAGGAAGAGAAATTTGATAAAGAAGTCCAGGAACAAATAAAAGATTTATACCAGACTGAATTCGGCAAAATAGTCTATGAACTTGAAAAAGGATGGAAAGAGAAAGTAACAGGTATTTCTTTGAAAGATTTAGAAGAAAAAAGTAGAGAGGAGCAACAGAAAATATTTAATCAAATGGAGACTACAATCAGACAAAAAATTTCTTCAGGTAAGGCATCTGCTGAAGAATACATTTTAATGTCTTATTTTGAGGAAAATCCACAAACAAAAAAAGCTTACTTTGACAGAGGTATAGCTTTATATGAAAAGAGAAATTCTCAGGGAGTAGATGCTATTTTATTGGTTCAGTTTTATCTTGATGGAACAATTATGCAAAATGATGATGTGAAATTAAACTATTTAAACAAGGCAAAAGCGGTTGTTGACAGAAATTTTGCTCAGGCACAGAAGGTATTGAGCATGGATGAATTCAGGTTGCTAATTTCTGAAATGGAAAAAGCAAAAAGTGATATTGAAGGGTTCAACGTTATGAAAAAACTTGCTAAACTTAATAGACAGCAGGCTGAAGCCTTCTACTGGCTTCAATTTGCATTGATGATTTCACATCAAAAAGCAGAGATATATGAAAAACTTGATTTACCTTTGAAAGCACTTGAAGAATACCTTTATCTCTGCAATACCTTTAAAATTGATGAGGCATGCAAAAATGTAGAAAGATTGAAAAAATAGGAGTCAACAATGAAAAAAATATTATTTGCCATATATTTGCTTATATTATTCTGCCCAGCTATTTTGATGGCAGATAAAGGACTTTTCTGGTGGACTATGGATGCTGAGCTTACTCAGGACTCCCAGAAGGCAATAATACTTCACAACTTTAAGGAAGAAGTCTTAATTTTGGGGACAGAGCTCAAAGCAAACAAGGACACAGGAGTTTTGGAATTCATTCCTTTCCCCTCAGAACCAGAAGTGAGCCTTGCTAAGGGAAATCCCTTTGAGGAGATAAATAAACTTCTTCAGAAGAAGAGAATAGAGTTTGCAGTGTTCACAAAGGGAAGCTCTTCAGCAGAGCCCGTAGAGATAAGACTGAGTCAGAAAATAGGGCTTCACGATGTAACGGTGATAAAGATAAATGATATTAATGGCTTTAATAAATGGGTAATTGATTTTCTTGATAAAAAAGGAATCAAAAAGATTGAACTTAAAGCACTAAAGAATTTTTCCGATGTTGCAGAAGACTATATTAAAAGAGGAATTCAGTATTTTGTATTTGACTATGTGGAGGTAAAGAATGCCCCAAGATTCATTGAGCCTCTTATTTACAGATTTAAGACAGACAAGCTTTACTATCCCTTGAAAACATCAAACATAATAGGTGGAGTAGGTAGTGTTGAGCTCGTGCTTATACTTCCGGGAACTCTTGGAATAAATAAAGATGAAATGATGGAAATACTAAAAATTTTTCCTTACTACTTCAGACCTGAATTAAGCAGTTCTTCAAAGGTTTATCTAAGAGAGTTAAAGCCAATATACGAAAAGGCTGAGGAGATTTTTAATGAAAAAAGTAAGATTTATCTTCAGATGCTTCGTTATCGTGGAAAATATGAGTTTAAGGATGACCTCAATCTTGATATATCAAAGATTGCACCATATGCAAGGAAGATAGAACGGTTCTACTATGGATATGAGCCACATTTTCTTGATGAGTTCACTCTTGATGAACTCAGTGATTATTTTGAGGCTCATCCTGAGTTAAAGAAGAAATAGAGGTAGGTTTATGAAAAAATTTTTTATCTCAGTTATGCTTTTATGCTTAGTAGAATTTGCCTATGCTCAGTCTGAAATTGAAAAATACAGATGCATTGAAGTAAGAACAGACCTTGTGGATGATAAAATTCAATACAGCATTAAAAGAGAAAATTCTGTAGAGTTTATCCTGAAAAACTGCCTTCCTGAAAGTTTAAAAATTCATGTAGGAGACAAAAAATTCACCTATGAAAAATCAAAGATACTTGTTGAAGATGGAAGGATAGAGAAAAATGACCTCTTTGCATTTGAATGTTATCAACCTTTTTTTGAGGAAGATTTATACCACTATCGTATTACAAACCAAGCTGAGTATATTAAATATCTCAATAGCAGAAACTACAGATTCCATCTTGGGAAAATCACTCCTCTTATTACTCCTGATTATTCTCTATATCCCACACTTAAACAAACTGCTGAAAAAGTTAATCTTGAGACACCACACAGGACATTTGTCATCTTAAATCGTTCTGGAGGGGCTTCCCATGAGTTTTTCTGTTACATTGATGAAAGCCAAACAAAAAAGCCCTTACAGGATAAATGTCTGTATACTTTTGAGCAGGTTCTTGATATTCATATGAAAAATAATGATGCCGTAGCAATCAAAGCTCTTGCTGAGAAATACCTTAAAAGACTTGATTATGAAAAAGCAGAAAAGGCATACAAAAAATTGATGGAGCTGTCTAACAATGAAGATTATGAAGGGCTTTTATCTTTCTATATCACTACAAACCAATACAGAAAGGCAGAAGAAATACTTCTTAAAAAAATAGATGAATCGCCTTATGATGCCCGTTTATATATATCACTGGCAAACCTTTACTTACATAAGAGCGAATATGACAGGGCAAAATTATTTATTACCAAAGCTTTAAAGCTGAGATTTGAAGAAGGAGAATACAAAGCCTATGGAATTCTCGGTGAGGTATATATTGCTGAGAGGAACTTTAAGGGGGCTATTTTATCTTTTAAAAAGGCTTCAGAACTTTTCAAAAAAGAATGTGAGCAGCAGAAATTATTGATGGATTTCTTTAAAAAAGATACTGAAATAGTTGATTGTGAACTTCAAGCTTTACCCTATGAGTTAAAGACAATATACAGTCTAACTGAACTTGAAGATTTCATAGAAGCTGAAAAGATGGCAAAAGAAATTCTATCTAAAAAACAAGACAATCCTTACATATTCGGACATCTTTCTTTTATATATGCTGGTACGGGAGATTTTGACAAAGCAATTGATGCATCTGATAAAGCCATCTCATTACTTAAAAGAAAAGGAATAGGTGCAAATATTGTAATGGGCGAGATTTATCCTGTAGTTGTCTCTGTTGACAGAAATACTCCTTCGGAGAAAACAGGTTTAAAAAGAGGAGACAGGATAATAAACATTGGAGATAGAGATTTAAGGCTTTACAGAGAGAGCAAAGATATCATACAGATGCTGGTTGATTATATAAGTAGTAACGATACAGTGAAACTAACGATACATCGTGATAATTCCACTGATTTAAAAAAAATAGAGCTAAAACCTGAAGAATTTTTAAAACCAGAAGCCTCACAGGCTTTAGCATTTAAGGCAATAATTTTGAGAGTGAAAGGGAATTACCCTGAATTTGAAAATCTTACCACAAAAGCCTACGAATTAAATCCCGAGGATAAATTAGCAGAGATTGCAATGGCACTTTTAAAAACAGATACAGGAAGCATCAAAGAAGCATTAGAACTTTTAGAAAAGGCTGGTAAGGATGTTCATGGTAGTCTTATCCTGCTCATAAGACCACTTGTTTATGCAAAAGCTGGACAGATGAACAAGGCAAAGGAGCTTTATAGAGAAATCCCTGAGGAACTTCTGAAGACGAAAAATACACTTTATAGAGTGCTTTTAGATGAAATAAAAAGAGCATTGCATGATAAACAGTTGAATTAAAAACCCTGTCTGTGTTTATATCGCATACAGGGAGCAATGTGGAGGGACAATGAGTAAGTTTATGAAGATAATATTTTTCATTCTTATAGGTATAATACTCTGGATTGTGTTAGCATCTGTTGACGCAGGAGCAATAGGTATAGGAATAATTCTTTCTGTTTTTGCCTTCATTGATGTAGTTACAGGGAAATTCAAAGAAAATGAAAAGGTAATCTGGATAGTTATTATTCTTGCTGCCATAATGATAGGAATGATAGGGATATTGGTAAAAAAACTTTCTGACTCCAGTGCTTCTTTAGAGTTTCTATTTGGCTTGATCCCGATTATTCTATCTTTATCTTATTTTATAGTTGGCAGAAGGAGGAGATTAAAATAATTTTAAAGGTAGGCTTAAATCAGAAAAAAGTCTTGAATTTTTTAAAAATCAGGTATAATTCCATTATGAAACAGTTTTCTTTTAAAAATTTCCTTTTGCTAACATCCTCGCTTTTTCTCTTTGCCTGCGTAGCTTTATTTTTAATGTCCTTCTCTTATGCTTCAGAAAAATCTGTCTGGATTGAGGCAACGGGTGAAGCATATATGAGTGAAATAGATACTCCGAAAGAGGCTATAGCAAGAGCAAAGGCAGATGCACAAAGAAAAGCAATTGAACAGGCAGTTGGTGTATTCTTAAAGTCCCATACTATAGTTTCAAACAGCCAGCTTGCAGAAGACCTTATTTATGCCTCTGTGAGGGGAAAAATCAATAAAGTTGAAATCATAAAAGAAGGCTGGGATGAGAAGGATAGAAACCTTTATAAAGTGAGCCTTAGAGCATTTGTTGAGCCTATATATCCTGAAAAGGAACATGGATTATCTGTTAAACTTTCTCTTTCAAAAGCGGATTTAAAAGAAGGCGATGAAGTGAAAATATTCTATCAGGCAAACAAAGACTGTTATGTATATATATTTTCAATTGCTGCTGATGGTTCTGTAACATTGCTACTACCTAATTCAATTATGAAAGACAATTTTATCAGAGGGCAAGAGATTTATAGTTTCCCGAGTGAATCAATAAAACTTAGGGCAATGTTATTGCCTGATTTTAACGGTAATGTTGCAGAAGAAAGCATCAAGATTATAGCTACAAAGAAAAAGGAAAACCTTATTTCTCTTGGTTTTCAAGAAGGCATGTTTCAGGTTTACGATGCAAAATCCACAGGAATGATAAGCGATCTTATAAGAAGACTCAATCAGCTTGAACCAGATGAATGGACAGAAGCAACAGTGGTTTATAGAATAAAGAAAAAATAACATGTAAATAGCTTGAATTTGGATTATTAAAGTGGAGGTATGTTTATGTTAAAAACAATAGCTATTATTTTAACAGGAGCTATTTTATTTGCAGGCTGTGCTTTTGTTGATCAGAGAGTTGATTTGACTTATGAAAGAACTGTTAATGCAAAAGGTGGAACAGGGGAAGTATATATTGCAAAACCTAAAGATAACACAGGTCTTAGCAAGAAACCTTCTGGAGAAATAATTATCGGGACAGTGAAAAATACCTATGGTATGAAAACAGCAGATGTTATAACAAGTAATGATATAGGTGACTGGATAGTAAAAGCTCTTATACAAGAACTTTCTTTTGCTGGATATACAGTTATGCCTGTTATAGAATTACCTGACGATGTCCCCAAGGGTATTGATTTAACTCTTTTGAGAGTATTTGTTGATCAAGATGTAGGATTCTGGACTGTTGGTGCAATTAGTGATATTCAATTCACAGTAGAAATATGGAAAAATGGCGTTAAAGTAAAAATAATCAATGTTATGGCAAAAGGTGATGAAAGGTCTGTAATGGGTTCAGCAGAAACAAAAGGGATTTCTTTAAAAAAAGCATTGCAATCTGCTATGCAACAGGCTATACCAGAGATAATCAAAACTCTGGAATATTAAAGAGGAGTGATATAAATGTTTAGTAGATTCAGAATATTTATTTTCATTTTTTCTTATGCTTTTGTGTTTGCTGGATGCAGCATGTATGAATTTAAAGATCCTACTGGTGCTCAATTACAAGTTCAGTATGTTTCCCCAGAAGATAAAGGTAAGAAGATTATGTCACAGCCTCAAAAGGAGACTGATAAGAAAATAACATATAAATCACAGATAAAGCCTGCTACTTCAGAAATAGAACCTGTGCCAGAGTTTAAAGTAAAATCAAGACCAAATGATATTGCTGTTATAGTTGGTATTGAAGAATATCAAGATTTGCCAAAATCGGATTTTTCAAGTAGCGATGCAAAACTTATAAGAAACTATCTTAAAGCTTTGGGTTTTCAAGAAAGAAATATAGAGGTTCTTATAAATGAAAAGGCAACAAAATCAGGTATTGAAAAAGCTATAGAAGCATGGCTTCCAAATCATGTAAAAGCTGACAGTAAAGTTTTCATTTATTACTCAGGACATGGTGCACCTGAGCCAAAAACAGGAGATGCCTATATAGTGCCTTATGATGGAGACCCTAATTATCTTGATGTAACAGGGTATTCATTAAAAAGACTTTATGAGAAACTTGCTAAATTAAGGGCTACAGAGGTGATTGTGGTTCTTGACTCGTGTTTTTCAGGGATAGGCGGTAGAAGCGTGCTTGCAAAAGGTGCACGACCTCTTGTGATCATGTCAGATATGCCTATGATATCAAAAAATATGGTTGTTATTTCAGCCTCTCAAGGCAATCAAATAAGCACATCTTCTCCAGAGTTAGGACACGGGATATTCACATACTATTTTCTGAAAGCATTGAAAGAAGGCAAAAAAGCTATAGTGGACATCTATCAATATATAAAGCCTCTGGTAGAGGACGAAGCTAAACGTTTAAATATAAATCAAAGTCCGAATATTACTCCAGATATTGAAAAGTTAAAAGGCAAATTTTACTTAAGATGATTGATTAAAGAGTTAAAACATAGATGATTTTAAGGATAGGGAATTTTAATTTTCTTACAATTATCAGTGATTCACTATATTGTAAGAAGCCTCAAAAATTTATAAAAGGAGAAAGAAATGGAAATCTTCCTAAGTTTGAAGAGAATCTGCATCAAAAGTTATTTCTTTATGTTATTTTTACTGTTACTTTATCCTCAAAACAGTATGGCAGTTAAACCTCTTAGTGGTGGAGAACTTGAAAGTGCTTGTAGAGCATATGCAGCAAAAGCAGCTCAAAATACTCAGCAATGGATTGCCAACAATTGCAGACAAAAGTTAAATATGACTTCCCAGTTACTTGAGTATGATTATAACAGGCATTATAACCGCTGTAAAGAAACTCTTGGAACTTCTATTAATAATGATCTTCAACATCAGGAAAATTTGCTAAAAAAATGTATGGGAGTTTCACCACCTCCTCAAAAGCCTCCACAAGATTCAACTGGAACTCCAACTGATAAGAAACCTGAGATAACAAAAAAGGAATTAATAAATAACACTCAACTAAAGGCTCTTTCAGGATGGACTATACATGAATGGTATAAACCTTCTAATGGTAAAGGTGAGGTTATATCAGAACCAGATGGTATAAGATTTAGAAGCACATCAGGAAATCACAGGATAGGAATCATGCAGAAATTAAATGTCAGTGTCTCCACATGTAAATCTCTTATTCTCACCGCTACTGTAAAGGCAGACTATCAGACGCTTACAGGAACAGGATGGCAAGGAAGAGAAGCACCTGTTGCAGTTTTTATGGCGTACACAGATGCCAATGGAGTTGTGCACAATTTTTTAAGTGAAAATCCGAATGATACAGCAAGAAGAATGTTCTGGCATGGGTTTTATTATGCTGATCCTGTATCTCCAAGCATCACTGCATACGGAACAAAAGTTCCAAAAGGACAGTGGTATACCTATACATTTGATTTGATGACTCTTTATCCGAAACCTGTTTATATAGACTTTGTAGGAGCTGAAGGTGCTGGGTGGGCAACAAGAGATGGGAAAATCAGGTTTCTTAGCATTCAGTGTATGCAATAATAAAAAAAGGAGAAAAAAATGAAACACAAAGGCTTAATTTTAATCTTGATTGGATTTTTTATCTTAACAGGAAGTTTTTCATTAATGGCACAGGATTCCTCAGATGTTGGTTTGCCAGCTTTCAAGCCAATATCAAGCAAAACCATGACTCTAAAATACGGATTCAAAGGAGCATCAGTATATGATAATGCATTAAAAAAATGGCAATTTTACAAAATGACCACCATAACCCGTCACAAAGTTGAAGGATATGTTAACCAGATTAATGACAATTTTGCCCTTGCAGCTGGGCTTCATGAGGTTGCTGTATACGATTTTTCAAAACATCAATGGTTTGTTTATAAAAAGGGTGGAGCAGATGACAGCACAGGTATGTTGAACAAAAACTTTGAAATGACCAAAGATTACGTAAAAGTTAAAGTGCTCAACGGTCCATTTATAAAGTATACAACCGTAACAGGATGGGTTGAGACAAAATAATTCCATTCACAAAAGTTTTGCGAGAAGGTGACGATACATTACCATTCATGTAAATTTCAATCGGGCTGAACAAATCAGCCCGATTTTTTAAAAAATGTGAAAATTACCTTGAAATCATTTAAGTAAAACATTATAATTTGAAAAAAGCCTAAGGAGTAAATTATGAAGAAGTCTTTCTTCCTTTTGGCAATTCTCCTGTTTATTGCTTCCTGTGCCACCTTGCCCGAAATTAAAAAAGAAACCCCTGAGTCAAAAATCTCTGATGAAGAGCTTCCAAAGACTGTTGCAATTCTTCCCTTTGAAAACAAAACAGAAGAGATGGGGATTGCAAATCAGGTAAGAAAAGCTTTTTACAATCACTTTAGCTCAAAACCTTACAGAGACATTGAACTCGCTGTGGTTGATGAAAAAATAATTCAGCTTGAAAAAAGCTCAGGTAAAAGCATTCTTGAAATTCCACCAAAAGATATATGCGAAGCCTTAGGATGTGATGGATTGATTTATGGAAAAGTTATAGATTATAAAAAAATCTATGCAGTTGCTTACTCTCAGCTTGGAATTGAAGCTGAAGTGTGGATGATAAACACAAAAACAGGGAAAGAAGTCTTCAGGCTAAAGGATTCAGTAAGATATCATGAAGGTGGAGTGCCTCTTTCTCCTTTGAGTGCAGTCATGACAGCAATATCTACTGTAATGAACATACGAGACATTCAGCAGGTAAGAATGCTCAATGAACTCTGTTACAAATTCAATGAAAAAATCCCATCTCCTGAAGGACTTATTGAACAAAGACCCGTAATTAAAGAGGTTCTCACAAATGCGAAAGATTCACCTTTTGGTAAAGGCAAGGTAATACAGGTCGGAGCAGAAGGTGACAGAGGAATGGTTGCCACCTTTGATATTGGTAATTTTAAGAAAGGCGTCCCAATGAAAGAAACACAGCCCGGAATCTATATTGGTGAGTATATAGTCATGCCCGGAGATAATGTAAAAGAAGCACCGATAATTGTATCTTTAAGAAAACTTGGAGGTTATGACACTCAATGGATTGATGTAAGCGGATTTGTAACGATTGATACTACTCCGCCGCCTCAGGTAACAGGATTAAGAACAAAGGGTTTTCATGACAGGATTGAGATAAGCTGGCAGGCTCTGAAAAATGTTTCTGATCTTAAAGGATACAGAGTTTTAAGAAGTGAACAGCCTTTAAGTGGATTTAAAGAGATTACAACAACAGAGTTTAATTTCGTTGAAGATAAAACCGTAGAGTATGGAAAGGTTTATTACTACAGAGTTGTTGCCTATGATACTGCTGGTAATGAGTCAGAGATACAGGATGCAAAAAAAGCATTTCTTACTGCAAAAGAGCCTCAGATAATTTCAGGAAGTATTGAAAAAGATACAGTTCTTTCAGGCAACTATATTGTAAAAAATAGCCTGTGGATTCCTAAGGGATTAACTCTTACAATTGAGCCTGAGACAAGATTAATGTTTGATGAAAATGCTCAACTTAAAGTGGAAGGGAAAATTGTCATAAATGCAAAGGATTTTCCTGTTGAATTTGTCCCCGTTGGTAATAAAAAGTGGAAGGGAATCGTGTTAGAAGGCGGATATATAGAAATGAACGGATTTAGAATTAAAAATGCTGAAACAGGGATAAGTTTGAATTCTTCAGGAGGCGTTATTGAAAATGGAATAATTTCTGATAATGACAAAGGAATTTCAGTATTAGGAATACCGTCACCTTCCATTAAAAATTTAACAATTTCAGGAAATAAAACAGGGATTGAACTTGTCAAAACAAATTCAATAATTTATCTTAACAGTCTGTTCCAGAATGAAACAGGCATTAAAATTATTGGATTTTCAGGTGAGATAAGAGATAATAACATCTACGATAATAGTCTTAATATTTATTCAGAAACATTTTTAAAGATTGCTCCAAATTACTTTGGTTCAATAAATAGCGATGAAATGAGGCTTAGGAACATTCAAATAAGCAGTGTTTATGATGCCAAACTACCTGAAGGAAAACTTGTAAATCCGATTACAAATCCCTATGCAAAACTTTCTCAGGAAGAAAGGCAGAGAAAAGCAACAGAGTTTGTAATTGAGGCAGGAGAATACTTTAGGCAGAGAAACTATGGTAAGGCAGTAACACTTTTTGAGGAAGCTCTGAAAGCTCAACCTACTCCAGAGATTTATTATTATCTTGCCATCTGCTATCAGGAAATGAAGGAAGAAGAAAAAACATTGAAATATCTTAGAGAGGGGGTGGAAAAATTTCCAAAAGATTCAACTTTGCAGAAGTCATTGGGTTTGATTTACTATCAAGCTGGCAGGGAAGAGGAAGCAAAAAAAGTTTTTGAAGAAGTTTTAAGGCTAAACCCTGAGGACAGGCAGGTTAGGTTTTTAATGGAAAGATTGATAAATAAATAAAAAAGGAGGATTTATGGAGACAGAAAAAGGCTTTTTTGCACAGCTTTTTGATTTATCATTTAAAAGTTTTATCACTGTAAAAATAATCAAACTTCTCTATATTCTTGCAATCATCGGTTCAGGACTTATTGGTTTAATGCTTTTAATAGGTGGTGTAAGCACTATGAAATATTCACCTGGTGCAGGGTTTCTGCAGATAGTTTTAGCGCCATTGATTGCTCTTCTGGGTATAATATGGTCAAGAGTTTTTCTTGAATTAACAGTTGTTTTATTTAAGATAGAGGAGAATACTGCTAAAATTAGTGAAATTAAAGAAAAAGAAACAAAAATAGGAGATTAAGATGAAAAGGTTAGTATTATCAATTTTTTTAATCGGGCTTGTATTTGCTTTTGCTTCTTCAAGCTTATCATTAACTAAACCCACTGAGTCATCAGGTTCATGCAATATTAGTTCAGAAAATATTCTACTTGCAGCTTCAGCAAACTGCGCACCTTGGAATCTTCAGCCAAATGGATGTTATGAGAGAGTTTGCTGTTGTGACAAAAATGGACAGCACTGGTGTGAAAGATGCTGCCCTGACAAAAGTGGTAAATGTGTAGCATACAAAGTTAAGTGTTAAAGATGTTCATGAAAAAAATTTTTTATATTGCATTATTAATTTTAATTTTAGCTTCTACTGTCTATGCATCCCAGTCTGCAATCACAGAATCAGAAGGTTATGCTTGCATGGGTGAAGACAGGACAAAAAGGCAGACTGAAGAGACAGCACTTCAGGATGCTAAAAGAAAGGCAATTGAGCAGGTATCAACTTATATTCAGGCAGAAACTCAGGTTAAAGATTTTGAACTTCAAAAAGACATAGTAAATGCCTATGCAAATGCAAAGGTAAGAATTATTGAGCAGAAAGGTATATGGGACAGTGAACCCCCAAAGGTTGGTGATTGTTATAAAGTAAAGATTAAGGCAGAGGTAATTCCTGATGAGACTGCTATGAAAAAGATATCAGGGGCAGTTTCTCTTGATGACCCTTCAGCACCCCTTAAGGTTCAAATATGGACAGAAAAAAGGGAGTATAAGGCGGGAGAGAAGATAAAGGTTTTTCTAAGAGGAAATAAGCCCTTTTATGCAAGGATTGTTTACAGGCAGGCAGATGGAAGTCTTGTCCAGATTCTTCCCAATCCTTACAGAAAAGATAACTACTTTCAGGGAGGAGTCATCTATGAAATACCTTCAGGTCCTGACAGATTTGAGCTTGAAGTAACACCACCATTTGGTGAAGAGAATGTTATTGTTTATGCAAGCACAGGTGAGCTTGGCAGTGTTGAGCTTGAGGAAGCAGGAGGGGTTTACAAGATAAAGACGAGGCTTGAAGAAGTAGAGAATAAAACAAGAGGTGTTCAGATTGTTCAGAAAGGACAGAGTAAGGCATCAGAGTTTTATGAGACAATGCTTAAAGTGGAAACAAAATAATGTGAAAATTACCTTGAAAACTTTTCTCACTATATATACAATTTAGTGGAGCTCCTTGAGGAGCTTATATAACTCTAAGGAGGTTTTAAAATGAGAAAAAAACTATATCTCATTATTGTCCTGCTTTTTGCATTTTTGGTTGTTGGTTTTGCAGTGGCTCAGAATAAGGATAATTCTACCGCTTTTCAAAAAGTTGACTACTGCCTTGCAATGAATGTTGATGGAAAAATGGAGAACATGATTTCTGCAAAACCCTGCACACCCTCTGGATGGTGGTGCACATCCAGCGGCCAGTGCTGTAGCGGAAGATGCACAAATAATGTATGTGATTAACTAAAAAAGGGCAGGCTCAGTCCTGCCCTTAAAATTGAAATTCAATGAAAAAACTAAAGATTTTGATATATTTAATAATAATTTTTTGCTCTCTTTTAACCGCCTATACTGCTTTTCCCAAAACTCTTATTCTGGAAGGCAGTCTTTACAGTAAGATAAAAGTGACCCAGCAAATGGATTTTGCTGTGCCTCAGTCCCTTGAAACTTTAAGTTTTAGATTCGCTCTTCCGAAGGATTTTTCAAATAAGTTCGTCTCACAGAAAATCTATAATCTTGATATAAAAATTGAACCAAAACCAGAGCAATTTCAAAAAGTAACTGATATTTATGGAAATCATTGGGCAGTTGCAAGCTGGAAAAATCTCACAAAATCGGTAAAAGTGACTGTTACCTTTGAAGCCTCTGTTGGTTCAGAATTAAGAGCAGAAACTTCTACTTCAGAGTTCCCATTAAAAAACATTCCTGAATCTGAAAAATTTTTTCTTAAATCAACAGAACTTGTTCAATCAGAGCATCCTGATATTATAAAGCTTGCCAGAGAACTTACAAAAAATTCTCAGACAGAGTATGAAGCGGTTACGAGAATTCTTAACTGGGTTGTTGACAATGTAAAATACACATACAATCCACCACAGTTTGATGCTTTGTGGACACTTAAAACAGGGAAAGGCAACTGTCAGAACTTTGCTCACATTGCAATCGCACTTCTTAGAGCTTCTGGAATTCCTGCAAGAGTTGTGGGGGGGATAACCCTTAAAGAACAATGGAAGATTCCTCTTGGTAAAAGTTTCCTTGTGCAGAGCATGGGACAAGGAGGACATGCCTGGATAGAGATTTATTTTCCCGATCTTGGATGGTTGAGCTATGATCCTCAGCAGTCAAAGCAGTTTACCTCAACAAGACATATAAAGCAAACCCATGCTCTTGAGTCAGATGAAGTTAATGACACATGGAGGGCTTATCCATATCTGCCTCCATTCAGTGAAACAATTAATGCAAAGTTTATTTCTGACAGTATTCATATATCACCAAAAGCATCTGAAGCCGCACCGAAATCATATCTTTTAAGTAATAAATTAGTTATTAAAAAGGAGATGGTTGAAAAACCTCCTATGCCTGAAAAACCTCTTCCACCACCTGCTCCTTCTTTGCCAAAAGAGAAAGTTTTTGAGTTTGGTAATATGGATTTCCCTAATCTTGTTGAACTTTATCAGGTCTCTGGTGATAGAGCGACAAAAATTCTGGATAAAGAAACCGCAGAGTATGTTACTTCAAGATATATCTATGCTCAAGCATTCAGAATTGATGAATTCTTGGAGATTGAGAAAATATCTCTTGCAATGAGAAAATTTGGTGGGGATGGCACTATTTATATTGATTTGATTTATGATGAAGAAGGGAAACCAGGATTTAAAGGATTCAGATCAAATCCTGTATTTCTTGAAAATATTCAGAGAAAACCAGGTTATTACTGGGTTGACTTTACATTTCCTGATAAAATAAAGATAAACAAAGGAAGATACTGGATTGTTCTCAGATATTCAGGAGATGTAATAATGAACTGGTTTTATATCCCGGGTAATCCTTATGGAGATGTTGACGATACTCGCTCAACTCTTAAAGGTTATAAATGGGAAGATATACTTAATTATGATTTTGTATTCAAAATAAAAGCAAAAAGAAACTAATGTCACCTGTTACAGAAGTTTTTTTAAGACAAATTTACTTTACAGGAATTCAGGCAGTTCCTGCAGTAACAATTTCAGGATTACTTATAGGTTTAATAATAGTTCTTCAGACGGCTTCAATAGCTGGAACAGGCTCAAGTAATATGATTGGTAAAATACTTTTATGGCTGGTTTTAAAAGAAATCGGGCCATTTTTTACAGGACTCATAATTCTTACAAGGAGTGGTTCAGCAATTGCAACAGAACTTGCAACAATGAAACTGGGCAGAGAGATTGAGTATCTTGAGGCGATGGGAATAAAACCTGAAGTTTATTTAATAAAACCACGGCTTTATGGAGTTGTTTGTTCTGCTGTTATTCTGTCTATATATTTTCAGCTTACAGCCATGTTTGGAGGTGTTTTTTTGGCAACCTTAATGAGCGGAATACCTTTTTCAGATTATGCGAACGCAATTGTTTTTCATCTTTCTATTAAAGAAATTGTAATATCTTTTTTAAAATCACTGATTTTTGGCTTTTTAATCTCTTTAATCTGTATATGGCAGGGTCTTTCTGTTATGAAAAGTCCTACGGAGATACCTCAGAGAGCAACAAAAGCTGTCACAGGAAGTCTTTTTTCATTGTTTCTAATTGATGTTATAATTGATGTTATTGCGAAAATTATTGAATGATAAAAGTTATCGGCTTAACTGGTGAATTTATTAATAAACAGATGAACTTTGAAGTTGAAAAAGGTTCAAAAACTGTTTTTATCTTTGAAAAAGATGAACAGGGAAGTGAATTTTTAAAAATAGTTACAGGCATAAAAAGCCCTAATAGAGGAGAAGTAATTTTAATGGGACGAAGACTTAATGAGCTTACAAGAGACGAGCTTTTTGAACTAAGAAAAAAAATCAGTATAGTTTTTAAAACAGGAGGTCTTATAAGTAATTTAAAGACATGGGAAAATCTTATGCTTCCTGCTCTTTATCATAAAATTGCTGATGAGGAAAGTATTACTAAAAGGGGAGTTGAAATTCTAAAAGAACTTGCATTTAAAAGAGAACCAATGTGCAGTATATCCCAACTTACAAAGTTTGAAAAAAGGCTTATCGGGATTGCAAGAGCTTTTTTAATGATGCCTGAGATTATTATTTTTGAGTATCCATTTGATGGGCTTGAAGAATCAGAAAAAAAATGGCTTACTGAAAAGATAGAAAAGTTAAGAGATAAAGCTACTATTCTATATATTCTTGGTTCAGAAAAAGAAGGCTTATTAATTGAGAAAGCAAATATAATTAAAAATGCAGAAAATTAAAGAAACAGATCCGAGATTTGTTTTCCTTAAAGGAAAAATTTTTCTATTTATTGCAATAGCTCTTATTGGAATCATCATTCTTCTTTTTTTTATTGGGAAACAGAGAGGAATGTTTATAAAAACAGAAGATTTTTATTTCATAACAACAAAAGCTACAGGACTTTACAATGGAATGCCTGTTAAGGTTTCAGGTTTTAAGATAGGGAGGCTTAAAAATATGAACTTACAGGATGACGGCACTGTGAAAATTATTCTTTCCATAGAGCAGTCTCATGCAAAATGGTTTAGAGAAGGTTCTGTAGCAGTGCTTACAAAGGAAGGTTTTATAGGTGAGTCTTATATTGAGATATTACCTGGCAAAGGACAACCTCTTAAATCTGGAGAAGCAATAAAGTTTTTTAGACAAGCAGGAATTGAGGAAATAGCAGCAGAGCTGAAAGGAGAGATTTCAGAAATTCTCAAAGGAATAAAAGAGACAATAAATTACGTCAATGAACCACAAGGCAGTGTTAAGAAAAGTCTTGAAAATATTGAAAAAATCTCCAAAAATTTAATAAATACAACTGAAGAACTTAATGCACTTCTTAAAGAGCTTAACAGCAAAACTCCGCAGATAACTCAAAAAACAGAAAAAACTATTGAAGAACTCACAGAACTTATCAAATCTTTACAAAAACTCTCAAAAGAGCTAAATGAAACAGCAACTACAATTAAATCAGCGACAAAAAAGGACATACCAGTTATTATTGAGCAAACAAAAAAAAGTATGCAGGATGCTGATGAGATACTTCAGAGTATAAAAGGACTTTGGCCCATAAGAGAAGGGATTAAAAAACAAGAAATCAAGCCTTTAGAGTCCGATAGTTATGAACCATAAAAAAAGATTACACAAACCAAGACCTGTATCAATTTTGATTAGTCTTATTGCAATCGTCTGTTTAACTCTGATGCATGGATGTTACAAACCTCCTCTGGAACAGCCATATAGAATAAATGAACTTAACAATTTGATTTTACAGGCAAATAAAGCCTTTGAAAAAGGACAATCTGAAAGAGCAGAAAGTTTATATCATGAAGCTCTTAAAAAATCTCGTATAATTCAGGATGATAATGCGACTGTGATAGTTTTAATAAGTCTCTCAAGGCTTTATACCTCAACTGGGCAGATAGAAGAAGCCAAAAAACTTATTGATTCAGCAACTGAGCTTTCTAATAGAGCATTTTTACCTGAAGATACTCTTGAAGAGCTAAATTTTGAGAAAGCAAGAATAGGTTTTCTGCTGAATGAAAATGTTGAACAACTATTGAGAAAACTAAGCTTTTCTAATTTCACCAATATTAGAATAAAATCATTAAATCTTATTGCAAGACTTAAAATCAAACAGCATGAATATGAGGAGGCAGAAAAATTACTCAATCAAGCTCTGATAATAAATCAGAAAACAAATAGAATTGAAGAAGCTAATTCATTAAGACTTCTTGGGCATGTTTATTTAGATAAAAATAACGCATTGGCAGGGCAATATTTCCTGAAAGCACTTGAAATTGATAAAGAACTGGCAATACCAGAAAAAATAGCTCTTGATATGGAGACTCTTGGCATATTCTATAAAAATATGGGTGAAAAACAAAAAGCAAAAGAGTATTTTATAAGAGCACTTGAAATATGGAAAGGGCTTGGCAAAAAAGAGTTTGAAATAAAAGCTGTAAAAGAGATTGAAAGCCTTTAAACATCGGAGGTATTTATGAAAATAGTAGTTCTTATTGGTCTATTCATATTATATTTATCATCACTTGCCTATGGAGCAATTGGAGAGATTGAAAAA
The DNA here is from genome assembly GCF_006538445.1 of Thermodesulfovibrio sp. Kuro-1. Classification (NCBI taxonomy): domain Bacteria; kingdom Pseudomonadati; phylum Nitrospirota; class Thermodesulfovibrionia; order Thermodesulfovibrionales; family Thermodesulfovibrionaceae; genus Thermodesulfovibrio; species Thermodesulfovibrio sp. Kuro-1. Next base: position 390,965 of record NZ_BJKS01000001.1, on the reverse strand, counting down.
ATTGATGGAACGGTTCTTTACAGAGAGCAAGCAGGTATCCCCTATAAAAAAGCTAAGGCAGGACTTACAATAAACACTGGCTACTGGATAAAAACAGAGCCAAAAAGCTGGACAATTATTAAACTAATTGATGGAAGCAAATTTACTCTTTCTGATAACACAGAACTTGAAATTTCAGAATATTTGCTTGATAAAGGGAAGAAAAATGGAGTTTTTTATGTAGCGCAGGGGAAAATCAGAGCAACTGTGGTAAAAATTACAGGACAGACTACTAACTATAAAGTTAAAACTCCTACAGCAGTAGCAGGTATAAAAGGAACTGAATTTTTAATGCTTGCTAAGGGACAGGCAAATGTATTTTTTGGTAATGAAAATACAGTTTACATAACTGGACATGATACGCCAGAAAAAATCCTTATTCCTGATACCATGATTCAGAATACAAGAGGATTAACACCTGCAGAACCTGTTAAAGTAGAGCATGGTAGTCTTCTTGAGGACGCAAAAAAAGGACTCTCCATGCTTACAGCAGCAGTTCCACCTAAGGAATGGGAAATATCAGGTGCTCTGCCAAATATAATAGCAAGGTGGGATATAAATTACGGGCATTATCTTGCTGACAGCGGCAAATATGAAGAAGCTCTTTATATATTTCAGATAGCTCTTGACCTTAGTGATAAACCAGAGATAAGAGCTGATGCAAGGCTTGAAAGAGGCACTGTATATTCAAGATTTCTTAGAAATCCTGAGGCTGCATTAGCTGAGTATTTGCTTATTCTTGAAGAATATCCTGAGATTCCGCAGAAAGAAACATCGCTTTATCTTACAGGAATGACACTTTATGAACTTGGATTAAAAAAACAGGCAAAACAAAGACTTTATCAATACAAAAAAACTTATCCCGAAGGAAAGTATATAACGAATGTTGAAACAATTATCAGACTTTTAGAGAATGAAAAGTAAGTTATTTATATTTTTCTGTATAGGATTTTGTTCTATACTGGTTGTTATTATTAGTTATTTTTGTAAAATAGACTTTTTAAACTCCATAGATTTGAAACTTAAGGATGTAAAATTTAGATTACGAGGAGATATTGAGCCTGATAAAAGAATAGTAATTGTTGCAATAGATTCAAAAAGTATAGACAGACTTGGAAGATGGCCCTGGGATAGAAAAATTATAGCTAAGCTTATTGAAAATCTTAAAGAAGTCAGAGTCATTGCTCTTGATATTGTTTTTTCAGAACCTTCAAATGCTTATTCTGATAAGCTTCTTTCATATGCTGTAAATAAAAACAATGTAGTTGCAGGTTACTATTTTAGAGATGAGGAAACTAAAATTCATCCTCAATCCTACTTAAATCTCATGCACTCAAAAATAAAAATAGTTAAGATATTAGAAGATGTAAAAATTTTACCAGTAAAAGAATTCCCTTATGCTGAACTTAATATCCCATTAATAAAAGCTCAAGCAGGATTTTTCAATATATTTCCTGATGATGATGGAGTTTACAGAAAAATAAATCTGCTTGTTCTTTATAATGGAGAACTCTATCCACATTTATCACTTAAAACATTAGAAAAATTCAAAAATAGTCCTTTGATTGTCGGAATTACTAATTATGGAATAAAAGGTTTGTGGGTAGGTAATGAACTTATACCTGTTGATGAATCAGGGAGACTGACAATCAATTACTATGGTAAAGGTGGTTCATTTCAAACTGTATCAGCTGTTGATATCATAAATGGTAATCTAAAATTGTCATCGGATAATATTGTTTTTATAGGTGCAACCGAGATGGGAATATCTGATATTCGCAATACACCATTTGATCCAGTGATGCCGGGAGTTGAAATATCAGCTACGGTATTATCTAATATTCTCAAACAACAATATTTGATTCACAATGCATGGGTAACACTGCTTGATATTGCATTTATAGCTATCCCTGTTTTATTGCTTTGTTTGTTTCTTACAAAGGCTTCCAAAACTTTAATTTCCTTGTTTATTTTTTCTGGAATTACTTTCTTAACCTATCTAAGTAATTTCTTTATTTTTAAAGCCTATTTTCTTGATCTTTCAATTATTTATCCCTTCATATCCCTTTCTATATGCTATTTAGCATCAGAGGCATACAGGAATTTAATTATTGAGAAAAAAAGCAAATTTATAAAAAAAGCCTTTTCAAGCTACATTGCACCAGAACTTGTAGAAATCATAATTAAAAATCCTGATAAATTAAGGCTTGGAGGCGAAAAAAGAATAATTACAGTAATTTTTTCTGATATAAGAAATTTCACAACCATTTCTGAATCCCTTAATCCTGAGCAGCTTGTTACATTACTTAATAATTATCTTGACCCTATGACAAAAATAGTGCTTAAACATAAAGGAATGCTTGACAAGTACATTGGAGATGCCATAATGGCAGTTTATAATGCACCTGTTGATTTAAAAGAACATGCCAGAGAAGCTGTATTAACAGCCCTTGAAATGCTTAAGGAGCTTAAATCATTGAATGAAAAGTTTGCAATGATGAAATTTCCTCAAATAGGCATTGGTATAGGAATAAATACAGGTGAGGCAATTACAGGAAACATGGGGACAGAAAAAAGATTTGACTATACTGCAATTGGAGACACAGTAAATTTAGCATCAAGACTTGAAGGATTGAATAAGTTTTATGGGACAAAAATAATAATAAGCGAAAGCACCTTTAATGGTATTGTTAATAAAGAACAAATCTTTATAAGAGAGCTTGATTTAATAAGAGTTAAAGGGAAAAAAGAACCTGTAAAAATCTATGAAGTTATGGAAGAAGATTCTCCTTTAATTTCTGTTGTAAAAGATTTTGAGAAAGCATTACATCTGTATAGAAACTGCATGTTCAAAGAAGCCTTAAAAATATTTACCTATATTCATGAAGAATTCAGTGATCAAGTCTCTTCAATTTATGAAGAAAGATGTAAAGATTATATTTTAAATCCTCCGCCTTCAGATTGGGACAGAGTCTATACTGCCCGAGAGAAGTAATCTGATACAATATTATTATGATTGATTTAAATACTGTTCCTTCTTTACCGGGAGTATATCTATTTAAAGACAGTAAAGGAAAGGTTTTGTATGTTGGGAAAGCTAAAAATCTAAGAAACAGGCTTAAAAGTTACTTTCAATCAGATGACCTTGACCCAAGAAAATCAAAAATGGTTAAACTTATTAAAGATTTTTCATATATTGTTACATCAAATGAGTTTGAAGCTCTTGTTCTTGAAGCAAATCTGATAAAGCAACACAAACCTTCATTTAATGTTTTGCTTAGAGATGACAAGAGCTATCCATATCTTAGAATAACAGTTGTAGAGGAATGGCCTAAAATAGATGTTGTTAGAAAACCTAAAAAAGACGGCAATTTATATTTTGGTCCTTATGTTCCTGCTCAGTCTATGTGGGAGGCTTTATCTTTTATCAGAAGAAATTTTCCAATAAGAACATGTAAATACAGACTAAATAAGCCTATACGTCCTTGTGTTCAATATCAAATGAAAAGATGTCCTGCTCCATGTGCTGGATTTATTAGCAGAGAGGATTATATGAAGGGAGTTAATGAGGTTGTATTATTTTTAAAAGGACAAAAAACTGAATTATTGAATATTCTTTATGAAAAAATGCAAAAGCTTTCTCATGAGCTTAAATTTGAAGCAGCAGCAAAGATTAGAGATCAGATTAGAAGACTTGAAAAAATATTCACACAGCAAAGAGTAGTTTCTCAAACGCTTGATGATATGGATGTAATAGGAGTATATATTGAAGATTCTAAAATATCTGTAAATACTTTATTTGTAAGGAATGGATTACTTGTTGGTTCAAATGATTGGACAGTCAAAAAGGCTTTTTATGAAAGTGAAGGAGAGCTTATTCATGCAGTAATTGAAGCTCTTTATTCAAAAGAAGCCCTGATTCCTCCTCCAATCATTATTTTAGAAAACTTGCCAGAAAGTTTAACAGAAATAAAAGAGTGGTTAAAGGAGAAAAGAGGAGATTTTGTTGAACTCAAAACTCCTTCCTTAGAAGAAGAAAAAGCCCTTCTTGACATGGCATTAAATAATGCAAAAATTCATTTACAATCAAAGATTTCACCTTTGGAAACATCACTTAAAGAATTAAAACAAAGACTAAATCTTTCCGAAATTCCTTCTAAAATCGGAGCTTTTGATGTATCAACCCTTTTTGGTTCTTATTCAGTTGGAAGTTTTGTCTATTGGCAGGATGGCTTCTTTGATAAAAACTTATACAGACACTTGAGAATAAAGGAAATTCAAGGTATTGATGACTACTCAGCAATGAAAGAAATTGTCCACCGAGTAGTTAAGAAATTTAATGCAGAGTTACCAGAACCTGATTTAATATTAATTGATGGAGGCTTGGGACATTTAAATGCTGCAATCAAAGTTATTAATGAATTAAAAGAAAAACTCAATGTTTTCGCAATTGCAAAAGACCCTGATAGACTTATTTTCCCTGATGGAAGAGAGCTTGTTCTTGAAGATAAAAAACCTTCTTCACTTCTGTTAAAAAAAATACGAAACGAAGCCCATAGATTTGCTATATCATATCATAAAAAACTCAGAAAAAAAGCTACCTTTGAATCATTACTTGAAAAAATTCAAGGAATTGGTAAAAAAAGAAGACTTACACTGCTAAAACACTTTGGAAGCATATCAAAGATAAAGGCTGCTACAGTTGAAGAAATAGCATCTCTTCAGGGATTTAATCTTCGGCTTGCAGGAAAAGTGATAGAGGAACTCAATAAGATTTCATAGTGCCATCAATATCAATAATATTTTCTTCAAATGAAATACTTTTACCTGACTTATTTAAAGCCTCTTTAATAATCCACGTAAGTCCAGCACAACAGGGAACTGTCATTCTTAAAACAGTAATTGCTTTAATATTGTTTAGATTAAAAATCTCTGTAAGTTTTTCAATATAAAATTTTGCATCATCAAGTTTTGGGCAGGCAATTATTAATTTTTTATCTTTTAAAATCTCTTTGTGAAAGTTAGGGTATGAAAAAGCAGTGCAATCAGCAGCAATTAGCAAATGAGCATCCTTCAAAAATGATGCATTTACAGAGATGAGCTTAAGTTGAATAGGCCAGTTATTAAGCTTGTGATTCTTCGCGAAAGAAAGGCATTCACAAGACGGAACTTCCTTGATTTTTATTAATTCAAGATGCTTTTTATTAGCCTCTTCATCAAAGGGTTGTGCTTCTTTTTCAACTATTGTAATTGCTCCTTTTGGACAACTTCCAAGACATGCACCGAGTCCATCGCAATAAATTTCATTAATAAGTTGTGCCTTACCATTAACAATTTGAATTGCTCCTTCTGCACAGGCATTTACACATGCTCCACAGCCATCACATCTGTCTTGATCAATTTGAACTATTGACCTTTTTGTCATCTTTCCTCCTTTAGTATTGATTAGCTTAGTTTTATTTTATCTTGCAAAAACAGAGGAAAACTATGATGGCAATCATATTTTATATCTATGAAGGACTGTGGCGAGAAATTATTTCTTGAGCAAGTTCACTATATGCAATTGTTCCGTAAGCATCTGGTGCATAAAAAATAGCAGGGATTCCATTCATTGAAGCTTCAGATAAAGCTATATTTCTTGGGATATAAGTCTCAAAAATTTTTGAGCGAAAAACTCTTTTTATATCTTCTGCGATAGTCCTGCTTAAGTTAATATGTTTACTAAACATTGTAAGAAGAATTCCCTCAAGTTCCAGAGCTTCATTAAAACTTCCTTTTATTCTCCATAAGAGCTTGATAAATATTCTTAAAGCCTCTAATGCAAACTGTTCACATTGAACAGGAATTATTACAGACTCTGAAGCTACAAGGGCGCAAAGTGTAAGAAAAGAAAATGAAGGAGGACAATCAATAAAAATATAATCAAATTCATCTTTAAAGCTTTCAAGTAAAAATTTTAACCTTTTTTCCCTTTGTTCAGTTTCAAATATTTCAAGTTCTGCCATAAATAAATCTATTCTTGAAGGAATTACATAAAGATTTTCTATTGGCTGGCTCAAAACTTCCTGTAGTGTTGCCTTGCCCGCATAAAGTTCATATAATCCTTTGATTTTTTCTCCATTTTTTCTAATCCCCAAGCCGAATGTAAGGCTTGCTTGAGGGTCTGAATCTATTACAAGAATTTTTCTGCCCTTTACTGCCAAACAGGCTGAGAGATTTATAGCTGTTGTTGTTTTACCTACACCACCTTTTTGACTTGCTATTGCTATAATTTTTCCCATTTATTTCAACATGTTATAAACCTTCATTTTTTCAATAAGTTTATTTCGTGCCTCTTCAAAGGATGCTGAAATTCTATATCCAGCGGCATTCTTATGCCCTCCTCCACCAAATTCTTCTGCAATTTTGCTTACATCCAAATCACCCTTTGAACGAAGACTGACTTTTAGAAAACCTTCTTGAATTTCTCTAAAAAGAGCTGTGATATTAACTTCTTTTAAAATTCTCAAAAACTCTACAAATCTTTCAGTGTCAGACTCCTGGGTGAGAGTTTCATCAAAATCCTTTTTACTTATAAACGATATTGCAATAGGAGGAAATAACTCAATATTGTTCAACATTTTTATAAAAAGTCTGAATCTGTTTTGACTCCATGACTCAAAACTATGTTGATAAATATAGGAAGGTTTTGCTCCGTAGCTTACCAGTTCTGATGCAATTGATAAAACTTCCTTTGTTGTATTTTCAAATTGGAAGTTACCTGTATCAACGATTATTGCTGTATAAAGATTTGTTGCAATCTGTGGTGTGATTTCGCCATTGAATGCTTTAATGAGATAAAAAACCATTATACCTGTTGCTGCCTTTTGTGGGTCAATCCATTTCAAAGAGTTATGGTCTGGAAGGTTAGATTCAACATGATGGTCAATAATCAGCTTTGTACCCGAAAAAGTTTTAATTTTTTCAATAATTTCCTTCTTATAGCTAATTCTTGACAAATTATTACAATCCACCAAAATTAAAATATCAAAAGGCAAACTATTCTCTTTAGCACAATTGCATGAAAAAACTAAATCTTCAACTTTTAGAAGCTCAATATTTTTAATAGAGTCACTTCCTGGAAGAAATTGATACTGCACAGGGATTGGATACTCTGCATAAATTTCTGCTTTTTTATTGAATTGTTCAAGCAGAAACTTTAAAGCGATAGAGGAACCAAAAGCATCTCCATCAGGCGTTGTATGTGTAAGTATTAAAAAAGAATTATTTTTTTTAATAGCATCAATTAAATATTCAGGTGGTCTCAAACCTCCTCCGAAGTCTTCTTTATCTCTTTTAAAAGTTGGTCAATTCTGAATCCACGGTCTATAGATTCATCAAATAAAAACTCAAATGTAGGTATTATTTTAATTCTGAGTCTTTTTGCAATTTCACTTCGCACAAAACCCTTTGCGTCATTTAAAATTTGAAGCGTAAGCTGTCTGTCTTCTGTTTTAAGCACTGAAATAAAAACTTTTGCTATTCGCAAATCATCTGAAAGTTCAACATCAGTTACTGTAATAAAACCGAGTCTTGGGTCTTTTATTTTATGCAAGATTATCTCAGCTACTTCTTCCTTTAAAAGAACTTTGAGCCTTTGTGCCCTTTTATAGGGTTGCATTTTACAGACCTTTCACAGGAACTTTTTCAAGAACATAGTTTTCAAGTATATCGCCTTCTTTTATGTCATTGAAGTTCTCTATGGTTACTCCACATTCATAACCAGCCTGAACTTCTCTTACATCTTCTTTAAATCTTTTCAAAGAGCTGATCTTACCTTCATAAACTACAATGTTATCTCTTATTACCCTTATGCCGTCGCTTGCTCTTGAGATTGTTCCATTTAAAACATAACAGCCTGCAACTGTACCGATTTTGGATATTTTAAATACTGCTCTTACTTCTGCTCTACCTATAACTCTTTCTTTAATTTCTGGTTCAAGCATTCCCTGTAGGGCTTTCTTTACATCATCAATTACTTCATAAATAACGCTATAAAGCTTTATATCAACTCCAAGTTGTTCTGCCAGGTCCTGAGCCTTTGTTTCTGGACGGACATTAAATCCTATTATTATTGCATTAGCAGTAGCTGCAAGATTTACATCAGACTCTGTTATACCTCCAACACCTGTATGTATAACCTTAACTTTAATTTCAGGATGTGTAATATCCTCTACTGCTTTCTTAAGTGCTTCAACAGAACCTTGAACATCACCTTTTATAACTAAATTAAGTTCTTTGACTTCTCCCTCTTTAATTTTTTCATATAAATCCTGAAGTGTCAGCCTTTGCGCCTTTTGCATCTCTGCAAGTCTTTTCTTTTGTGCTCTTGTGTTTGCTATCTGACGGGCTATCCTTTCATCTTCAACAACTGTGAAACTATCTCCTGCTTGAGGAACTTCTTCAAATCCTACAACTTCAACAGGAGTAGACGGAGGAGCTTCATTAATTCTTTTCCCTGTATCATCAATAATTGCTCTTACTTTGCCATATGTTACTCCTGCAACAAAAGCATCTCCAACCTTTAAAGTTCCATTCTGAACAATTACTGTTGCTACAGGTCCACGTCCTTTATCAAGACGAGATTCAATTATTGTTCCTCTTGCAGGCTTATTAGGATTTGCCTTAAGCTCCATTATTTCTGCTTGAAGAGCTATCATTTCAAGTAAATTTTCTATTCCTATTCTTTTTTTGGCTGAAATATCAACAAATATGTTCTGCCCGCCCCATTCTTCTGGAATAACTCCATAGTCACTGAGTTGAGTCCTTACTCTTTGAGGATTTGCTTCTGGTTTGTCTATCTTGTTTACAGCAACAACTATTGGAACATTAGCTGCTTTCGCATGGTTTATTGCTTCAATGGTTTGTGGCATAACTCCATCATCTGCAGCAACAACCAGAACAACAATATCAGTTACTTTCGCACCTCTCGCCCTTAATGCTGTAAATGCTTCGTGTCCCGGTGTATCAAGAAAAGTAATATCTTTACCTTGAAGTGTCACCTTATATGCACCAATATGTTGTGTAATACCTCCTGCTTCCTGTTCTGTCACTTTTGTTTTTCTTATTGCATCAAGTAGTGATGTTTTGCCATGATCAACATGTCCCATAACAGTTACAATTGGAGGTCTTGGTTGAAGTAATTCTGGAGAATCTTCCACTTCTTCAATAATATCAAGTTCCTGTGCCTGAGAAAATTCTACTTTTATTCCAAAGCTTTCTGCGACAAGCTGAGCTGCATCTATATCAACAGGTTGATTAATTGTTGGCATATAACCAAGTTCCATAAATTTTTTTATTACATCTGGTACTTTCTGCCCAATAAGTTCGGCAAATTCTTTTACTGTTGTTCCTTCTTCTATCTTAATAGATTTCTTTCTTGGAGCTGTAGATGGTGTTACAGCAGGTTCTTCTTTCTTATTTTTATCCTTAACTTTTTTCTGTTCCTTTATATCAAGCCATTTTTTAGGTTCAAACTTCTTGGGAGGGATTTTTGTAGGAACAGGTTTGGGTTTTATTTTCTCAATTTTTTCAAAAGATATTTCTCTTCTAAATCTGCCAGGCAGCTGAAGCTCTTCTTCCTCCTTTATCTCTTCTTCAATAATTTTAGGTGTTACTGGTTTTTTTTCTTCTAATTCTTTTGTGTCTTCAGTCTTTTTTAATTCAACAGGCTTTTCTTCCTTCTCTTTTATTTTTTCTAACTTGGCTTCTTTCTTAAAGTGTTGGATTATCTTGTCAATTTCATCTGGCTCTACCTTAATGTTTGTAGTTCCCTTTTTAAATTGAATATTCCTTATTTTTTCAATAAATTTTACAATCTCTAAAGGTTTTACTCCAAGCTCTCTTGCTAACTCTATACTTCTAACTGCTTTAGTTGACATAAATTGATTCTTCCCTCCTTGTCTCCAAATCAATAAAATGTTATCATAAATAATTAAGTATATGCAAACTGAAGGAGGTTAAAATGGCAAGCTGCTATGTATGTGGTAAGAAAAAAGTGATAGGTAATAATGTAAGTCATGCAAACAACAAAACAAAAAGATATTTTTTCCCAAATCTTCAGAGAATGAAGATTATTACTGAAAGAGGTCCCCAAAGAGTTCATGTTTGCACCAGATGTCTTCGTTCAGGCTTTGTCAAAAAAGCAGTTTAAATATGCAAAGAGTTGGGAAAATTTTACCTTCTTTATTTGGTAATTATGGTATAGAAGATGCTGTAGTGCTAAAATTTTTAAGAAAAAGCTGGAATGATATTTTCACTCCTCCTGTATCAGAACATTCTTTTCCTAAGGAGTTGAAAAATGGAATTCTTTTTGTGACTGTTAATTCACATCTATGGCTGACTCAGTTAAAACTGCTAAAGGATGAATTTTTAAAACAACTTTGTTCCTATGGAGTAAAAGATATAGAGTTTCGTTTTGGACGAATTTACAAAAACCAGAAGGAAAAGATAGAAAAAGAAAATGTTCTGAGTTTATCCTCAGAGCAACAAGAGTGGTTGAAAGACATAATGAAAAATATAAAAGACAGCGAAATGAGAACAATAACTGAAAGTTTAATAAAAAAATATCTTCTGTTCACCATGCATATTGGAAGAAGGTAAATAAAGATTAAGGAGCTTATTATGACAGATTTTAATTTTGTTTTTAAGGACTACTCAGAAGAAGAAAGTAAAATTTATGAAAAAGCCATGAAAGAAATTATTCAGAATATTAAAGACGGGATGTCCTTTAGAGATGCGGTTGATAGTGTTGATGTAAAGGATAATGAATTAAAATCTTTGATAGAAGATGATGCCTTAAAGATTCTTATCGCCGAACTCTGCTATGTATCTAAAATACCATTTGAAGAATTGGCAAATATGTTAAAACTTCCACTGGATACAATAAGAACAGCAAATCTTGAAATGCTTGAGGATGTAGAGTTAACCCTTAATAATACTTTCAACAAAAAAAGGAGTGGGAATGCTTAAAAGAGTTAGGCTATACTCATTAAGCACTTGCCCCGTATGTAAAAAAGTTAAAGAGTTTTTGAAAAATAATTCTATTGAGACTGAAATAATTGAAGTTGATACTCTTGACAGCGGAGAGCAATGGCTTGCTATGAAAGAGCTAAAAAAAATTAATCCTGATGAGACATTCCCAACATTGGTAGTTGAAACAGCTGTAGTAGGCTTAAATGAAGAGGAGCTTAAAAAAGTTCTTGAAGTAAAAGATTGATCATGACTCCTGAAAAACTTTATGAAGTTTTAGATAGATATGCTAAGTCAAAAGGTTTGGAATTGAACAAAGATAAAAATTTTGTTTTTGAACTTTTAAAGGGATTACTAAAAAATGAAGAACGTTATGGCTATAGGTCATGTCCGTGCAGATTGGCTTCAGGAGATAAACAAAAAGATGCTGATATAATCTGTCCTTGTGTTTACAGTATAGATGATATAAAAGAGTATGGGAGATGTTATTGTGGACTTTATGTAACAGAGGAATACAATCAGGGAAAAATAGAAGAAAGAATTGTTCCTGAAAGAAGAAAAAAATTAAAGATGGAGGTGATTTAATGATTTTTAGTGAATTAATAACACTTAAAGAGCTTAAAGAAGACCCATTTTTCAGAGAACATATGTTATGGGATATGCAACCACAGGAACTTATGTCGCCGAGATGTTTAAAAGAAGGAGATAAGCTTGTTTATAAAGGTTCAATTAAAGGCTATATTCCATATATTGACACCACTGGTAAAAAACCTTTGCTTTTTATAATGAGACATACTGAGATGGATTATGGAGAAACTATAGCAAAAATAGATGAAATTCCAGAGGAAATGCTTATTGAAGCAGTAAATGAAAACAAGGACAAAATATGCTTTGGAATGTGCCCTATTAATGAAAAAATCAAACAGTGGCTTAAGAAAGAGTTGGGAATTTTATAAATCAATAATCTCTTGAAAATTCATTATTGTTAAAAATTCCTCAGATTTCTTAGGGATAGACCGAGAGCTTGAAACCGCTCTTAAAATAGGTAGTTTTATACCTGAAAGTTTAGCTGTATGAAGAATTTCCTCTGTATCATCTACAAAAATTGAATATTCGGGCTCAAAGAAAATCTTTTCTTTGAGCCTTTTCCAAAACTCAAGTTTTTCTTTAGGATATCCCATATCAAATGATGTAAAAACATCGTGAAAATATTTATCAAAACCTGTTTTCTTGAGTTTGAGTTCCATTACTTTATTATGGGCATTTGTTACAAGATAAACTTTTTTGCCATTGGAACTTACATTTCTCAAAAAGTCTTCCGCATCTGGATGAGGATTTATAAGATATGCTACTTCTTGCTTTAGTTGAAATATATTTAATCCTGTTTTTCTTGACCAGAAATCTATGTCTGTCCAATTAAGAGTGCCTTCTTCTGCTTTATACATTGAAAACAGTATTTTCCGAGCCTCTTCAATGCTTATCTGTTCTTTTTCAGCATACTTTTGAGGAACATAATTTCCCCAGAAATAATCATCATAATACTTATCCAGTATTGTTCCATCCATGTCTAAAAAGACTGTCTTTATTTCATTAAAAGGTATCATCTTCTTCTGCTCTGTACCAGGACATATCAATATAAAACTTAGTTTTTTCATAAATTGTACGTAACATATTACTCAACTCAAAGAATATTTCTTCATAAAACTGTAAGTCTTTTAATTCCTCTCCTCCAACCATGTAGGAGTAAACAATTTCATACTCTTCACCTTCAATCAAGTCCTTTCTAAAAAATTCCTTTCTTATTAAAATAATATCTAAATCAGGATATTCATTAACTATTTCTTCAAAAAGCTCTCTTAACTGATTATAGCCCTCAAGAAAAGGGAGATTAATAACCACCTCAACCTCTACCATATTTTCAAAATTTTCAGATTCATCTTCAACTTCATCTTCATCAAAAAGAATAGAAAAGCTTGTTTGATGAGCATTATAAGAAAATGAAACTGTAGCACTTATTGGATAGGGAGGTTTAATTTCAGGCAAAGTCATTGAAAGTCTGCTCTCTTTATTTAATGAATACTGTTCAATCAATGTGGACATCTCATAAACATCCAGATAATTCTTTGCTGCATCCATTATTCTCATCTGTAATTCTTCAAATCTTATCACTATTCCTCCTTATCAGGTTGCCTTTAGTTTATATAACATTATACCATATAACGATATGATTCTTTAAAAAGGAGGATTTGTTATGAAGGCTGGATACTTTATCACAGGAACAGATACAGGAGTTGGAAAAACTATTGTTACATCTGCGATACTTAGAAGCTTTATAAAAAAGGGATTAAAGGTTGGTGCTATGAAAGTGATTGAAACTGGATGCCTTAACAAAGATGGAATATTGCTTCCAAGCGATGGAATGCTTTTAAGGGATATGGCTGAAATGAATGACTCTCTTGATTTAATAACGCCTATAAAGCTTGAAAACCCTCTAAGTCCACTTGTTGCATCAAGAATTGAAGATATTGAAATTGATATTGAGAGAATCTTCAGGGCATTTGAAACTCTCCAGAAAAAATATGACTATCTTTTAGTTGAAGGCGTTGGAGGTTTAATGGTTCCTCTTAATAAAGAAGAAAAAAAGAAATCAATGTTTTATTTTGTTAGAGATTTGATTAAAGATATGGGATTACCTGTAATATTAGTAACAAGACCAACACTTGGCACAATTAATCATACTCTTCTTACACTGGAAGCATTAAAAAATAAGAAAATTTCTGTAAAGGGCTATATTATTAACTTTTCTGAGCCTGCAAAAAATGATATTGCTGAAAAAACAAATCCTCAGGTTTTAAAAGAATTAGTTGATGTCCCATGTCTGGGAATACTGCCATATCTAACTGAATTAAATAAAGACAAAATAGGAGAAACAGCTATCAAAAATTTTGATATTGAAGCATTAATCTCCCTGTAAAATTATACAGACTCAGGATAAATAGAAGCAGAATAAATCTTTACAGGATTGTTATTTTCGTCAAGGATTATAATTTTTGGTTTATGCAATGGAATTTCGTTTTCTAAAAGATAACCATAAGAAAAAATAACAATTCTGTCTCCAACTTTAGCTTTTTTAGCAGCAGGACCATTTAATCCAATAGTTCTTGAACCTTTGGGAGCAGGTATGACATAGGTATCAAATCTTTCTCCATTATTCATATTGCTTATCCAGACTCTTTCATAAGGCAATATACCTGCCAGCTCAAGTAGTTCAATATCAACACTTATTGAGCCTTCATAGAATAAATTAGCCTCTGTTACTTTTGCCAAGTGTAGTTTGGCTCTTAAAAAACTTCTTAACATTTTTTACTCAATAATTTTGGGTACTCTAAAAAATTTATCTGTTTGGTCAGGTGCATTTTTTAATGCCTCATCTCTTGAGATAGAGCCTTTAACATTATCATCTCTAAAGACATTCTTTAATTCAATTACATGGGATGTAGGTTCAACTAATGTTGTGTCTATCTCATTTAGTTTCTCTATGTAGTCAAGTATTCTACTTAGTTGCTCTTGATAAACGCCTATCTCTTCTTCATTAAGTTCAAGTCTGCTCAACATTGCAATATGTTTTACTTCTTCTTTTGAAATTTTCATAGTTAGACCCTTTCTAAGTTTACAATTTTTGGTGCTAATTTTTTAATTCCTATACCAGGAAAGTTAACAATAACCTTTAAATCATCTCCTTCTCCATAACAGTCTCTCACAACACCAACGCCCCAAGTAGGATGTTTAACCTTACATCCTATTACAAATGGAGGTTTAATTTTAGGAGTTTCTGGTTCTTTTTTATGAGGAGCAAAGGTTGAGTAATCTTTTCTAATACATATACAGTATTCAGGTGGAATATCTTTAATAAAGCTTGAAGTCTCCTGTTTTTGAACTTTTGAGTAAAGCTTTCTCTGCTTTACACTTGTAATAAACAGAAGATTTTTGGCTCTTGTCATTCCTACATAAAACAGTCTTCTTTCTTCCTGTAACTCAAAAGGATCTTCAAGTGCTTTAAAGTATGGTAAAATTCCTTCTTCACAGCCTGCTATAAAAACAACAGGAAACTCAAGTCCTTTTGCTGCATGAAGAGTAAGAAGAGAAACATAGTTTTTTTTGTTTTCCCATGTATCTACATTTGAAAAAAGAGCAACTTTGTCAAGAAATTCTCTAACAGGCATTTTTTCAGCAGAAGACAGAAACTCTAACACATTCTGGATTCTGTCTTCTTCAATTTCTTCAAGATATCCTGTGAAATTCAATATATCTTTGATCATAGAGGCAGCATCTTTATAGTCTTTTTCTGAAAGCTCATCTACCAATGTTACAAAAGATACAAGCTTTTCCTTTAAAGTAGCTGAAACAGTATCTTCCTTTATTATTCTTTTTATTGCCTCAAAGGTTGATATCATATACTTTTTGGCTTCGGATTCAATTTTTGATATTGCTGATGCTCCAATACCTCTTGGAGGAGTATTTATGATTCTCATAAGACTTACATTGTCTTCTTTATTTAAAATAAAACGCATATAAGCAAGCACATCCTTTATTTCTTTACGATGATAAAAGCTAACTCCACTTATAACCTGATAAGGAATTCCTTCCATACGCAAAGCTTCTTCTAAAGCTCTTGCCTGAAGAACCAGTCTGTAAAGAATAGCAAAATCTTTATATTCATAATCTCCTTTAAGATATAGTTCTTTGATATTCTTTGCTATGTATTTTGCTTCTTCTTCTTCTTCGTTATTTAACTGACAGTAAAAAATTTTTTCTCCCCAATCTCTTTCTGTCCAGAGAATTTTTGGTTTTCTCATTGTATTCCTTGAAATCATTGCAGAGGAAGCGAGAATAATATGTTTTGTAGAACGATAGTTCTGTTCAAGTTTAACTATTTTTGTATCAGGAAAGTCTTTTTCAAAATTTAGTATATTATGGATATTCGCACCTCTGAATTTATAAATACTCTGATCATCATCACCAACAGCACAGATATTTTTATGATATCTGCAAAGTAACTGTAAAAGCATATACTGAGATTTATTTGTATCCTGAAATTCATCTACAAGAATATACTTAAATTGCTCAGAATATCGCCTCAGTAAATCTTCATTCTCATTAAATAGCTTTATTACGCAGAGGATTAGATCATCAAAATCAAGAGCATTATATCTTTTGAGTTCATTCTGATATCGCATATATATTCTGCCGAGTCTTTCTTCAAACTCGTAACCTTCAATATTTGAAATATAGTCTTCAGGAGTAATCAAATTTGATTTCAAGTTGCTTATTTTTGTGACAACGCATTTACATAAAGCTTCATGCATGTTTAAGTCTTTTAAAATTCTTTTTATAAGTCCTGCCTGATCATCGTCATCATAGATGATAAAATCTCTTTTATAACCGATGTTGTCAATATGGGCTCTTAAAATCCTGACACAAAGAGAGTGAAATGTCCCAATCCATGTATTTTTCCAGTTTCCATTACACATTTTGAAAATTCTTTCTTTCATCTCATCAGCTGCCTTATTCGTAAAAGTTACAGTGAAGATTGAAGATGGAAGAAGTCCCTTTGATTTGGTAAGGTAGGCATACTTATAAGTAATGACCCTTGTTTTTCCACTTCCTGCACCTGCGAGTACAAGAAGTGGACCTTCACAATAAACTACTGCTTCCTGTTGGGCGGGATTCAAATCCCCTAAGGGGAAATCTTTCATGGCTATACCCCTCTAATTTTTATTTTTAAAAATAAACTATTCAACAGTAACACTTTTTGCAAGATTTCTTGGTTGATCCACATCGCACCCCCTTAAAAGAGCCACATGATAAGCAAGTAACTGAAGGGGAATACTGAACAGTACTGTATTAAGATAGCTGTTAATTCCCTCCACATAAATAAATCTGTCTGATAATTTTTTAAGCTTTTCTTCTTTACTGCTTGAAATAGTTATGATAAAACCGTCTCTTGCCTTTATTTCTTCTATATTTGAAATCGTTTTCTCAAGATATAAATCATCAGAAGCAATAAAAACCACGGGAAATCCTTCTTCTACAAGAGCAATGGGTCCGTGTTTCATCTCACCTGCTGCATAACCTTCAGCATGTATGTATGAGATTTCCTTTAGCTTAAGAGCACCTTCTAAAGCCACAGGATAGTTTACTCCTCTTCCGAGATAGAGAAAGTTTGGTTTTCTATAAACTTCTTTTGCCAGTAACTGAATTTTTTTATCTAACAGTAATGTTTCTTCAGCCATTCTTGGTAAAAGCAGGAGTTCTTCTAATAAATTTTTAATAAAGATTTTTGGGAAAACTCCTTTTGCAATTGAAAGTCCGATACTTAAGATATAAAGTGCAACAATCTGAGAGGTAAAAGCCTTTGTAGAGGCAACTCCTATTTCTGGACCAGAATGAGTATAAAATACAGCATCGGCTTCCCTTGATGCTGTACTTCCAAGCACATTACAGATGCTTAATGTTTTTACACCAAACTTTTTTGCATATCTTAAAGCTGCAAGCGTATCTGCTGTCTCTCCTGATTGGGTTATAGCAACAAATAAAGAGTTTTTTTCAAAAGGCATGTTTCTATATCTAAATTCAGAAGCTATATCTACTTCAACAGGTATCTGAGCTATATTTTCTATTATATATTCTCCGATTAAACAGGCATGGTATGATGTTCCACAGGCAACAAGATAAATTTTTTCTATTCTTCTCATTTCATCTCTTGTTAATCCAAATTCCTCAAAAACTATCTTGCCCTGATCGGACAAAACTCTTCCTCTAATTGTGTCAGACAAGGCTCTTGGCTGTTCATATATCTCTTTTAACATAAAATGCTTAAATCCACCTTTTTCAGCCATAGAAGCTGTCCATGTTATTGTAACAGGTGTTTTTTTCTTTTCTTTGCCTTCTAAATTGTAAACTCTAAAACCTTCTTTATTTAAAACAATCATCTCTCCATCTTCAAGGAATAAGGCTTTGTTACAGTGATTGAGAAAAGCAGGAACATCTGAAGCTATAAATTTTTCGCTATCAGAGATTCCTACAACAAGAGGGCTTTCCATTCTTACTCCAATAAGTTTATCTGGTTCTTTATCATCCATTATAACTATTGCATAAGAACCTCTGAGTCTACTAACAGCTTTTCTAATAGAATCTTCAAGTGATAAATTATTCTCCCTGTATTTTCTTATTAAATGAGCAATAACTTCTGTATCAGTTTGTGAGACAAATTTATAACCCTCTGTCTGTAATTCTTTTTTTATTTCTGCATAATTTTCTATTATTCCATTGTGAACCAATGCAATTGAACCAGAACAATGGGGATGGGCATTTTCATCTGAAGGTTTTCCATGTGTTGCCCATCTTGTATGTCCAATAGCCATTTTTGATTGTTTTAAGCTATCATCAACCAGAGATTCAAGATTTTTAATTTTACCCTTACACTTTACTGTTTTTATTTTTCCATTTAAAAGGCAAGCTATCCCGGCTGAATCATATCCTCTGTATTCAAGTTTTTTTAATCCATCCAGGACTATCTGAATAGCATTTTTATCTCCTATATATCCAATTATTCCGCACATTACTGTTTCCTCTTTTTCTTAGCCCAACCTAAAATGTTTTTTTGCGGAGTTCTGCTTATGGCAAGAGAGTCTTCAGGCACTTCTTTTGTAATTGTTGAGCCAGCGCCGATATATGCACCCTTACATATTTTTACTGGTGCTACAAGCTGCGTATCACTGCCTATAAAAACATTGTCTTCTATAATTGTTTTATGCTTTTTCTGCCCGTCATAATTGCATGTAATAGTCCCCGCTCCTATGTTCACATTATTGCCAATTTCAGAGTCACCAATATAGCTCAGATGAGCAGCTTTTGTGCCATCACTAATTGTAGAATTCTTTACTTCAACAAAATTACCAATTCTACATCCTTTGCCTATAATAGTATTAGGCCTTAGGTGCGCAAATGGACCTATTTTTGAAGCTGATTTAATATGTGAGTTTTCTATAACTGTGCAATCATTAATCTGAACATTATCCTCAATTATGCTATCTTTTATTCTAACACCCTGACAAATGAGACAATTCTGACCTATTTTTGTATCTCCTTCAAGAAAAACATTGGGATAAATTATTGTATCCTGTCCTATTGTTACAGATGGAGAAATCCATACCAAAGTAGGATCATAGAATGTAATACCTTTTTCCATCCATTCTCTAACAATTCTGTCTCTTAAATATCTCATCGCAAGAGAAAGTTCTGCTCTTGTATTTATTCCTATTAGTTCATTTTCCTCTGCAAGTGGATAGGCTTCTATGTTAAATCCTTTATTAATAGCTATTTCCACAATATCAGTGAGATAAAATTCACCTTTATTTGGATTTTGCTTAATTTCTTTAATAAGCTTTGCAACCTCTCTTTTTAAAATATAAACACCGCTATTTGCTTCTGATGATAGCATTAATTCATCTTTAAAATCTGTAATTTCAACAATTTTTTTAATTTTTCGTTCTCCATCTCTCAAAATTCTTCCATAAGAATGTTCTCTTTGTGGATAAAAAGAGAGTAATGCCATATCAAGTCTGTTTTTATTGAAAAGTTCAATAAAACTATCAAGTGTTTCTTTCCTTAAAAGAGGAGTATCTCCATTGAGAATAAGAATTTTATCGCTGCTCAAATAAGGCAAAGCTGAAAGTAAGGCATGAGCTGTTCCCTTAGGTTCATTCTGAAAAACAATTTTTATGTCATATTTTTCTAAATGTTCAGCCACCTCTTTCAATGAAGGATTTATAACTACAAATGAATTAAAAGGATTTAAACTCTTAGCACAATCTATTACGTAATCTATAATTGGCTTTTCAAAGATTCTGTGGAGAACTTTTGGCTTAGAGGACTTCATTCTTGTGCCAAGTCCTGCTGCCAAAATTACCACATCCACTATTTATCACCTCTTATTATTTGGGGTGCAGCTATTCCACCTGAAAGAATTATTTTTATACCTTCCTGAACTGGAATATTAGTATGAATAACGCTTTCAGGTTCAAAGAGCACAACCTCTCCAAGATAAAGATTATTAGTGGGTATATAAACTGAAATAAGTTTTTTCTCCATATCATTTTCCTTTAAAATGCACTCTTTTGTCTGAAATCCAAAAACAAAGCTGTCCTTTCTCGGATACTCTACAATTACAAATTTCTGAAAAGATGTTTTATTCTCAGGAGAAAAAGCATCAATCAACTGCTTTAAGGATGAATATAGACTTTTAAAAATCGGAATTTTAAGAAAGAGCAATTTTTCAATCTGATCCAAAAGTTTTTTCCCAAATACATTTGTTGATATAACACCAACAACAAATACCAATATTAAAGCTGTCAGAAAACCTAATCCAGCAATATGTCTGCCAAAAATATAATCATAAATTGGTCCCAAAAGCCCATCAATAATTTTAAAAAGTTGAATCAGTATGAAGATGCTTATTGCTACAGGAATTGTTACTATTAGACCCGCGATAAATTTTCTCTTAAAAGTAAGTCTAATAGATGGTTCCATACTATACTTCTGCCTTACTCATTGCCTCTTCTGGAATATCAAAATTTGCATAAACATTTTGAACATCATCATGGTCTTCTAATGCATCCATGAGTTTCAGCATTTTTTCTGCATCTTCTCCTTCTATGGAAATATAGTTTTTAGGTAACATAGTTACCTGAGCAAAAGAAACAGGAATCCCTGCTTTCTCTATAATAGTTTTTACCTGATTTAATTGTTCAGGAGATACAATAATTTCATAGTTTTCTTCTTTTGGATCATTTTTTACATCTTCAACTCCTGCTTCTAAAGCAACAGAAATAAGAGTGTCTTCATCTATGGTTTTTTTATCAACAAGGATATATCCTTTTTTCTCAAAAATCCATGAAACACATCCAGACTCTCCAAGACTGCCACCATGTTTTGAAAGAAGATGCCTTATTTCAGAAACAGTTCTGTTTTTATTATCTGTCATTGCTTCAATTAAAATCGCCACTCCACCTGGTCCATAGCCTTCATAAATAACCTCTTCATATGTTGTGCCTGCAAGTTCTCCTGTTCCCTTCATTATTGCTCTTTTTATGTTATCCATTGGCATATTGACTTCTCTTGCTTTTTCAATAGCAACTCTCAATCGGGGATTTTTTTCGGGGTCTCCTCCTCCAAGACGTGCTGCTACAGATATTTCTTTTACAAGTTTTGTAAAAATTTTGCCTTTTTTTGCATCAACCTGAGCTTTTTTATGTTTGATTTGTGCCCATTTGGAATGACCAGCCACATAACCTCCTATAGGATGGAATATTTTTAATAATAATAAGATTTTTTCTGTTATGTCAAATTTTACTGGTTTGTGATAGTGGTTTAAACAAAAATAAAAAAGGAAAGGGCATCTGTAAATGAAGTTATACAGAAAAGTTGATATCATAACTTGAAACCCATTGTTTATGAAAATATAATTTAAGCTCATACAATAGAATTTGCCCAATAAAAAAGTTTATGGTTCTTTTTGATAATATGACCTCAATGAATTTTAAAATAAGATTTTACTTTGGTTTATAGATGAAGTTTTTATTGAAAATTTTTCTCATAAAAAAATTTTTTTATTTGTTCTTGACAAATTTAAGACTTAATGTTATAAAATGGAAGAAACAAAGTAAAAAAGTAGAGGCTGTTCAATTACTGAAGGTCATTCCGAGCACCCTCAATGGGTGCGAGGAATCTCTGAAGATATTGAAAAATCTGGAGATTCCTCGCCTGCGGCTCGGAATGACAGATGGAGGTAATTGAAAAATTTTAGGGCTTGTAATTTATTGAATTTCAATAGGTTACAAGTTTTGAACAGTCTCAAAAGTAAAATAGGAGGCATCAAATGATTGACAGAGAAACTTTAGACAAATTGTTTGGGTTTCATGGTCACAAATGCTGGGCTTCTGCATTAGGGTTCAGGGCTGGACAGATTGCTTTAGAAAACCTGGGAGTAAAGAGAGCAAATGTGAAGGAACTTTTTGTAATTCTTGAGACAGGATATAATCATGGTGCAGGATGTTTTGGAGATGGAGTTCAATTTGCAACAGGCTGCACTGCTGGTAAAGGAAATCTTATTAAAAAACCAAGAGGAAAACTTGCGTTTACATTGATAGACCCTAAGCAGGGTAAACAGATAAGGCTATGTTTTAACCCAAAAATAAGGGAAAAGATTGCAAATTCAACTTTTATGAAAAAAAGAGCAGCAGGGGTTCCTCCAACTGAGATTTCTGAGGAAGAAGTTATGGAAGTAATAAATCTGCTGCTTGAGTCTCCTATGGAAGAGGTGCTTTTAGTTGGAAAAGTGGAAGATTCATATTTTGAAACACCTACTGAAGTTATGGGAATGGGAGTTTGTGATATTTGTGGAGAGATGGTGGCAAGACCTTACCTAAGATTGATTGGAAAAGCACAAGCTTGTGAGGTTGTAGAACTTAAAAAAGTTTGCATTGACTGTTCAGGCTATGAGGAAGGTTTTGAAAAATGACTTATCTTTTAGCTTCTCTTATTACTTTTTTCTTTACAACTGTTCTTACAATAGCAGGGGTTGGAGCTGCTTTTATTCTTATTCCTGTGTTTGTTGCCTTAGGAATTCCTCTTCTTACAGCCATGTCAACAGCTTTATTGCTAAATAGCTTTGCTATGGCTGTTGCATCCTTTTATAATGCACGGGCAGGGCTGATTGTTTATAGAACAGCCTTGCCAATTTTAATAATTGCTTCCTTGCTTTCACCACTTGGTGCGATTACAGCAGAGCATCTTTCAAGAACATTTCTTTTATGGCTTTTTATTGGATTTCTTCTCTTTGCAGGTTCAATGATGTTATGGTATAAACCAAAAAAAAGAGAGATTTCAGACTCTAAAAAATTAATCAGTTATGGTGCGGGAGTTGGTGGATTTGCAGGCTTTATTGGTGGGCTTTTGGGGGTAGGTGGAGGTAATCTAATTGTTCCAGCACTTGTATGGCTTGGATTTGACCCTAAAAAAGCCTCTGCCACAACATCTTTTATTGTTATTTTTTCTTCTTTTGCAGGTTTCTTAGGACATATTTCTCTTGGCAATATTGACCACAATCTCTTAATAGTTTGTGCTATTGCTTCAGTTGCAGGAGCTGTATTGGGAAATTATCTTATGAGAAAAAAGCTTTCTGCGCCGCAGGTAAAAAAGGTTATTGGTATAGTGCTTTATATTATTGCTGCTAAAATGATATGGGATTTAATAAAGTAATGGAACTTTTTGTTTTTTTCAGTCCTTTTTCTCCATTAAACCCTTACATCTCTCACAAAGACCAAAAAACTGAATATCTGACCGTTCAATTGAAAATTTGAATTTTTCTGAAAGAGATTTTTTAAAATCTTTAAGAGGGTCTGCATCTTTATCAGCTTCTGTTTCATAATCAATTATTTTTCCACAGATTCTACAAATGAGGTGATAATGTTCAATACCTTCTTTGCCGGCAACGAATTCGTAGCGAGACCTTCCATCTTTAAAGTCAAATTTCCTTACTATTCCGAGCTCTGTTAAAAGTTCAAGTGTTCTATAAACCGTAGCAAGTCCTATTCCTGGAAGAAGCTTTTTTACTTCAAGAAAGATTTCTTCTGCGCTAAGATGTCCGCCTTTTGATGAAAGTATATCAATAACAGCTTGTCTTGTTTGTGTCCATTTTAATCCACATTCTTTAAATCTTCCTCTGCATCCCCATCCTTGTCCAAAAGGCATATTAAACTCCTTTAAAATTATGAGTAACGATTATTTAACAAATATTATAACCTACTCAATAAATTTTGACAAATTATAAAAATTTTAATATTTGTACAGTAATAAAGCCTAAAATTATTGACAGCTTGCATTTCAATTTTATAAAATTTTTTCAATGCAAGAAGATATTATTATTGTTGTAGGACTTGCAATGCTTTCCTTTGTTTCAGGTATGCTTGGGCTTGGTGTTGCTTTTTCAGAAATCCCTTTTAAATGAGGTCTTGTTTTCCAACAGAGAAGGTCTTGTTTTAGCCTATGAAAGACTAAGAAAAAGTCGCAATCCCTTTTAAATGAGGTCTTGTTTTTCAATAGTAGCCTTTGTAACTTGCTGATTTTTAAGGTTTTTTAGTGCCTTTTTCCGTAACCTCTCTCAGAGAGGGCTAAAATGCAAGTGAATACTTTCAAATTTTTACCACTTTTTAAAGTCTAAAACTTGTTAAAGATCGTTGATACTGTAGCGAAAGCTAATTTAGCTTCTAACCTCTCACGATATTGTAATTTTATACCACAATATATCCCTCTTCGTCAAAAGATATTTTATAACAATAATGAAAAATTTAGTTGACAATTGATAATGATTTTCATTAATATAAATTCAGAATAAATTTAGGGGGTGATAAAATGCCAGGATTTGACAGAACAGGACCTTTTGGGCAGGGTCCAATGACAGGTAGAGGAATGGGCTATTGTGGCGGTGCATCAAGATATATGAATTCTGCATCAGGTAGAAGGTTTGGATTTGGCAGAGGCTTTAGATGCTTAGGTGGATTTAGAAGAAGATTTAAGTGGTTCTGGAGAATGCCTTTTTTCGGGGGAGCCTCTTCCAGAGAGGAGGTGGAGTGGCTCAGAGAAGAGGCAGAAATTCTTAAAAAAGAACTTGAGGCTGTACAGAGGCGTCTAAGTGAGATTGAAAAGGAAAAAACTGAGTAAGCCGGAGGCTTTGCCTCCGGTTAATTTTAGGGAGGGATGTGTTATGAAAAAGATAGCAATTTTAGCCTGTAAGATGATTAGAGAGCAAAATTTGTGTCCTGCAGATGCAAAATGTTTAGTTGCTCTGTTGCGTAAGGAAGGAGAGTTTGAGCGATATAGAAATGATGATGTTTCAATTGTTGGTATTATGGATTGTGGAGGCTGTGAAGGTAATAAAACAAGGGCTATTTGTAGTCTCCTTCTTTTTAAAACCCAGCTGGCAGCACTAAAAGAGAACATTGATGTACTTCATATTGGCACATGTATGATAAAGTTCTGTCCAAGGAAAGATGATATTATTGCAGCAGTAAAGGAAAAAGCAGGAATAGAAATAGTAGAAGGAACGCATAAATACGCACCACCAACAATTTTTGGGAATTAGGAGGGTAAAGATGAGATTAGCAATAGCAACTGAAAATGGACATGTAGCTCAACATTTTGGAAGATGCCCTGGTTTTACAGTAGTGGAGATTAATGATGGAAAGGTTGTCCGTAAGGATTTTATTGAAAATCCTGGATATAAAGCACATCAACCTGGTGCTGTTCCTATGTTTTTAAGGAATCAGAATGTTGATTGTGTTATAGCTGGTGGAATGGGTCCAAATGCTGTGATGAACCTTCAGGCTTCAGGCATAAAAGTTATTGTAGGGATAACTGGAAGCATTGATGAAACAATTGAGAAATTTTTAAACGGCTCTCTCAAAGGTGGAGAAAGCCTTTGCGAGCATGGAGAACACGGGCATGAAGGTTGCAAACACTAAATTGAAAGGAGAAGAAAATTAAGATGAAGATATGTATTACATCCTCAGGTGAGAATTTGAATTCAGATATTGACCCAAGATTTGGGCGTTGCAATTTTTTTATTTTTTACGATACAGATACAAAACAATATGAGGCGGTAGAAAACTTCTGGAAAGAGGCAAGCGGAGGTGCAGGGATTCAGGCATCTCAATTTGTTATTCAGAAAGGCGTAAAAAAAGTTTTTACAGGCAGAGTTGGAGCAAGTGCCGAAATGGTTTTGAGGAAAGCTGGCATTGAAATTGTTGAAGCAAGCGGTAAAGTTGATGATATAATTAAAAATTGTTGAATATATAAATTTTTTAAAGACTGTTTAATTATTAAAGGTCATTCCGAGCACCCTCAATGGGTGCGAGGAATCTGACCTGGAGGGTCATCCTGAAGCGAAGCCGAAGGGTCGCCTCCTTAAATCAGAAAGAGGAGATTCCTCGCAGACCCTTCGCCGACGGCTCCGGGCTCGCTTCGCTTGGCTCGGAATGACAGACGGAGGTAATTGAAAAATTTTAGAGCTTGTAATTTATTGAATTTCAATAGGTTACAAGTTTTTGAACAGTCTCAATTTTTTAAAAGGAGGAAGACGTAATGGCAGAAGAAAAATCCTGTTCCTGTGAAACAGAAAAAGAACAGAGAAGAAGAGAATTAACACTTAAAGCAAATGTATCAGCAATTAAGAAGAAGATTCTTGTCCTTTCAGGCAAGGGTGGAGTTGGCAAAAGCACAGTGTCAACAAATCTTGCTACAGGACTTGCAAAGAAAGGATACCACGTAGGACTTCTTGATATTGATATTCATGGTCCTAATATTCCGAATATGCTTGGTCTACAAGGTCATTCTCCTTTAGTAACTGATATGGGGCTTTTCCCTTTAAAAGTTTTTGACAATTTGCAGGTAATTTCTATAGGCTTTTTTCTTGAAGAAAAAGACACACCTGTTGTATGGCGTGGTCCCCTAAAACACAGAATGATTGAGCAGTTTTTAAGTGATGTTCGCTGGGGTGAGCTTGACTATCTTGTTGTTGACTCCCCTCCTGGAACAGGAGATGAGATAATATCAATTGTTCAGTTGCTTGACAATGTTGATGGCGCAGTTATTGTTGCAACTCCTCAAGAGGTAGCTCTGGCTGATGTTCGTAGGAGTATAAAATTCTGTAAGGAAGCCTCTATTCCCATAATTGGCATTGTTGAGAATATGAGTGGTTTTGTATGTCCTCATTGTGGCAATACCGTTGAAATATTCAAAACAGGTGGTGCAGAAAAACTGGCTGAAGAATATAAAGTTCCATTTCTTGGCAAAATTCCCGTTGATCCTCAGATAGTCAAAGCAGGAGATGAGGGAAAACCGATGATGATTTATTTCCCTGAAACTAAACCTGCTCAAGCATTTGCCCAGGTAGTTGAAAAAATAACTGAAAAGCTAAAGGTTTAATATGCTTATTGATATCAGAATACTTTTTGATAACTATGAAGGCGAGTCTGGTTTTCGTTCAGGGTTTGGATATAGCTGTTTTATAAAAAAGGGTTATGGAGGCATTTTATTTGATACAGGAGCTGACAATGAGATTTTAATTCATAATCTCAATAAGGCAGAAATAAAGCCACAGATGATTACAAGAGTGGTTTTATCTCATTGTCATAAAGATCATACACAAGGATTGACAGGCATAGTTAATCTTAAAAAAGATTTCAACATTTATGCAGGTAAATCTTGTGCAGAAACCCTTTTAAATAGGGAAGAACTAAAAAATGTCAATCTTACCTTTGTAAATTCAGAGTGTGTAGAAATAATGAATGGCGTTTATCTTACAGGTGAACTCGGTGAAAACATTAAAGAAATATCTCTCCTTATGGATACAGGTGGAGGACTGGTTGTAATAACAGGCTGTGCTCATGCAGGATTAAAAGAAATTTTTAAAAAAGCTAAAGAGATAATTAATGATAAAATTTTTGCGCTGGTAGGAGGGCTTCATCTAAAAGATAAAAAAGAAGAAGAAATCCATGAGTTAATAGAGTTTCTAAAAAGTGAAGGAGTAAGGTATATAGCACCATCCCACTGTACAGGAGACCTTGCAAGAAGGCTCTTTAAAAAGGCTTTCCATTCAGGTTTTATTGAAGCAGGAGCAGGCAGTCGCATCTACATCGGAGGAAGTTGTGAGTATTGATGAGCCTTTTGAGAGTTATGCTACCCAGTATGATGCTTGGTATGACTCTGAAAGAGGGAAGATACTCTATGAAAATGAAAAGAAATGCCTTAAAAAACTCATTAATGACTGCAATGGTAAAGTTCTTGAAGTGGGAGTTGGCACTGGTAGATTTGCTGTGCTTGCTGAAGAGGCATTTGGAGTTGATGTGGCAGAAGCACCTCTTAGGATAGCAAAATTAAGGGGTATAAGAGTCATTAAGGCAAAGGCTGAAGAGCTGCCATTCAGAGACAAGGTATTTTCCTGCGTAATGCTTATTGTAACATTATGTTTTGTTAAAGACCCTCTGCTTGCTTTGAAAGAGGCAAAAAGAGTATTAAAAGAAGAGGGTAAAGTTATTATCGGAGATGTATTTTTAGATTCAGAATGGGGAAAGCTTTATGCGCAAAAAAAGAAAGAAGGACATCTCTTTTACAAGCTTGCAAACTTTTATAGTTTTGAAGATTTCAAAAAAATTGTTAGTTTAGCAGGATTAAAAATAAAAAGAGTTTTTGGAACTCTTAAAAAATCTCCCTTTGACGAGCCATCTCCTGAAGAGTCTGAGGCAATAGCTGATGACATAAGCTCTTACGGTTTTGTCTGTGTGGAGCTTACAAAATGATAATATCAGTAGCCAGCGGAAAAGGTGGAACAGGAAAAACAACGGTTGCTGTATCTTTGGCATTAAGTTTAGAAAATTCTCAGTTAATTGACTGCGATGTGGAAGAGCCAAATGTTCATATATTTTTAAATCCAGAGATACATAAAGAGATAGAAGTTACAACTGTTGTTCCTGAGGTTGACAAGGAAAAATGTAACTACTGTGGTTACTGTAGTGAGGTTTGTGCATACAATGCATTAAGTGTGATAAAACTTGAAGGAAGCGGAGATGTTCTCCTTTTCCCTCATCTCTGTCATGGATGTGAGGGTTGCATACTTCTGTGTCCCGAAAAGGCAATGAAGAAGGCTGAAAGGACTATTGGCAAAGTTAAAATAGGAGTAGCAGAGGAAGTTGAATTCATTGAGGGAAGGCTTAATTTATCAGAGGTTTTAGCTCCAAAGGTTATTGAAAAGGCAAAAAGTTTTACAAATCTGCGAAAAATTACAGTAATTGATGCTCCACCAGGTACTTCATGTCCAGCAGTAGCAGCTATAAGAGGTTCTGACTATTGCATGCTTGTTACAGAACCAACTCCCTTTGGGTTTCATGACCTTAAGATTGCCCATGAGGTAACAAAGGCTTTGGGAGTTAGGGCAGGAGTGATAATTAATAAAAGTGACGAAGATAGTTTAATTGAGGATTTTTGCAGCAAAAACAATATCCCCATTCTTCTAAAAATACCTTTTCAAAGGCAGATAGCTGAGGCTTACTCAAAGGGAATTCCACTAATTAAAGCTATGCCTGAGTATAAAGAAGCCTTTCGGGAAATGTTGAGGAAGATAAGATGAAACAAATTTTGATAATCAGCGGAAAAGGTGGAACAGGAAAGACATTTTTTACAGGATGCCTTGCCGTAGCAGTTAAAAACAAGGTGTTGGTTGACTGTGATGTTGATGCAGCAAACCTTCATCTTTTGCTGCATCCAGAAATAAAAGAAGCCTATGAATTCATAGGTGGAAAGCTCGCTCAAATAGACAAAACAAAATGCATAGAGTGTGGTCTATGCAGGGAAAACTGTAAATTCAATGCAATAGGCGAGGATTTTAAGGTTGATGAGCTTTCCTGTGAAGGTTGCACCATATGTAGTTATATATGTCCTCAAGAGGCTATTATTCTTAGAGATAGAGTTTCTGGGCGGTATTTTATCTCAGAGACAAAATATGGAACACTAATTCACGCAAGGCTTGGGATTGCTCAGGAAAACTCGGGAAAACTTGTTACAAAGCTTAGAGAAATTGCTAAGGATACTGCTGAGATAACGGGTTGCCAATACATAATAATTGATGGACCACCTGGAGTAGGCTGTCCAGTTATGGCTTCAATGACAGGAGTTGACCTTGTTGTTGCAGTTACCGAGCCAACCCTTTCAGGAATGCATGACTTAGGCAGGGTTATTGAACTTGCAAAACATTTTAAAATACCTTTAAAAGTCATAATAAACAAGTTTGACCTCAATCCTCAGATGAGTGAAAACATAGAGGAAGAATTAAATAAATTTGAAATTGAGTTAGCAGGCAGAATACCTTTTTCAGAGGAGATTCTTTATTCCGTAAAAAAAGGGTTTCCATTTCTTGAGTTTTCGCAGGGGAAATTATCTAAGGAAATAGAAAGTTTGATACAAAATATTTTTTCCTAAGTTTTTCTTAAATTTTTGCCCTACACCGAAGAATGCTTTAAAGGGTCTATTTATTTAAAAATTGCCAATTCATTGAAATCAAATTCCCATTTTGCTATTATATTTCAATCCTTTTCAGTAAGTATTGAAATTTTTTGTTGACAATATCTCAAAATTGAGATAAAATTATGAAAAAGAAAATAGAAATAGTTCTACATGAAAAAGTAGAAGAGTTTATATTAAATTTGCAGGAAAGAGACAGAAATAAAATTTTACAGATTTTATGTGTATTAGGAGAACGCAATTTAGAGGTTTCTTCAGAATGGTTAAAGAAAGTAACGGAGAATCTTTGGGAATTGAGGATAAGAAATTGTAGATTATTTTATTCAATTGAGGGTAACACGATGAAAATCTGGCATGGATTTATTAAGAAAACTATGAAAATTCCAAAGAGAGAAATTGAACTGGCTCTGGAAAGAATGAAAAAGGAGGAAATAAGGTGAGAAATTTAAAGGATATTCTAAAAGAGCAATTTAAGGATAAAAAATTCAAAGAGGATTTTTACAGAGGACTTGAAAAGACGAGGATTGCCACTGAAATTGCCTATTATAGAGAAAAAAGGGGGATCACTCAGGTTCAACTTGCCAAAATGCTTGGAACTTCTCAGTCTACAATAGCAAGGCTTGAAGACCCTTTTTATGATAATTACTCCCTTAATACCCTAAGAAAAATAGCAAAAGTCTTAGATTTAGAGCTTGTTGTATCTCTGAGAGAGAAAAACGAGAGGGTGCAAGAAGAGTTTTCTCAAAGAGCTGACAGGAATACTCAACAGAAAATTAATCGCAAAAGTAATAAGAAGAGAGGGGGTAAATCCTTAATCTCTATCCCCTAATTTAACTTCCACCATGTGCACTGAACAGGAAATGCAGGGGTCATAGGCACGAACAAGCATTTCAAGGGAAAGCCTTATTTCTTCAGGAGACTGATTAATTATTTCAGGGACAAGTTTTAGCATGTCAAGCTCTATGTTGTGGGTGTTCTGATTGGTTGGAATAACACAGTTTGCATTTCTGAATATACCTCTTTCATCACACTCATAATGATGAATCAGCAATCCTCTTGGAACTTCTACTGCACCAACGCCTTCTCCAGCCCTTTGAGGTAAAAAACCATGTTCATTGATATCTGGCACAACTACTTCGTCATGGTTGATGCCTTTTTGCCAGAGTGTTTCAATAATTCTTATAGCATCTTCAACACAGTGAACACACTCAACTATCTGGGCAACAGTGTTTAGATAGGGATTTATGCATTTTGGTTTAAGTCCTAAAGTTGCTGCAGCCTCTTTTGCTTTTGGATGAAGTTTCTCATAATTTAGATTAAATCTTGCAAGAGCACCTACTGCATAGGATTCTCTATGCCACTTTGTCCTTTTTGCTGAGGCATAGGGAACTATGAATTCATTTGTCACATTCTTATACTCATACTTGCTTACCCTGTATCCGTCTGTTGAGCCAATATCACCATAAAGAAGTGGATACTCGTCCTCATCATTGACTAATGCTACATATTCTGTATCTCTTTCAAATTCAGGGAATTTTAGCTGGCTGAATAACTCAACAGTTGCTTCCATATCTTTTTGAAGCTCCACAAGTCTCTTATGCATCTCTTCAAGGTCTGTCTCAGAAGGAAGTTTTGTAAATCCACCAACTACTGCTGAGATTGGATGAACATGTCTACCAACAAGTATATCACAAAGTTCATTACAGAGCCTCTTCATTCGAAGGGCACGTCTTACAACATCGGGATGAGACTTTATAAGAGGCACAAAACTTGGAACTCCCACAAGGTCTGGTGCAACAAGAAGATATATGTGAAGAATGTGACTGTCAAGTTCTTCATAATGAAGAAGTAACTTTCTTAGAAGTGTTGTTTGCTCAGTAGGTTTTATTCCCAATGCATCCTCCGCTGCTTGAATTGATGCTAAGGTATGACCGCAGGCACAAATTCCACATATTCTGCTTGTTATATGAGGTGCCTCATAGATGGAACGACCTCTCAGGAAAGCCTCAAAAAATCTGGGAGATTCAACAATTTCAAGTCTACAGATTTCCAGCTTTCCATCTTTAACCTCAACTACAATATTTCCATGTCCTTCAACTCTTGTAAGATAATTAACATTTATGTTTATATTCTTACTCACTGTTAATCTAACTCCTTACACTTGTTATACATTTCAATTTTCTTTATTAAGAAGTCTTCGGGTATGTTGTATTTCTTCAATACTTCTTTAAATCCTTCTGTGTTTGGATTTATTGTAAGGCCTCTACATCCATAGCAGATATTTCCATTATTAATGCACCAGGAATTGCATCCTGCCTTTGTTACAGGTCCCATACAGGTAAGTCCTCTGTCATACATACATACGTTTTCATTTAGTTTGCATTCAACACAGACGGGATACTCAGGCACATAATAAGGAATTCCCTGAAGAATGCATTTGAGCACTGAAATAAACTCTGGCTGATATATAGGGCAACCATTGATAAAGTAATCAACGGGTACAACCTGATGAACAGCTTTTGTTTGCAGTGTTGGGAAGAATTTATAGGACTCTCCGTAGACATATTTACCGACTTCTTCAAGGGGGAAGGAGTTTTTCATGCCGTTAACACCGCCAATTGTGGCGCAGGAGCCAAGAGCAACAAGGATTTTGCTGCGCTCTCTAATTTTTTTCACTCTCTCTACAGCATGTTCATCGGTAATACTTCCTTCCACAAAAGCAACATCAAACTTCCCATCCCACTTCTCTGACATTACTTCTCTGAACTCAACAACCTGAACAATATCAAGAACATCAAGCAGAGGTTCACCAATATTGGCGACCTGAAGCTGGCATCCTTCACAGCAGGCAAAATCAAAAAAAGCAACCTTTGGTTTACTCATTATAGTGCCTCTGCCATATCCATTATTTCTTTAAAGGTAAATACAGGACCATCCTTGCAGCAATAAAGATTCTGTATTTGACATCTACCGCATTTTCCCATACCGCATTTCATATGTCTTTCAAAGGACAGAAGAATTTGGTCTACCGGTAAACCCTTTGCTAAAAGCTCTTTTATGACAAATTTATACATTACAGGAGGTCCTACTACTGCTGCATAGGTTCTTAAGGGGTCAATATCAACGCCAGGAATAAGAGAGGTAATTAATCCTACATTTCCTTTCCAGTCTGGGTCTGCTCTGTCAACTGTGCAGGCAAAGTGTATATCAAGTCTTTTACCCCATTCTTCAATTTCATCTTCAAAAAGAAGTTCTCCGGGAGTTTTGCATCCAAAAAGTATATGGATTTCTCCGAAATCTCTGCGATTGTCAATGGCATAAAGTATTAATGAGCGCAAGGGTGCAAGACCTAATCCTCCAGCAATTATTAATAAATCATGCCCCTCTATAATTTTGATTGGGAATCCATTGCCATAAGGTCCTCTAACCCCAATAATGTCTCCTACATTTAATTTATGTAGTGAGTTTGTAACTTTACCTACAGCTCTTACACATATTTCAAAATAATGTCTATTTAAAGGAGAAGAACAAATAGAAACAGGAATTTCTCCTATTCCCATCAAAGAAACCATTATAAACTGTCCTGGCTCAAAATCAAGCCATGTGTGGTCTTCAAAGACTAATTTGAAAAGCTTTTCTTTATCTGTTAGAGGTTTTATATCTAAAATCTTTGCTTTTTTTAGATTATAAGGGGAATCTTTTATAACCACTTGCGCCATATTTTTGCCTCTGATTCTCTGATTAGTGAAGTTAAAACTTCTTTAAGATTAATTTTTGCCATGCATGTGCGGGAACATCTACCACAGCCTGTGCAGAAAACCATACCATAGCGGTCAATATGATACCTGAATTTTCTATAAAAACGATGTCTCTGTCTTGCTGAACGTTCTCTGCGAAAATCTATTCCACCTGCAACCTTTGCAAATGGATCAAGTTGGCAGGAAAACCAGATTCTGTATCTTTCGCCTGCTTTTAAACTTAAATCAACATCTTCTTTAATATCAAAGCAGTAACAGGTAGGACAAACAGCTGTGCAGTTGCCGCAACTTAGACACTTCTGTTCAAGTTCTTTCCATACTGATGCATTAAATGAACGATCAAATAAGTCTGGAAGATATCTTCTTTCTGTTGGAATTTCATTATTAAATTTTTTTAACTTTGTATTTCTCATATTTTTTAGTTCTTCAATCTGTTTTTCAGTAGCTTGTTTAAAAAATCCTGTTTTTTCAATAACATCCATTCCTTTAGAGGAATGAATATGCACTATAAAATAATCATTGAGTTCTGTGAACATCAAATCATATCCTGTGGTAGGTATGTGAGCACCTACAAATGAACAACTTGCATATTCATCGCAGTAATCATTACACTCAATTCCTATAATTGTTATATGTTTTTTTCTGATAAGATAGCCTGTGTCTTTGGGTTTATCTGAAAGAACCATATTAAGGCATTTTATTCCAGCTATATCACAGGTATGAACACCAAAAAGGATTAGGTTTTCATAATCTACAACAGGTTCAATTTGTAAATCTTTATTTATATCAAACTTCAATATCGTTTCTTTCTGTGGCATAAAATATTTTTTAGGTGGAATTATTGTTGGTATATATTTAAGACTTACACTGTTAGCAGATTTTATTTCTTGAAATACGTAATTTTTAAAACCTTTGTGAACAGGAGCAACTACTTTAGATATTGAGATAAGACTATTTATGAAATCGTTGATTTCTGCTTTTTCAATTACTTTATATTGTTCAATTTTCATAAATTAATGTCTCAAAATAAAAGATATGGCATTATACTTTTTTTAAAAATATTTTGTCAATATACGGCAAAAAACTGCCGTATAAAATTTTAATTTTGAAATGAAGGAGAGGCAGAACCTCTCCTTAAGAAGATTAGCTTAAAAGAATTTTCTGGGCTTCTTCCATATCAGCTTCCATTACATAAGGAATGCCTGTTACTTCAGAGGCTTCTTTTGTAAGTGCAACAATATCATTTCTATCAAGATATTCAATGGAGAATTTTCTTGCACCAGCCATAAGCTGTTTGAGTCCAAGAGTGAGTCTGTCAACGAATGTATACATTGCAATAGCACCCCATGGAAGCTTCTTGAAGGCTTTACCATACTTATTTTTAAGTACTTCCGTGGTAATAAATATTTCTTCTACAGAGTTTCCATATTTTGCTATATCAGCCGGAAGTTTGCCGTCTTCATACCATTTATGGATGTTCTTGCCAACAAAGGCTGGAATCATTAAAGCTCTTCCCATACAGACAGCTTTAAAGTAAGGTGCGCCGAGTGCCAATGCTTTAAAAATGTGGTCTTCAAGAGAGAATCCACCTGCAATTGCAAGGTCTGGCACATATTTTTTCTTTGCTGCAAGCTGTTTTGCAAAATTGTAGGCAATTGCCTGAAGATAAATGGTTGGAATGCCCCACTCATTCATCATTCTCCATGGACTCATGCCTGTTCCACCGCCAGCACCATCAATTGTAACAAGGTCAATTCCTGCATCAGAGGCGAATCTAAGAGCTCTTGCAAGGTCTGTGATTCTGTATGCACCTGTTTTTAAAGAAACAAACTTTGCACCAGCTTTTCTGTAATGTTTTACTGATTTTTCAAAACTTTCGTAGTCTACCATGCCAAGTCTTGAATGTCTTTCAAACTCTTTAAATTCACCAGCTTTGTAAGCTTTCTGCACAACCGGGTCTTCAGGATCTGGCAAGACTATATAGCCTCTTCTTTTAAGTTCAAGAGCTCTTTCAAGGCTTTTAAGTTTAACTTCTCCGCCTATATCTTTTGCTCCCTGCCCCCATTTAAGCTCAATGCATGTTACGCCAAGTTTGTCAATAGCATACTCAGCAGAGGCAAGACGAGTATCTTCAACATTTTGCTGGAGAATTATTTCACCATAACCATCATACCATTCTTTGAAGCATTTTACTCTTCTTTCAAGTTCAGGAGATTTTGTTATTTTACCGTTTTTGTCAAATTCAGCTTTAGGATCCATTCCAACAACATTCTCACCGATAACAACCATAATTCCTGAAATTGCAGCTCCTATTGCTAATCCTTCCCAATTGTCTTTTGCAATATCTGTTGAACCAAGAGCGCCTGTAAATATCGGTATTCGCATCTTAATTTTATAGTTTTTGCCAATTTCTCTTTCAATGTTAACAGCTGGAAATGTTGCTTTGTCAGGGTTAGGTTCAACGCCAACCGCACCAACACATGTTCCCTGAATATTGAGATGAGAATAATCAACAGGATACTTTTTGGTTGCTCCTGCTGTAACTTTTCCAAAAGGTCCGGGATAAACTACTTCTCTTCCTCTAAAAGAGGATTTTCCTACCTCACAAAAGCCAGGACATCCGTCAAGACATACTGCACAGATTCCTGAATAGGGTGCAGGGTCAGATACCCTGTTACGAGTTCCTGTTGCAGAACTTGCATTTGGTTGACCAGGATTTACGCTCATAATAAACCTCCTAAAGTAATAGTAAATTTTGATGAGATTAGTTTAGTATTACTAACTCATTTGGGCAAAAAAATATCCACGATAATTTTTGCCCATTTTAAAAAATTTTGAAAACGAATAATTATCTACTTATAACTAAAAGTTCTGCCTTATCACCTCCTTTATTCTGCCATTGTTCTGGCATGGATTTTTTAATATAAAAAAAGTCTCCTTCTTGGAGACTGTGAATAGAATTATTTATTCTCACAGAGACTTCTCCCTTTATTAAAAATACAATCTCAGGTTCTTTTTTTGTTAAAAAGTGTCCTTTGATAGAAGAATTTGGAGGTATCATAATAAGATAGGCTTGAAAATTTTCATCAGATAAAACTCTATAAATATCTGCAGAGGATATCTTCTGTGGAAGTTTTGCCAATATATCTTTTTTCTTAATGAGAAACTTCTCCTCAGTTTTAGTTTCATTTAATATCTCACTTGCTTTTACTCCAAGGGCATCACAAATCTGCATGAAAGATACAATAGATGGAGCAATTTGGTTATTTTCCATCTGGGAGATGAATCCTGGCGTGAGATTAACTTTTTCTGCGAGTTCCTTCTGACTTATGTTCCTTGAAATTCTTATTTCTCTTAACTTGTTACCAATATCTAAGACAAGTGTTTGTTCAGTTGCTTTAATATGTATTTCGTCGTTGTCAGTTACTTCATACATATGAGGTTTGAAGGCTTCACGATTTTTTCTTCTTGATAGTTTCAATGCTTTAAGGAAAAGACTGTCCTTACGTCTATATAGTTCCAGAACTACTTGAGTTATATGCCTGATATTTGCTTTAAATTTCTGACTGTGGGCATCTCTTTCTACGATCCAATAAGCTACGCTATCAAGATCAAAAAGTCTTGGACACATATATGTAAAAAAGCTATAGGTTAGACTTTCATCTTTAATAAGATTCTGCATTCCTGTAAGACTATCAAAAATATAAGCTGTAGGAGAGGATATCTTGCTTTCAACCATAGTTATTGCATTTGTAAGCTCATCAAGATTGGATGGATTTGAAAGTTTAACAATATGAATTTTCTTGCTTAGTTCTTCATAATTTCTTAAAAAAGTAGCATCATTTTTCCCTTTTCCTGAGGTAAAACTGTCTATTATATGGAATTTTTCATTTATACAGTTGCCAAATTCTTTTAAAAGAGTGGGAACTGATTTGTTAAAACTAATATATACAATATCGTTTGATTCCGCACAAGCAGCTTCAATAAACTTCTTAATAAAGATTTCATAGGAAGTTCCTGCATCAACTTCCCATACAACATTATCACCAGAATAGATATAATCAATAAGATTATCTAATCCACTTATGCCAGAAGATAGTTTTTCCACGGTAAACGGTTGCCTCTTAGAATTAAATTTTAGTAATACTAAATTTTTTTGTCAAGTTTTCGTTTTATTGAGGCTGTTTAATAAGTAAAGTCCATCCATAGGAGTTTCAA
Organism: Thermodesulfovibrio sp. Kuro-1; assembly: GCF_006538445.1. Lineage (NCBI taxonomy): Bacteria > Pseudomonadati > Nitrospirota > Thermodesulfovibrionia > Thermodesulfovibrionales > Thermodesulfovibrionaceae > Thermodesulfovibrio > Thermodesulfovibrio sp. Kuro-1. The sequence continues at coordinate 352,806 of NZ_BJKS01000001.1, read as the reverse complement.
TGACCCAGAGGAATCTGACCCGAAGGGGCATCTTTTTCCTTTGTCATTCCGATCACCCTCAATGGGTGAGAGGAATCTCTGGACTTAAAGGGTGACTATAGAAAGGAGAAGATTCCTCACTTCGTTCGGAATGAGAAAGTAAAACAAATTAAGCAAAGCATGAAATATTCACAACTGTTTGAAATACAAAAGATGAGTTTTATGACTGTAGTAAGGCAAACTATATTTAAAATATAAGCTTTTAAGAACTTCTGCTATTTTTCAGCAGACTTATTATGGCAAATTTCTTCTTTTGCAATTCTGTCAAGAATCCCATTAATAAAGGCAGCACTTTCTTTTGTGGAGTATTTTTTCGCTATTTCTACTGCTTCATTTATTGTTACCTGATAAGGAATATCTTGACGATATAGTATTTCATAAATTGAAAATCTTAGAATATTTTTGTCAATTGTTATCATCCTTTCTATATTCCATTTATCAGCATACTTTTGAATAATTTTATCAATAATATCAATATGCTCAATTGTCCCTTCTATCAACTGATTTGCAAATGATTTTATATCAGAGTTTTGTTCTTCATAATTTCTTTCCCAGAATTTTTCAATTTCTTCTTGTAAAAAATTATAATTACATATTTTTTGGGTATTTTCATTCATTTCACAAGCATATAAAAATTGTAAAACATATTCTCTTGCTTTTCTTCTTTTCATTGGTTATTTATTACCGTTATATTTTTACGACTATTTTAATTGTCCCATAACCTTTGCCATTTCAATGGCTACCAATGCTGCGTCCCAGCCTTTATTACCTGATTTTGAACCTGCTCTTTCTATTGCTTGTTCAATTGTGTCAGCTGTAATTATTCCAAAAGAAACAGGAATACTGGTTTCTAAGCTGACAAGGGCTATTCCTTTTGATACTTCAGCTGCTATGTAGTCAAAATGAGGAGTTGCGCCTCTAATTAAGGTGCCAAGACAGATAATTGCATGGAATCTACCAGATTGAGCTAATTTTTTCGCAATCAAAGGAATTTCAAATGAACCCGGAACTCTTACAATTTCAATATCCTTTTCTATAGCTCCGTGTCTTATCAAAGCATCAATAGCACCTTCAAGAAGACGTGAAGTAATAAATTCATTAAATCTACTTACAATAATTCCGAACTTTAAACCTTGAGCTTCAAGTTTTCCTTCAATAATTTTCATGTTTTTCCTCCTCCTATGGATAAAATAATTCAAATCTTCTCATTCTAACATTTATTACAAGAGCAATTCCTATAAAGTTAGCAAGAAGAGTTGTGCCACCATAACTCATAAATGGTAAAGGAATTCCTACTACAGGCATAATTCCAAGAGTCATTCCAATATTTATAAAAAAGTATAAAATAAAAATTGAAGTAAAACCTAATGCAAGGAGTTTGCCGAAGTTATTTTTAGCAATTATAGATGTCTGAAAGCATCTTATAAAAAAGGTAAAATAAAGTGATAAAAGTATAAGACAACCTATAAATCCCCATTCTTCTGCAAAAATTGGAAAAATAAAATCCGTATGTCTCTCTGGAAGAAATTTTAAAGGTCCCTGTGTGCCTTCAAGGAATCCTTTGCCAAACAGTCCGCCAGAGCCTACAGTAATTACAGATTGCATAATATTATAACCAATTCCTTTTGGGTCTATATTAGGGTCAATAAAAGCAATTAATCTATTTTTCTGGTATTCCTTTAACCCCTCCCATAGAATTTCCCATAAGAAAAATACTGAAATAATCAATATAGCGAGAATTAGTATCATCAATCTTGTGCGTAATCCTTTGTAAATTATCATTATAAATGTAATTGTAAGGATTAAGATTGCAGTTCCGAGATCAGGCTGTTTAACAATAAGTAAAAAAGGTATTATGCCAAAAATGAGTAATGTTTTTAGGGTATCTTTTATTGATAAAGGAGATTGTTTATCTTCAAGAAATGCTGAAATACTAATTATAAAAATTATTTTAAATATCTCTGATGGCTGGAATGAAAAAAATCCAAGATTTATCCATCTTTTTGCTCCCATTGCTGTTTTACCTGTAAAAAGAACAATAATAAGAAGCAAAATTCCAGTAATGTAAAATATTAACCAGAAATCCTTAAGTTTTATATAATCAAATGTTATAAAAACACATAACGCTATTATAGCTATTATCAGCCATATTAACTGTTTTACATAAAAAGGAGGTTGTTCCCCCTCATCAAGAGGTGGTCTTGTAGCACTATAAATTGTGAGTATGCCAATAATGCATATAAAAAGAACTACTCCTAAGGTAACCCAATCAAAAGAGCTAATCAGCCTTCTGTCAATTTTTAACATTTAATTGCCTTTTTTTAAGAATGTATCCTTCAAGAATATTCTTTGCCACCGGTGCAGCAACTGCTCCTCCGCTTCCTCCATGTTCAACAATAACAGAGAAAGCTATCTCAGGTTTTTCTACAGGAGCAAAACCAATAAACCAAGCATGATGTTCAATATTTTTATATGATACCTTTTCTTTCAATTTTTTGCTAACTACTTGAACTGTTCCTGTTTTCCCACCAAATTTTATCATATAAGAGCGAGCACTTGATGCTGTTCCGTTTGGCTCATTTACAACTCCTGACAATGCATCTTTGATTATTTCAAGGTTTTTAGGATTCAGATTCAGATTCTCTTTATAAGGTTCTGTACCTCTAATTATATAGGGAGTAATTTTTGTTCCTCCATTTACCATTGTAGCCATAACATTAGCCATCTGTAATGGAGTAACTTTAAGAAATCCCTGTCCTATGGCTGTATTAAATGTATCGCCTAGGAACCATGAAGTTTTTTTTATCTTTTTTTTCCATTCTTCATCAGGAACAAGTCCTGACTTTTCTTCAGAACTAAAACCTGTAGAATTACCTAACCCTAATAAAGTAGCATATTTATATATTTTCCCTATGCCAAGAATTCTGCCAAGTTCATAAAAATAAACATCACAAGATTCTATAAGTGCTCTTATTAAATTTACTGGACCATGTCCTTCTTTTTTCCAGCATCCGAAAGTCCAAGTCCCAAAGCTTATGCCTCCAGTGCAGTTAGCAAGAATTCTATCAGGTGTTACGACTCCTTCTTCAAGCCCTGCAATTGCGGTAATTATTTTGAATGTTGACCCTGGTGCATACAATCCCTGAATTGCTCTATTAAGCAAAGGATTCTGTGAATTATTTATCAACTCATTCCAATAAGTTCCTGAAACCCCTTCAACAAATATGTTCGGATCAAAAGATGGAGAACTTAATAATGATAATATTTCTCCTGTATCAGGTTTCAATGCAACAAAAGCTCCAGCATGACCTTCAAAAGCTTTATAAGCTGCTTCCTGTAAAAGTGCATCAATTGTTAAGTAAATGTCTTCACCTTTTACAGGAGGTGCTTCCTTTATAAGCCTTAGTTCTCTGCCAAGAGCATCAACTTCTATAATTTTTTCTCCAGGTATGCCTATCAGTTTGTCATCAAATATTTTTTCTAATCCAGTTTGTCCAACTAAGAAATAAGAAGGTAAGTTTTGATATTGAGGATTATTTTTTATTTGTTGTTCTGTAATCTTGCCGAGATATCCTAATAAGTGAGCTGTTGCTGGACCAAAGGGGTAATATCTCTTTATTTCTGTCTCTATTATTAATCCAGGTATTTCTGAACGCCTTGCTTCAAGCATGGCGATTTCTTTAAATGTCAGGTCTTCTTTTATTCGGATTGGCATGTAAATGCTTTCAGACTTCTTTTTAAATTTTTTTTGTAAATCTTCTGTGGATATATTTAGAATTTTGGCTAAAAGATTTACATCCACCTTATCTATATATTCAGGAGAAATTAAAGCAGCGAAGGAAGGAATATTTTCAACTAATGGTATACCATTTCTGTCATAAATAATTCCACGTGGAGCAGGAATTTTTATTATTCTAATTCTATTTTGTTCAGCAAGTTTTTTATATTTTTCTGTATTAAGTATCTGAAGTTGCCAGAGTCTTAACAAAATAATGATAAATATTAGAAAAATTATGCCTATGAATATCCGATTTTTAATTTTCATGGTTTTCTCCAGCTTAAAATCAAACCAAAGGGGATATTTAGGAGTCCTTTTATGAAAGATACTTTTAAAAGCATAAAATATCCGATGTTAATATTGAAAAAATATATCATGATAAAACTGTAGATGATTTCATCTATTATAGTAAAAATGCAAATAATAAGAGCTTTGAATAGTTCTGTCCAGTGAAAAAAAAGTTGTTTAATCAATAAGATTAATAAATAACCTGTAAGAGTTTTGGATATAATTGCTGGACCGATTACTCCTTGAAATAAATCTTCTATTAATCCAATTGTAATAAAGAATAAGATAGGTAAAAATTCTGAAGGGGCTATTTTTTTTTGTTCTATGTCAGGGAAAAAATAGTGTATAACAAAAAGATAGATTAATAAAAATGAAAAATTAAAGTTTATACCATCAATTATAAAAATTTGTTCAACAAAAAAAGTAAAAAATATGAATATGCTCCATTTAAGTATAGATTTCATATCAAGCTTTTAATTATTGCAACGTCTTCAATTTTTGAGTCTGATTGATATGGGATAACTTCTATATTTTGAAAAAATCCTTTTTTCCTTTCAACTTTTCTTATTACACCAACTTTAATGCCTTCTGGAAAGATGCCATCTGTGCCTGAAGTGATTAATATATCTCCAACTACTATGTCTTCTTCTAACGGGATATATTTGAGAACACAAAGATTTGTTCCAGTTCCACTTACTACACCTTCTACTCTGGTTCTTTCAACTCTTACGGACACAGAAAAATTAGGATCAGTTAATGAAAGCACTTCAGAGAAATTTGATGATGTAAATATGATTTTTCCTGCTAATCCATTTAAAGTTATTACAGGCATACCTGCTTTTATTCCCTGATCATATCCTTTATCTATCCAGAAAGTTTTAAGGAATTTATTTGAACCTGTTCTTGTTACCTTTGCTATAGTTATTACTTCCTTTTTCTTTTCTTTTAGATTTAGCAGTCCCTTTAATCTTTTATTTTCTTCAATAAGTTCATAATAAGATTTTTGTTGAAGAATCATCTGATATAATTGTTCTTTTAATTTTTTATTTTCTTCTTTTAAATCTAATACTTCAGAGAAAAAATTTTTTAAATATTGAAAAGGGGATATTAAGTTTGAAAAATCAATTTTAGCAAAACTTATAAGTCCTTTAGCTTGGTAGCTTATAAGAAAAAAAGATGCTAAACATATGACAGCTATAATCAAAATAGTTGTTTTTTTTGTCATCAGTTAACATTAAGGGAAACTCTTCTGAGTAAATCAAGCTTATCAAGCATTGCACCACATCCTTTAACAACTGCTCTAAGAGGGTCATCAGGAATTATTACAGGAACTCCGGTATGTTCTCTTATGAGAATATCAAGACCTCTTAACAAAGCTCCTCCACCAGCCAATACTATTCCTTTATCTGCTATATCAGAAGCAAGCTCAGGGGGGGTATTTTCCAAAGTAACTTTTATTGTGTCAAGAATAATTGAGACAGGTTCCTGCAAAGCTTCTCTGATTTCTTCTTCAGTAATGTTTATAGCTTTTGGTATTCCAGTTATTAAATCTCTACCTTTAATTTCCATTGTTTTGTCAGAGTTTATAGGATAAGCACTGCCGATATTTATTTTTATTAGTTCAGCAGTCCTTTCTCCTATCATAAGATTATATTTTCTTTTGATATAAGCTATTATTGCTTCGTCCATTTTGTCTCCGCCAACTTTTACGGCTTTTGAACATACAATGCCGTCAAGAGAAATTACAGCCACATCCGTGGTTCCACCACCTATATCAACTATCATATTTCCAGAAGGCTCTCCTACAGGAAGTCCTACTCCTATCGCTGCAGCCATAGGTTCTTCTATAAGATATACTTCCCTGGCACCTGACGCAATTGCAGCATCTTTAACAGCTCTCTGTTCAACCTGAGTTATTCCAGAAGGTACTCCAATTATAATCCTTGGGGAAATAAAACATTTTCTATTATGGGCTTTTGTAATGAAATATTTAAGCATTTCTCCAGTGGCGTCAAAATCAGCTATAACACCATCTTTAAGGGGCTTTATTGTTATAATGTTGGCTGGAGTTTTTCCCATCATTTCTTTTGCTTCGCTACCAACAGCAATAACTTTTTTATTATCTCTTCTTACAACCACAACTGATGGTTCATCACATACAATTCCCTTGCCTTTTACATAAACCAATGTATTTGCTGTTCCAAGGTCAATTGCTAAATCATTAGAAAATTTTCCAATTAATTTCTCAAGAAGCACATCATCCTCCTGAACATGAATTTTAGATTATTTTAAAATATTTTAGAGTTATTCTTCTATTACTGAAGTCTTTGCCAGATAATCACCCAATCTTTTATTTTCAGAGTCACCTATAATGATAATAAATTCAAAAGCGAAAATTATGATACAAATTAACCAACCAATGATAGGTATAAGTAAGAAAAATAACGAAAAAGCTATTACTAAATTTCTGACGATAGAATCTCTGAAATCAGCATTACGCTGTCTTTCAATATTAATAACCCGTAAGCGTAGAAATTTTTTCCCAACACTACAGCCTTTAAATAAACCATCACTTATCAATAAATAGAAAATTCCTAAAAATATTCCTGCTTCACGAAAGGTTTTCCAAAGGACGATAACAATAATTAAATCAATTAATTTGGCAATCCCTCTAAAAAAAATAATACTATTTTTGGGCTGATTATTAACCATTTTTATTATTCTATTATTATTTTAAATATTCTATAATATATTAGCACTTGCCTCTTTTTTGTATAAACAATTATGATAGGATACAATAAAATTTATTGATAAAGCAAAAGCATGAATAGAAATTACAGAGGAGGGTAAAATGGGCAATAAAATTTTAAGGGGAAGTTGCTGGCTGTGCTGTAGTATTTTTTTATTGTTTTTTTACTGTATAACATTGGCTCACGGAGAAATTGTTGCTAAACCAGGAACTTTTGATCATTTCCAGATTGATGCTCCAGATGTATTAATAGCTGGTAATGAATATAAAATACTTATTTATGCACTTGATGCCTTTGGTAATCCTGTTAGCATGCCTTCGGATAGCATTAAAGAATATAAGCTAACCATAAAAGGTTCGGCAGTAATATCTCCTTCTCAGGTTAAATCAAATGAAATAACTCAAACAGGTTTTGTAATTAAATTTAAAGATGAGAAAGCAGAAGAGGCAGTAATATCACTTTATGAGGTTAATAGTCCTTTCCCTATAATTGAGAAAAGAATAAAGATTTTGCCAGCAGAAATATCCATACTTAATATAAAAGTTCCACCTTCAGTAAGAGTCGGCAATGATTTTGAAGCATTGATTTCAGGTAATGATAGATTTGGTAATATTGTTTGCAAAGAATTTAATCCAAAAGAGTTGAATCTATTTCTTAAAGGCGATGTTTCTCCACAGATAAAAGACATTCAGTACTTTCCTGATAGTTGCTATGTTAGGGTTAAACTTTTTTCAGAGAAAATTGGAATTTTTCATATTGAAGCAGATTTATTAAATAAAAAAGTTACAGGTAAAAGTGATAAAGTAGAAATTTTAAATGGCACAGTAAGAGCTTTTATTATTAATGCACCTGAAGAAGCTGTGGTGGATGAGCCTTTTGATATAACAATATTAGCAATTGACCAGTTTAATAATTTTGTTAAAGATTTTGCGGCTCAAAGAGAAAAAATAATTATAGAAGCACAGGGTAAGGGATATATTTTCCCCTCTGAATTAACATCTTATGCTTTTTCAGATGGAAAAGCAAAATTGAGCCTTCGTTATGATAGACCTGAAGACATAAAAATAGTAGCTAAGGTTGCCAATGATAACTCAATTAGAGGAGAAAGCAATATTGTAAAAATCGTGCCGCCGAAAGTAAAAAGATTTGAAGTAATTTCTCCTAATACAATTATTGCAGGGCAGAAATTTAAAATAAAAATTGTAGCCTATAATCATCTTGATAAGGTTATGTCAAACTATAATTTATATGGCAATACAGTTATTTTAAAATCATCAGGCTCAGGAACACTTACTCCAAACAAAGTTCCGCCATCAGAATTTGTAAATGGAGTTGCAACAGTAGAGGTAATGTATGATAAAGCAGAAAAATTTGAAATCTTTGCAACATTAGAAGAGAAGGAAATTCCTTCTAAAGAAATCAAAATTAGCGAAGAGAAAAAAGTTGAAAAACCGAAGAAAAAAGTAGTTAAAAAGAAGGAAACAAAAGATAGCAAAGGTAAAAAAAAGATTGTTGCATTAAAAGGTCAAGTTTTAGAGCTTAAAAATATCTCCCTTGTTGAAACAAAGAATGGTTGTGTATTGACTTTATTTATTCCAAATATAGAGAAACAAGGAGGCTATTATCCCAGGACAAAAAAAGTAGGCAGTACTATGTCAGTTATACTGGAAGTATATCCAGTGAGAAATAAATTAGAAACACCTGTAAAGATTGACTCAGAGTTTATAAAAGAGGTCTCTGTATCTGAGGACCAAAATAAAATTTTATTAAATATAGCTCTCAAAAAACCTCTCAAATATCGTCTTTTAAAGAAGAAGGATGAACTCATCGTAGAGTTCAGGAGAGGTTAATGGGTTTTCTTGATAAACTCAAAGAAAAATTAAGCAAGACAAAACAACATATTGTTGAAAAAATAGAAGCAGTAATCCCTATAGGAGGGAAAATAGATGAATCAACCATAGAAGAGATTGAAGAAATTCTTATTTCTTCAGATGTAGGAGTTAAAGCAACAGAAGAAATAACAGGTATACTAAGAAGAAAAATCAAAGAAGGCGGCATTAAAGACGCTTCAGATGTCAAAATAGTTCTTAAGGAAGAGCTTATAAATTTGCTTAAAAACAATACTTCTTTAAATTTGAAAAATACTCCTTCAATTATTCTTGTTGTAGGTGTAAATGGAGTTGGAAAAACAACAACAATAGGAAAACTGGGTTATAAATTTGTTAATGAAGGTAAAAGTGTTGTTTTTGCAGCTGCGGACACATTTAGGGCTGCGGCTATAGAGCAGCTTGAAATTTGGGCAAAAAAAGTAGGAGCGGATATTATTAAGCATAAAAGTGGTGCTGATCCAGCAGCTATTGCTTTTGATGCATTGGAACATGCTAAAGCACAAAACAAAGACATAGTGATTATAGATACAGCAGGAAGACTACATACAAAATCCCCTCTTATGGAAGAACTGAGAAAAATTAACAGGGTACTGAAAAAATCAATTCCTGAAGCACCTCATGAGACTTTACTTATTGTAGATGCTACAACAGGGCAGAATGCTATAAGACAAGCCTCTTTGTTTAATGAAGCTATAGGACTAACTGGTGTTGTTGTTACAAAGCTTGATGGAACAGCAAAAGGTGGGGTTATTTTTGCCATAAAAAAAGAGATAGGAATTCCTATTAAGTTAATCGGAATAGGCGAAGGAATTGATGATTTAAAAGAATTTATTCCACAAGAATTTGTAGAAGCTTTGTTTGATTGAAAATTGCGGGGAGAGGATTTGAACCTCTGACCTTCGGGTTATGAGCCCGACGAGCTACCAGACTGCTCCACCCCGCGAACAATTTTAATATAACTCAAATTTCGGAGAATTGTCAAATCTATATGAAAATAGTTATTGCTTCAAGAAACAGAAAAAAAATAGAAGAGTTAAAAAGAATTTTGCAAGGACTTGAAATTACTATTCTTTCTGTTAATGATTTTCCTGAACTTGAAGAAGTTAAGGAAGATGGATTAACTTTTGATGAAAATGCTTTAAAAAAAGCAAGATATGTTTGTCAACAAACTGGATTGCCTGCTCTTTCTGATGATTCAGGTTTGGAAGTTGAGGCATTAGGAGGCAGACCAGGTGTCAGATCAGCAAGATATGCAGGAGATGAGGCAAGTGATGATGATAACATCAAAAAACTTCTTGAAGAATTAGCAGGAGTTCCTTCAGAAAAGAGAACTGCGCAATTTGTGTGTTGCATTGCGCTGGTTTTTCCGGACGGGAAAGAGTATATCTTCTGGGGATATGTTAGAGGTAAAATCTCAGAGATTCCAAGAGGAACTCAGGGTTTTGGATATGATCCTGTATTTATACCCGAAGGATTTAAAAAAACATTTGCTGAAATGTCCCCCCATGAAAAAGATAAGATAAGTCATCGTAAAGAAGCACTTGACAAATTAAGAGATTTTTTGATAAAATTTGCCCCAATTTATAAGCAAAACTTATTATAAAATTATAAAAATTAAGTTGCTTTTTAACTCATAATAGGTTAAATTATAAACCAAAAGTTTAATTCTAACCCAAAAAGGAGGCTTCAATGAGATTAGTATTCTTGGGTGCTCCAGGAGCAGGCAAAGGTACTCAGGCAAAAAGATTAGTGGAAAAATATGGTATACCTCAGATTTCTACAGGAGATCTTCTCAGGGCAGCAGTTGCAGCAGGAACTCCGCTTGGTAAAGAAGCGAAAGCTTATATGGATAGAGGAGAACTTGTTCCTGACAAAGTTGTTCTTGGAATGGTTAAAGAGAGACTTTCTCAGAATGACTGCAAAAAAGGTTTTATTCTTGATGGTTTTCCAAGAAATGTTGCACAGGCAGAAGCTCTTGATAAAATGCTTTCTGAAATGAATATGCCTTTGGATTTAGCATTGAATCTGGATGTTCCTTTTGATGATCTTATGAAGAGGCTTACAGGAAGAAGAACCTGTAAGTCCTGCGGACAGATGTATAATGTATATTATTCGCCTTCCAAAGTAGAGGGTAAATGTGATAAATGTGGTGGAGAACTTTTCCAGAGAGATGATGATAAAGAAGAAACAATTAGAAAAAGACTTGAAGTCTACAGAGCTCAGACAGAGCCTTTAATTGATTATTATTCAAAAAAAGGAATTCTTAAAAGTGTTTCGGGCACAGGTAGTATAGATGAGATATTTAACAGTATCTGTGCAATCTTAGAAAAAAAGTAAATTAAAGGAGGGAAAGGTATGCCAGATGTAAGAATTAAAACACTGCCACCGCCACATGGTGGGAAGCTTGTTGAGAGGGTTGTCCGTGACCCTGAAATGGCAAGGAAGTTAATGCAAAAATGTTCTGCAGTTTACGACATCAAGCCTACTCTTTTTAAGGGCAATCCTGTAAGAAATGTTTACAGGGAAATTATGTCAGTATGTTATGGTTTCTTCAGTCCTGTTGAAGGTTCCATGACAAAAGCTGATTTGGAGAGTGTTCTTGAAAAAAGAAGACTCACAAGTGGATGGGTATTCCCCTATCCAATTCTTTTTGACATTTCAGAGGAAGACTTTAAAAAACTTGGAGTTGGAGCAGGTGACTGGCTCTTGCTCAGACTTAAGGGTGAACCCTTTGCAATCCTTGAAATTGAAGAGGTTTATGAGATTGCTCCTGGTGAAGTAGCAGTCAGAACTTTTGGAACTCCTGAGCATAATCCTGAGGTTGTTAAAGTTCCATTTGATCAGAAACATACAGGATATAACATTTATTGCTCATTGAATCCAATTATTCTTGCTGGAAAATATACGATAATTAATGAGCCTAAAATAAGACCACCATTTGATAGGTTCTGGTATCCACCAAAGAGATCAAGAGAAGAGTTTGAGAAAAGAGGATGGACAACAGTTATTGCTCACCAGACAAGAAATGTGCCTCATACAGGGCATGAAGCATTAATGAAAAATGCTGCATACATAGGTGATATAGAGCCTTCTCATGGTATTGTTGTTAATGCAATAGTCGGTGCGAAAAGAATTGGTGATTTTCCAGATGAAGCAATTGTAGAAGGTCATGAAATGGTTCATCTTGCTGGCTACATTAAGCCAGAGCGTCATCTTGTAACCTTCACACTCTGGGATATGAGATATGGTAATCCAATAGAGTCTCTCATTCATGCAGTAATCAGACAGAACATGGGAATTTCCTTCCATATGTTTGGAAGAGACCATGCAGCATTGGGTGAGTATTATGATATTTATGCAACTCAAATTCTCTGGTCTAAGGGCATTCCAAGCTTTGGATTTGATGCTCCACCTTATGCAGTTGAAGGTGGATTCTATCTAAGACCACAGAATATTGCTGAATTCTGGTATTGTCCAAAGTGCCTTGAATTCGCATACTCTGCAAATTGTAATCATAAAGGTATTTACTCAAGATATTCAGGAAGCTTCATCAGAGGACTTATAAATGAAGGAGTAACACCACCACCACAGATTTACAGACCTGAGGTTTATAAAGTTGTTGTAAAATGGTGGCAGAAGTTTGGATATCCATTTAATAATGAGAAGTATCTTAAAGAGAGAGAGGAGAGATTAGAAGTTGATCTCCCTCATATGGAACTTCCAGCTCACTTAAAAAAATAAAGGAGGTGAATAATGGCTAAATTTTTTGGCGTAATAATTGATGAGAAAAGATTAGCAGCTATAAAGGGAACCCCCCTTGAAGAAAAAGTTGAACCAATTTTTGGTGGAGCATTAAAGCGTTTGGTTATTGAAGTTCCTGATGAACTTGGACAGAAAGTAATTGAGCAGTTTGGTAAAGCAAGATTTGATGCAAGAGGATTCATTGAAGAAACACCTGCAGCATTCAAAAGATTAGTTTTTAAGAAAATAGTTGAGTTGAAGTCTTTAGGACCTGAAGTTATGGAAAAAGCTGTTGCAGAGATTCCATCAATTAAGGATGATGTTGCAAAGGAAGACAAAGAGCTTCCAGTTCCTGATATTGACATAAGTGATGTGCTGGAATTACAAAAAAATCCAGTGCAAAAACCAGCATAATAAAAACAAAAAAAGGAGGTTAAGCTATGCCAAGTTTTGTAATTCAAGAAAAGTGTGACGGCTGCAAAGCACAGGACAAGACTGCATGTCAGTACATCTGTCCCAATGACCTTATGACCTTAGACAGGGAAAAGATGAAGGCTTTCAACCAGGAGCCAGACCAGTGCTGGGAGTGCTATAACTGTGTAAAAATTTGCCCCCAGCAGGCAATTGAGGTAAGAGGTTATGCAGATTTCTGCCCTCTCGGTGCAAGCGTTATTCCTATGAGAGGTCAGGATGCAATCATGTGGACAATTAAATTCAGAAATGGCTCTATCAAGAGATTCAAATTCCCAATCAGACTTACCCCAGAAGGTTATTGGAATGCAGACAATATCTATGCAGGACTTCCTGATCCTGATTATGGAAAGATTAAAGGACCTGGCTACTTTAACTATGAAGCCAGAAAAGAGTAAAAATAAAGTATAAGGAGGGATAACATGGAAAAAGAGACTTGCACATTTTCATACTGTCAGAGACCTGATGTTGTTGAGGTCGAAACTGATTTTCTAATCATCGGTGGTGGAATGTCTGCTTGCGGTGCTGCATATGAAGCTGCAAGATGGGCAACACCAAAAGGAATTAAGGTAACACTTGTTGACAAAGCAGCAATGGACCGTTCTGGTGCAGTTGCAATGGGTCTTAGTGCTATTAACACCTATATTGGTGAGAACAAAGTTGTTGACTATGTAAAATATGTCCGTGCAGACTTAATGGGAATTATTCGTGAAGACCTTGTTTATGACCTTGGAAGACATGTTGACAATTCTGTTCATCTTTTTGAGGAATGGGGTCTCCCAATTTGGAAAAAGGGAGATGATGGATTTTCTCTTGATGGATTCCAGGCAAGAGATGCTGGAAAACCAGCACTCAAAGATGGTGGAGTGCCATGCCGTTCTGGAAAATGGCAGATAATGATTAATGGTGAATCCTATAAAGTAATAGTTGCTGAGGCTGCAAAAGCTGCCCTTGAATTCAACAGAAAGGCAACAGGGCAGGCTCAGAATATTTATGAGAGAGTATTTATAGTAAAACTTCTCAAAGACGCAAAAGAGCCAAATAGAGTAGCAGGTGCTATTGGCTTTAGCGTAAGAGAAAATAAAATATATCTCTTCAAGGCAAAAGCAATTCTTGCAGGCTGCGGAGGCGCAGTTAATGTATTCAGACCAAGATCAAGCAGAGAAGGTCAGGGTAGAGCATGGTATCCAGTATGGAACTCTGGTTCTGGATACTATCTCGGAATGACCGTTGGTGCTGAGATGACAATGATGGAGAACAGATTTGTTCCTGCAAGATTTAAGGATGGATACGGTCCTGTTGGTGCATGGTTCCTCTTCTTTAAAGCAAAAGCAACAAATGCTCTTGGAGAGGATTATTGTGCAAAAGATATCCCTGAATTTAAAGAAGCAGTCCAGAAGTATGGTAAATGGGCAGAGGCTCTTGGAACAGCTATCAGAAACCATCTTATGATGCAGAGCATGAAACAGGGTAAAGGACCAATCCTTATGAATACCCATACTGCAATGCAGGAACTTGCAAAACAGATGGATGCCAAGAGACTCAAACACCTTGAAGCAGAAGCATGGGAAGACTTCCTTGATATGTGTATTGGTCAGGCAGGCCTGTGGGCAGCTCAAAATGTAGAACCTGATAAAGTACCATCTGAGATTATGCCAACAGAGCCTTATCTTCTTGGTTCACATGCTGGTTGCGCAGGCTTCTGGGTAAGCGGACCTGGAGACATTCCTGGAACACCAGCTGAGTGGTTCTGGGGCTACAACAGAATGAGCACAGTAAAAGGCTTGTTCATGTCTGGTGATATTGTTGGAGCATCAGGACACAAATTCTCCTCTGGTTCACATGCAGAGGGTAGAATTGCTGCAAAAGCAGCAATTGCATTTATTCTTGATAACTCAGGATATACACCAACAATAGCAGAAGATATTAATGCTCTTGCAGCAGAACTTTATCTGCCATTTGAGCTTTATGAAAAATACAAGACCTATTCCACTGATCCAAAGGTCAATCCATACTACATCAAACCTGACATGTATCAGGCAAGACTTCAGAAAATTGCTGACGAATACTTCGGTGGATGTGGAACATGGTATATGACCTCAAAAACAATGATAGAGGAAGGTCTTAGTAAACTGCAACTTCTCAAAGAAGATGCTTCAAGACTTGCAGCAGCAAATCTCCATGAACTTCTCCGTTGTTGGGAGAATGTTCACAGAACACTCTCACTTGAGGCTCATGCAAGACACATTCTCTTTAGAGAAGAATCCCGTTATCCTGGCTACTACTACAGAGGTGATTTTGATTTTGTTGATGACAATAACTGGCGTGCATTTGTCAATTCAGTTTATGATCCAGCAACAGATACATTTACTCTTAAGAAAGTTCCATACGTTCAGATATTCCCAGACTAATACAGTTGAGTTAGGGAGGGGGATTTCCCCTCCCTTTAATTTTAAACAATTGAAAACACATGATAATAAAAATTCGTAATGCAGTTAAAACTGTATTACGAATTTTTATGTTTAAGAATCAAATAAAGGAGGCTGAGTATGAGTGCTGAAACAAATCGCATCTTGGTAATTGGTGGCGGGTTCAGTGGTTTAACTGCTGGCATAGAGGCTGCCGAGACAGGTGCTGAAGTTATTATAGTTGAAAAAAATCCTTATCTCGGCGGAAGAGTTGCCCAGTTAAATAAGTATTTCCCGAAAATATGCCCACCATTATGCGGACTTGAGATTAATTTCCGTCGTATCAAAGTAAATCCTTCAGTTACATTTTATACAATGGCTGAAGTAGAATCTATTTCTGGTAACCCTGGTGACTATACTGTAAAAATTAAACTTAATCCAAGATATGTGAATGAAAACTGTACAGCATGTAATGCATGTGCAGAAGTCTGTCCTGTTGAAAAAGATAGTGATTTTAATTTTGGTTTAAACAAAACAAAGGCTATCTATCTTCCTTTTGAACAATCATTTCCTTTAAGATATGTTGTTGATAGAACAGCTTGTCCAAAAGATTGTCCTGCTCCATGTGTTGAAGCCTGCAAATATAATGCTATTGATTTAAATATGCAACCTGAAACAATAGAAGTTAAGGTTGATTCTATTGTTGTTGCTACAGGCTGGAAACCCTATGATGCTACAAAGATAGATAATCTTAATTTTGGAAAGGTTAAAAATGTAATAACAAATATGATGCTTGAAAGACTTGCATCTAAAAATGGACCTACTGGAGGACAAATTTTAAGACCTTCTGATGGAAAACCTGTTGAAAAAATAGCCTTTGTTCAGTGTGCTGGTAGTAGAGATGAAAATCATCTGCCTTTCTGTTCCTATATCTGTTGTCTTGCCTCTTTAAAACATACTCTTTATATTAAAGAGCAGAATCCTGACGCAGAGGTGAATATCTTTTATATTGACATAAGAACACCTGGTAGATATGAGAAATTTTTCAATCAGGTTAAAGAACAATCTGGGGTTAATTTGATTAAAGGTAAGGTGGCTGCAGTTGAACAGGATAAGGATTCAGATGATGTTATTGTAACTGCAGAAGATATGCTGAATGGAGAAAAGATAAGAAAGAAAGTAGATATGGTAGTTCTTGCCACAGGGATGCAGCCAGAGGGCATTGAAATAAAAGTTCCGGGGCTTAAATATGCAATAGATGGCTTTGTGGTTGATGCTGAAGGTATATACTCTGCAGGTTGTGCAAAAGCTCCAATGGATGTGGCAGGTTGTGGAAAGGATGCAACATCTGCTGCCCTCAAGGCAATTCAGACTGGAGTAAGGAGGTAATTATGGAAAAGAAAATAGGTCTATATATCTGCAAAGGCTGTGGTATAGGAGAAGCAGTTGATGTTGAAAAAATTCAAAACATAGGTAAAAATGCTTTGAGAGTTCCTGTTGTACAGGTACATGATGTTTTTTGTAGCCGTGAAGGTATTGATTTAATAAAAAAAGATATTGCTGAGCAGGGTGTAAACTCCATAGTAATTGCTGGCTGTTCTCCAAGAGTTAAAACTTATGAGTTTAGTTTCCCCGGTTGTTTTGTTGAGAGAGTTCCATTAAGAGAGCTTGCTGTATGGACAATTGAAGTTCCAGAAGAAAAACAGCTTGCCGCTGAAGATTATATCAAAATGGGAGTTATTAAAGCTCAAAAAGGAGAAATTCCAGAGCCTTATATTATTGAGACTGTTAAATCAATACTCGTTGTTGGCGGCGGAATTTCTGGGATGACAGCTGCTACAGAGGCAGCAAAAGCAGGATATGATGTTGTTCTTGTTGAGAAGGAGTCTGAACTTGGCGGATTTGCAAGAAAACTTTACAAAAGAGTGCCAACTGATGATTATACAAAAGGAGTTCTTGGTGACGTCAATCTTGAGCCGCTTATAAATGAAGTTACATCAAATCCAAAAATTAAGGTTTATACCTCCTCAAAGATTGAAAAGATTGATGGGCAACCAGGAGATTTTGATGTAACAATATCTAAAAATGGCTCCACTGAAACTATAAAAATAGGTGCAATAATTCAGGCAACTGGATGGAAGCCATACGATGCTAAGAAACTTACAAAGAAATATGGATATGGTAAATTCAAGGATGTGGTAACAAACTTTGAGTTTGAAGAACTTGCAAAGAAGAATAAAGGAGTAATTAAGAGACCCTCTGATGAAAGAGTGGTTAAAACAGTTTTATTTGTTCAGTGTGCTGGGCAGAGGGATCCTGAGCATATTCCTTACTGTTCAGGAATGTGTTGCGCAACAACTCTTAAGCAGGCAAGATATGTAACAGATGGTAATTCAGATGCTACAGCAATGGTTATTTACAAGGATATAAGAACACCTGGAAAACTTGAATATTACTATAAGGAAGCTCAGAACACTCCAGGAGTCATGCTTGCAAAAGGAGAGGTTACAGGGATAAGAGAAGAATACGACAAATTAGTGGTTACTGTAGAGGATTCTCTTCTTGGAGATAAAGCAGAAATAGAAGCAGAGATGGTTGTTCTTGCAACAGGAATGGTTCCAACAACAAAAGAGCCACAGGATTATCTCATAGGACTTGCAGAGGCAGCTGCGAAAGGAGATGAAGCAAAGGCAAAATACATTGAAACAACTAAAAAGCCAGAGTTTATTCTTAACTTGGGATATCGCCAAGGTCCTGAACTTCCTTTTTTGGAAGGAGGATTTGGCTTTGTTGATTCCAACTTTATCTGTTTCCAATATGAAACCCGCAGAACAGGTATATATGCAGTTGGACCAGTTCGTCAACCTATGAATATGACTGAGGCACAGGAAGATGCAAAGGGTGCTGCATTGAAGGCAATTCAGTGTGTGGAGCATGTCGCAAAGGGAATAGCAGTTCATCCAAGAGCTTGGGATACTTCATTCCCTGAGCCAAATCTTACAAAGTGCACAGCCTGTAAGCGTTGTACAGAAGAGTGCCCATTTGGTGCAATTGATGAGGATGAAAAAGGTGTTCCATTTTACAAGCCTAATAGATGCCGTAGATGCGGAACATGTATGGGTGCATGCCCAGAGAGAATCGTTTCCTTTAAAGACTATAGTGTTGACATGATTGGAACAATGCTAAAGAATGTTTCAGTTCCAAGCGAGGATGATAGACCTCGTATTATAGTGCTTTGTTGCGAAAATGACGCATTCCCAGCAACAGAGACAGCAGCGCTTCATAGACTTAAGCTTGATCCTGCATTAAGATTTATTCAGCTTAGATGTCTTGGTTCTATGAATCTTGTCTGGATCGCAGACGCTTTATCAAAAGGAGTTGATGGAATGCTCCTTCTTGGATGTAAGTTCGGTGAAAATTATCAATGTCATTTTGCTAAAGGAAGCGAGCTTGCAAAATACAGACTTGGTAAGGTTCAGGAAACTCTTGATAGGCTTCAGCTTGAATCAGACAGAGTGCAGATGTATGAAGTGGCAATTGATGAGTACTGGAGAATTCCATCAATAATAGATGAGTTTATGGAGAAAATCAGACAAATCGGTCCAAATCCATTTAAGGGCTTCTAAGGAGGGAAGACATGGACAAACCAGTAAAACCAGATTTGAATTTTGCAAAAGAGATTATAAAAGCAGGCGGAGAGTCATTGAAAAAATGTTATCAATGCTCTACTTGCACTGTCGTATGCCCGCTTTCACCTGACAAAGCACCTTTTCCCAGAAAAGAGATGCTTTATGCCCAATGGGGAATTAAAGAGAAGCTTTTCCAGAATCCTGATATATGGCTATGCCACCACTGTGGAGACTGTACTGCATACTGTCCCAGAGGAGCAAAACCTGGTGAAGTTTTAGGTGCTGTTAGAAAATTGATGATACAAAACTATTCGCCACCGAGCTTTCTTGCTAAATGGGTATCAGACCCAAAATATCTACTTCTTATATTTCTGATTCCGCTTTTACTTTTTCTTGGAGAGATGGCTATTCTTGGATACTTTAGTGGAACTGAGATTCCCAGGGGTGAGAATGGTGAGATTTCTTACGTAGCATTTTTGCCTGCTGTTCCATGGATAGATGTTCCATTTATGGCATTAGCAGCATTTGCAATAATCTGTTTCTACAATGGAGTTAAACGATACTGGCTTGATCTTGCATCTGTAGCAGAGGTTAAACGTAAGGATATATATGGCTGTATATATGAAACTATAAAAGACGTATTGTTGCACAAAAAATTTCAACTCTGCGGTGTAAATAAAGGTAGATATACAGCTCACATTCTTGTTCTTTATGCTTTTATCGGACTGGCGATAACAACAGGTATAGCTGCTTTCTATGAATGGGTTCTGAGATGGGAGTCTCCATATCCACAAACAAATATTGTAAAAATTATAGGCAATATTAGCGGAATAGCTCTTATTATTGGAATGTTTCTGGTTATCGTCAACAGAAGTAAAAATGCTGTAAAACAGGGTATGGGAAGCTATTTTGACTGGTTATTGATTACTATAATTGCAGGAGTAGGAGTTACAGGATTTCTTGCAGAAATTTTGAGACTTGCTGAAGCGGAAACTCTTGGATATGCATCCTACATTGCTCATCTTGTATTTGTATTTGCTCTCTTTGCATATGCTCCTCATTCAAAGATGGCTCATATGGTTTACAGAGCTACAGCAATGGTTTTTGCAAAGGCTTCTTTAAGAGAAGAAGCTATTAAACAAGGAGAAGCTGCTTAATTGATTTAAAGTAGGGGCGGGGTTATCCGCCCTTTTTATTTTTCAATGTAAATTTCTTTTTCACTTATAGGACCAAGAATTGTTATTGAGAAATTTTTCTCCTTTAAAATGGAAGCTATATTTTTCAGTTCTTTAAATGAGACTGTTTCAATTTGTTTTATTTGCTGTTCAATGCTGTAAGACTCTTCAAGATACAATTCCTGATATGCTAAATTATGCATAATAGAGCTTGGTGATTCAGAAGAAAAAAGAATTTGAGATATAACTTGAGTTTTTGCTCTATCCATTTCTTCTTTTTTTAAGTTTTCAGGAATCTGTTTTAGTATTTTAAAGATTGTTTCAATTATTTTATTTATTTTCTTACGGTCACAAGCTGTATAAATACCAAATACACCTGCATCATAATAGAATGAAGTAAAAGAATAAATATTGTAGACCCACCCTTGTTTTTCTCTTATTTCCTGAAATAGTCTTGAACTAACACTTCCGCCAATAATGCAGTTAAGTAGGGTTAAAGCATGCCTGTAAGGACTTTTAAAGGGGAAAGTATCAAATCCTATGCACAGATGAATTTCATTTAAATCCTTCTCATGCACCTTAAGACAAGAAGAGAAATTTGGATTATTAATTACTGGAGATTTATTAGAAGTTTTAGCTGTAATATTTTTTTCAAGACATTCAATTATTTTTTTTTCTTCAAAATTTCCAGCACAGCTTATTATACAGTTGTTTATTCCATAGAAATTGTTATAACAGTCAATGATATCTTTTCTGGTTATTTCTGATACTGTGGACTCTTTACCAAGAATTGGTTGTCCTAAGCCATCAGGAAATGAGTTTTCCATAAAAAGATCATGAATCAATTCATCAGGAGTATCATTTATTGTTCTGATTTCATCAAGTATAACTGAACGTTCTTTTTCTATTTCCTGTTCAGGAAATAGAGGGTTTGAATAAATGTCTCCAATTAGTTCTATAGCTTTGCATATAGATGAATCAAGGACTTTTATATATAGCGCTGTAAATTCTCTTGATGTAAAAGCATTTATATCTCCACCCATGCTGTCAATTTCAAAAGATATGTCCCGAGCATTTCTCTTTGAAGTTCCCTGAAAGAAGAGATGTTCTATAAAATGTGATAATCCATTTTTTGAAGAACTTTCATGCCTGGCTCCATGCTTTATCCATATACCAAGAACAAAAGACCTGTAATAATTCATTTTATTCATTATTACAGGGAGGTTTGAGGAAAGATAAGTTTTTTTTATCATCAGAATTATGTTTTTGTGGCAGTTCTGTTTTCTATTTCTCGGAGTGCTTCTTTTCTACTGAGACGAACTCTTCCGAGTTCATCAATTTCAATTACTTTAACAGGAATTTGTTCTCCTGTTTTTAATACCTCTGATACTTTTTGAATCCTTTTATCAGCAATTTGGGATATATGTAGTAATCCTTCAACTCCTGGCATGATTTCAACAAATGCCCCGAAGTCTACTATTCTTGTTACCTTACCCATATAGATTCTTCCGAGTTCAGCTTCTTGAGTGATTCCTTTGATAATTTCAATTGCTTTTTGTGCAGCAGATTCATTAGAAGAAGCTATCTTAACAATTCCTTCTTTGTCTTCAATATCTATTTTAACTCCTGTTTCTTCTATAATTCCTTTAATTACCTTACCACCTGTCCCAATAATATCTCTAATTTTTTCAGGTTTAACCTGTATTTTGTATATTCTTGGAGCATATAAAGAAAGCTCTTTTTTAGGTTCAGAAATAGTTTCAGCCATTTTTTTAAGTATGAATAATCTTGCCTGTTTTGCTTGTTTAAGAGCTTTTTTAAATATTTCATAACTGATTCCAGAGATTTTTACATCCATCTGGAAGGCTGTTATACCTTTTTCAGTTCCTGCTACTTTGAAATCCATGTCACCATAATGGTCTTCCATTCCGAGAATATCAGTAAGCACAACAGTTTTGTCTCCCTCTTTGATAAGCCCCATCGCAACTCCTGCAACAGGTGCTTTTATAGGAACTCCAGCGTCCATGAGAGAAAGAGTTGCTCCGCATACAGTTGCCATTGATGATGAACCATTTGATTCAAGAATATCTGATACAACTCTTATTGTATATGGGAATTCATCCTTAGAAGGAATTACATAGCTCAATGCTCTTTCTGCAAGATAACCATGCCCAATTTCTCTTCTTCCTGGTGCCCGTAAAGGTTTAACTTCTCCAACACTGAAAGGTAAAAAGTTGTAATGTAGCATAAAGGTTTTAAATATTTCTCCTTCAAGAGAATCAACTTTTTGTTCATCTTCTGATGTACCAAGAGTAGTTGCAACAAGAGCTTGAGTTTCTCCTCTTGTGAATAAAGCAGAACCATGAACTCTTGGCAAGATTCCAATCATGCATGTAATAGGTCTTATTTCATCGGACTTTCTGCCGTCCGCTCTTATCCCTTTTTTTACAATTGACTCACGCATAAATTTTTTGATTACTTTATCAAAAGCATTAGTGATTTCTAATGATATATCTTTGTCAAAATTACCATATAATTTCTGCCGAAACTCTTCTGTATTTAAGTTCTGCAGACATTCATTAAGGAGTTCATCAAGGGCTTGTTGCCTTTCAACTTTTTTGGGAAGAAACAAGGCATTTTCAATTTTTCCTCCAATGATATTTAAGATTGCTTTTTGAATCTCTTCATCTCCATTAAGTGAAATAATTTCTCTTTTTGGTTTGCCTGATAATTGTTGAAGTTTTTTTTGCAGGGCTATTATTTTTTTTATATGAGTATGAGCAAATTTCAAGGCTTCTACAAGAGTCTCTTCAGAGCATTCTGCAGCTCCTCCTTCAACCATGGTTACTGCTTCTTCTGTACCTGCAACTACTAAATTAAGGATGCTTTTTTCAGCTTCGTCATTGTCAGGATTTAAAATGAATTCTTCTTCAACCATTCCAACTCTTACAGCTGCAACAGGTCCATTAAATGGAATATCAGATATGGTTAAAGCAGATGAAATCCCGATTATACTTAAAATATCAGCAATATTTTCATCTCCATAGGAAAGAACAGATGCTATTCCTTGAGTTTCATAGTTGAATCCGTCAGGGAAAAGAGGTCTTACAGGTCTGTCAATTAAACGGGAAACCAGAATCTCTCTATCAGTTGGTTTACCCTCTCTTTTAAAAAAACCTCCAGGTATTTTACCTGCTGAGTAAGCTTTTTCCTGATAATCAATTGTCAGCGGAACAAAATCTAATCCTTCTTTAGGTGTTTTTTCTGCAACCACAGTGCATAATACATATGTGTCTCCATATTTTGCTAAAACAGAGCCATTTGTTTGCTTTGCAAAAATGCCTGTTTGTAAAACAAGTTTTTTCCCTTTAATTTCAAGTTCTACTTCCACATTCTACCTCTTTTCCAGATTTATTTTCTGATACTAAGTCTTTCAATGAGTTTGCCATATCGTTCCTTATCAATTTTTTTAAGATAATTTAAAAGCTTTCTTCTTTGAGCGACTAATTTAATGAGTCCTCTTCTTGAATGATGATCTTTTTTGTGAGTTTTAAAATGTTCGGTTAAATAATTAATTCTTTCAGTCATCAAAGCAATCTGTACTTCAGGAGAGCCTGTATCAGAAGAATGCATTTTAAAACTTTCAATAATCTCTTTTTTTCTTTCAGGAGATATTCCCATTATTTTCACCACCTTTCTTAACAGGATTGATTTTAAAAATTAACATAAAATTAAGAATTTAGTAAAGTTTTAAGCCTCATTACTGACTGAAATTAGGCAGAAAAAGCCTTTCAATTCTTCAATGAGTTTTAATCTATTTTGATGACAACTTAGAATAATAACCTGATTTGAATTTGCAATCTCCTGTATTAAATATTTCATGCCTTTAAAAAATCTTTCATCATCTGAATGTGCAAATGGTTCATCCAGTATAAAAGGAATTTTCATGCCTTTGCTCAGGATGTCAGCAAGAATTAGTCTTACAGTAAGGTATATTTGTTCTGTTATACCGCCGCTGAGCTTGTTTTCAATTTCTTTTTCAGGTAAGGGATATTCAATTTCTGGAACTTTTATATTAAAAGAGAGGTCTTTGCCAAAAGAGATATGTACTGTTTTGTCTGTTATATTACTTAAAAGTTTTGAAGCTTTTTCATTTAATTTTTGAGACCAAAGTTCATGATGTTTTTTTGTAATGTTTTCCAGTACTTCAAAAGACTTTTGCAAAGCTTCTTTAAATTTTTCCAGAATTTCCAAGTTTTTTACAGCAACTTGTATATGGTCAGTTATTTTTTCTATTTCTTTTCTATGCTGTATAATTTTGTCATAATCTGCTTGTAATTTATGGATTTTATCGTTTATTTGTTCTTTAAGGTTGAGAAGTTTTTCTTTTTTTTGTTCATAGTCTTCAATATTTAAATTATTAAATTCTTTATTTCTGGAAATAATTTTTGATTCATAGAAATCTATTTCCTTTTCTGAAAGGAGAAGTTTTTTTAGCTCTTCAATTTTTCTGGAATTTTCAATAAATTCTTTAATTTCATTTTTATGTGTACTCACTTTTTTAAAAAGACTGAAGAATTCATTTTTGCTATTTATAGGAGCAGTAAAATTAGAAATTATGTAGTCTATTTTTTTAGAAATCTCGTCATGTTTTAAGTTTAAAGTTTTTATATCATGGTTTAATTTTTTATTTTCACTATTAAGTTTAAGTTGATAAAAAAAGGCAAAAAGGCAAAAAATAACTCCAATATAGAATATGTTATCTATAAAAATTCCTCCCAGAATACTGGAAATAACTGTCAGAATATTTATCAAAGATAGTTTTTTCAATAATTTTTTTATTTTCTTTTTTTTCTCTTCTTTTAACATTAAATCTTCCTGTAAGGACTGTATTTCATTTTCATAAAGAATTATAAATCGTTGTTCCTCAGGCTTTAGATTTTCAAAATTTTTGTAAAACTCAACCATGCCTTCAAATTCTTTTAATTCATCATTTCTTTTTTCAAGAATTTGGATTTCTCTCAAGTAAAAATTATTTTGTTGAATTTTCCATGTAGCATAATCACTGTCAAGTTTTATAATTTCATGATTTATATTTTCAAATTCGGAAAGTGATTCAATATAATTTTTAATAATTTCAGTTTGTTCCTCTACTAAATTTTGTAGATATGCTTTTTTCTCTTCATATTCAGTAAGTTTTTCTTTCCATATTTTTATTGCTGTATCCAACTTCCCTTTTGTATTAAAAGGAAATATCGCACCGCTGTGAATGTTATCATAAAGTGCTTCTTTTATTTTCGTTAAAGCTGAAGATGCTGATGTATCCTGAAAACCTGTATCAATAGCCTGTTCTAAAAAAGAAGTGACCGAATAGAGTTCTTTGGTATTTATTCCTGCTTTTTGAGCTAAATAAGAACTGTTAATAAAAATTTCTTTTGGAATGTTAAAAATAATTTCTCCAGGTAATTTTTTGATTATTCTTCCTTTAGTTTTAGTTTCATGTTTTATAGGATTCCCATTTTTAAATATCTGGTATCCCCTATAATTTCTTGTAATCTGAAAAAATTCATTGTCTGATTCAATTTCCAATGTAATTTTTCCATTGTTTAAAGGTATTAAAGGCTGTTTTGATGGATAAAGAGCTTCCAGTATAGATTTTGCGAGAACGGATTTACCAGCCTCATTTTTGTCAATTATCAGACTGCAAGAATGTTCAAAAATGAATTCTTTGTTTTTATAAGGTCCTATATTTTCTATTAATATTCTTTTAATTTTCATCATAAAATCTTGGTATTATCTGTTTACCAGCAAAAGCATCAAGCCCATAAATTAAAGCATCTTCAAGAATTTGTTTTTCTCTATTGTCTGCATTCTCAATAAGTTTGAGCATTTCATTAATAAATGCCCCAACGGTTGTTTCTGGTGAAGTTTCTTTTAATTTTTCAATATCAAATTTTGTAAACTCAGAAGTATCAAACAGAATCTTATATTCAGAAAAAAGCTCTTTTAAATGAATTATGCTCAAATCACCCATACCTTTGAGCTTTAAAATAAAAAGTGTATCGTCAGGATTACTGCTCTCAGAGATTTCCGAAGATATTATGTTTTTAATTTTTTCAATACCTTGAGATGTTGAAATCTCAATTTTTTTTATAGAAAAATCACTTAATTCAACGAATTCTATTTCAATAGTCGCTTTGCTGTCCTTTTTTGAAACTTCAACAATCAACCCACCTCTTTTACCATATTCAGATATTGAAGCTGGTACCATACTGCCTGGGTAGGCTGATTTTATTATTGAACCATCAGAAATTTCTGAATAATTATGATAATGTCCAAGAGCAACATAATCAAAATTAGATTTTAGGATGTCATTATCTTCAAAGGGATGCCAGATTTCTTTGCCTTGAGGAGAAAATTTAATTCTTGATGCATGAATAACTGCTATATTAATTTTAAATGGATTAATATTGAGAATTTTATCAAAAGCCTGGGTTTCTCTATTTAAACATGGTTTGCCATAAATTTTTACATCGCCAAATGAAAAAAGAGAGAATTCTGGTTTTTTAAAAATTTTTACATTTTCTTTCCATGCTTTAAGTTTTAGTATGTTAAGAAATCTTTCATCATAAGCACAGTTAAAACCTAAAAAATCATGATTTCCAGGTGAAATAATTACAGGTCTTGGATAAATTAATTCAAAAATCTCATTTAAGAACTCTATGTCTTCCCTGTAAATTTTATCATTTTCAAAAAAATCTCCTGCAATTATCATAGCATCAAGATTGTTGTCTCTAATAATATTAATTGTCTTTAATAGTGCTTTTTTGCAGTATTTAAGCCTATCTATACCTTTGATTTTTAAACCTAAATGAAGGTCTGAGATATGTAAAAATTTAAATTTCATTATTTTATTATAAAAAAATACTTGACATTATACGAAAAATTTGGTATTGTTTACATCAAATCCTTAATTTATCAATAAAAAAAGGAGGTATTAGGTATGACAAAGGCAGAATTGGTAAGCAAGATTGCAAGCAAAGCAGAGCTTACAAAGGCAGAGGCAGCAAAGGCACTGGATGCCACAATTGAAGCTGTTAAGGAAGCTCTCAAGAAAGGTGACAAGGTTACGCTTGTAGGGTTTGGGAGTTTTTATGTTTCAAAGAGAAAGGCGAGAAAGGGAAGAAATCCAAGAACTGGACAGGAAATTAAAATCCCTGCAACAAAAGTTCCCAAGTTTACAGCAGGAAAATCTTTAAAAGAAGCAGTAAAGTAATTTTTGAAAATTTATTTTAGGGGGAGTTTTCTCCCCCTAAATATTTTTAAAAGTGCAAGATTTACCTGAATTTCTTTTAAAACTGATTTTTAAGGACAAAACTCCCACAAAACAACAATTAAAAAATCTAATTTTAAAGGCTTCTGATCTTTTTACTTTTTTAGATTCTAAAAGACCTGAAGATTATATGAAAAATCAAGATTTTCTCAGAGGTTATCTCGCATATTTTGTGCCTGTTAATTTGGCAAAAATATATAGCCTTTTAAAGGAGCTTTTCAGACATCCCTTAATTTCCTCAAATAAAGACCTCAAAATAGTTGATATAGGCTGTGGTCCTTCTCCTGCAATTTTGCCAGTTTTTAAGCTCTTTGAAGAAGGAATAATTTCCTTAAGCTATGTTAGATATATAGGAGTTGAATTAGAAGAAAGGGCTATACAGTTTGGAAGAGAAATTATTGAAAGATTTAAACCTAAAAATTTGTCTATTAATTACGAATTTTTAAAAGCTGATGCAGCAGATGTAAAAACATATATTGAATTGAAAGAATTAAGACCTGACATAATGATTTTTTCAAATTCTTTGGGAGAAATATTTGATAACAAAGGACTTAGACAGGAAGATTTTATAAAATTTATAAAATATTTTACTTATCATAACGAAAGATTTAGTTTAATTATTATAGAGCCAGGAACAAAAAAATCAGCCTCAAGGCTTCACGGGCTAAGAGATAGTTTGATTAGAGAACTACACCTTTATCCATACAGTCCCTGTATTAATAACTTTCCATGTCCAGCACTTAAGGCTAACAATTGGTGCTACGAAGAAAGAAAATGGATTCCACCTGAATATCTATCTTTTTTAAGTGCAATAGGATTACAAATCAATTATCTTAAGTTCAGTTATGTGATATTAAGAAAGGATGGATTGAATATAAAAGATACTTTTCCTGAGGATGATATAGTTATAAAAAACACTTCTCACCTTCTTAAAGAAAAAGGCAAAAGCAGACTGTGGGGATGTTGGGATGGAAAACTTATTGATATTGAAAAACTAAAAAGAGATTATATTGAAGAAGATAAATGGCTCAAAATTAAAAAAGGCTGTTATTTTTCTTTTGATAATTTTATTACTCTTTCAGAAAAAAAAGTTCGTATTCCTATTTCTGGCTTAGTCAAAATTCTTTATTGTCCTGAAATTGTGTCTTTTATTTCTTTATAAATAAAACGCTCAATTGGTTCTGATTTATAAAATTTTTATTGTTTTAAATTTTTAATCAATTCCTCCACCTCAATTGCAGGCATTGTCATTAGTTGAACAGTGCCTCTTGAACCGAGTTGTACAGACATTTTCATCACTGTAATATTATCTGGAGCCTCTACGATATTTACAAAATCATATGGACCAAGAACAGCGTATTGTTGAATAATTTTAACTCCCATTTTTTCAATTTCTTTGTTGACTTCAAGAATTCTTTCAGGCTTTTCTTTTAATGTTTCTCTCCCTTCATCTGTAAGTGTACTTAAAATAACATAGTAAGGCATACAACACCTCCTGTAGTTTTTTCAATTATACCAATTTTTTTGTAAATTTTTTATAATTAAATTATGGATTACATAGTAGTATTGATAACCGCACCTAATGAAGATGAGGCGGTAAAAATATCAAAAATTCTTGTTGAAGAAAAACTTGCAGCTTGTGTAAATATTCTAAAAGATATTCGTTCAATTTATTTTTGGCAAGGTAAAATTGAAGATGAACAAGAAGTGTTGATGATTGTAAAAACAAAGTCAGAGCTTTTTGAAGAACTTGAAAAAAAGGTAAAATCACTTCATTCATATACTGTGCCAGAAATTATCGGAATAAAAATAAAAAAAGGTTCTGAAAGCTATTTAAATTGGATTAGCGAAGTTACAAAATGAAAGAAGAGGCTTACACTTCTTTAATTTGCAAAAAATTCTGTAATTACTATAAGCCCAATAAAGAAACAGAGTTGTGCGGAGGATATTTTTATCTCCGAAAATATATAACATCTCGTGAGTTATATGGAATAATTAAAATATTTCATTTAAATAATGAAAAATTGGCAAACCACGGTTTGTCCTTTATATGTGATAAATGCGATTTTAGAGAAGATGGATGTGATTTTTTTATAAATAAAAGCGAGGTTCCGTGTGGAGGATATTTAATAATCAGCAGACTATTTGATTATCTAAATATCTAAACGCAGGAGGTTGTTATGTCAAGAAGACTTGTTGACAGAGAACTAAGAAAAAGAAGACTTCGCAGAGAAAAATTAAGAAAGCTCAGAGAAAAATTCAAAGTTGCAAAGAATGAGGAAGAAAAGAAACAAATTTTTGAAAAAGTGTCAAAAATTGCTCCATCTGTAAAAATTGAAGAATTTATCGCATCTGTTAAGTAGTTTTTCTTACTTTTACTGTATTAGCATGTGCGTGCAGCCCTTCAAGGGTTGCAAGCACTTCAACATAAGGAGCAAGCTTATTGAACCCGTTTTCTCCCACTTTAATTAAAGAACTTTTCTTTACAAAATCATAAACACCAAGAGGTGAGAAAAATCTTGCAGTTCCTGAAGTAGGTAGTGTGTGATTTGGACCAGCTACATAGTCTCCTATTGGCTCTGGTGTAAATTGCCCTAAAAATATTGCTCCTGCATTTTTAAGAAGCGGCAGAAGCTTTTCAGGATTTTCAGTCATAACTTCAAGATGTTCTGGTGCTATTGTATTTGCAATATTGCAGGCTTCTTGTAAGGATTTTACAATAATTATCGCGCCGAAATTTTTGAGTGATTCTTTTGCTATGGATGCTTTAGGAAGTTTTTTAAGTTGTCTTGTAATCTCTTTTTTTACTGAGTTAACTAATTGTTCAGAATTTGTTACAAGAATGCTACATGCCATTTCATCATGCTCAGCCTGACTAAGCAT
This sequence comes from Thermodesulfovibrio sp. Kuro-1, assembly GCF_006538445.1. NCBI lineage: Bacteria > Pseudomonadati > Nitrospirota > Thermodesulfovibrionia > Thermodesulfovibrionales > Thermodesulfovibrionaceae > Thermodesulfovibrio > Thermodesulfovibrio sp. Kuro-1. The sequence continues at coordinate 322,422 of NZ_BJKS01000001.1, read as the reverse complement.
GTCAGCAGCAACGAAAGCAGGATTTGCTGAATTATCAGCGATAATGAGAATTTCACTCGGACCTGCTATCATATCTATATCAACTTCTCCAAAGACAAGCTTTTTTGCTGTTGCCACATAGATATTACCAGGTCCTACAATTTTATCAACTTTTTTTATTGTTTCTGTTCCATAAGCCATAGCTGCGATTGCTTGAGCACCACCTATTCTGTAAACCTCTTTTATTCCAAGAATACTTAAAGCAGCGCAGACTATTGGATTAAGTTCTCCATTTGGAGTTGGAACGCATACTGCTATTTCTTTTACTCCTGCGACTTGAGCAGGAATAATGTTCATAAGCACTGTTGAAGGGTAGGATGCCTTTCCTCCAGGAACATAAGCCCCAACTCTCTCTAATGGTCTTATTATTTGTCCAAGAATAATATCTCCTTCCTGATACTGCCATGATTTTTCAAGCTGTTTTTCATGAAATTTACGGATTCTTTCCTCTGCAAAAATGAGAGCATTAAAGACGTCTTTTGATATATCTTTAGCTTTTTTTTCTATCTCTTTTTTACCGATCTTAAGAGGAAGGCTATGCTTATCAAATAGTTTTGTATATCTGGCTAATGCTTTATCTCCACTTTTTTTTATGTCATTTAAAATTTTTCTTACACTATCTTCAATTTTAGGTTCAGAAAATGACCTTTTTTGCAATTTTTTGACAAATTTTTCAAATATTTTTTTGTCTTTTATAATTTGCATAAGAGATTATACAAGGATTTGCTAAAAAATTACTACTGATATATAATAAACCTTCATGAGTGGAGTGATTAAAGCACTCGGACTTGTTTTCGGAGACATTGGTACAAGCCCTATTTATACTCTAACAGTTGCTTTCTTAATACTTGAGCCAACTTATGAAAATGTTTTAGGCGTTCTATCTCTCATATTTTGGACCCTTATCATACTTCCTACAATACAATATAACTTCCTTGCCATGAATCTAAGTATAAGGGGTGAGGGTGGCACAATAGTTCTCTCTGAGATATTTAAATCTCTTTCAAAATCAAATAAAACAAAAGCCTTTGTTACCTTTTTAGCTCTTATTGGAGTTTCTTTTTTAATAGGCGATGGGGTTATAACACCTGCGATAAGCATCTTAAGTGCTGTTGAAGGAACTGCTTTTATTCCAGGACTTGAAGGAATTTCGCAGGCTTCCATGGTGTTCATTGCAATTATAATTGCCTTTACTTTATTTCTCTTTCAGAAAAAAGGGACGGAAAAGGTCTCTTCAGCTTTTGGTCCAATTATGTGTATCTGGTTTTTATCTATTTTAGTCATAGGAATTCATTCAGTCTTTTTAAATCCTCAGGTTTTAAAGGCAATAAACCCCTATTATGCAGTAGAGTTTCTCATGCACAACGGATGGAAAGGCTATCTTGTGCTTGGAGAGATTATTCTCTGTGCAACAGGCGCTGAGGCAATGTACGCTGATATGGGACATCTCGGTGCAAAACCAATAAGAAAGGCATGGGCAATGGTATTTTTTGCTCTTTTTATAAACTATTTTGGGCAGGGTGCTTTTCTTTTAAAAAATCCGCAGGTTAAAAATATACTCTTTGAGATGGCTTTTAATTTTTCATCTTTTCTTTATGTGCCATTTTTAATTTTAAGTCTCTTAGCTACAGTTATCGCGTCCCAAGCAATGATAAGTGGAATGTTTTCAGTTGTCTATCAGGCTATAACAACAAGAATAATGCCAATGTTAAAAATTGACTACACTTCAAAGGAGCTTAAGTCCCAGATATATATTGGAAGTGTCAACTGGTTTTTACTTTTAGCGGTTATTTTAATAATGATTGATTTTGGTAGCTCTTCAAATCTTGCAGCAGCTTACGGACTCGCGGTTACAGGAAATATGTGCATAACAGGATTGCTTCTGGTTTCAATCTTTTTTCTAAAAAGAAATTATTATGCTATGCTGGCAAGTATTTTCATAATTTTTGTTGACTTTGTTTATTTCAGTTCCTGTTTATATAAAATTCCACATGGTGGATACTGGTCAATTATTCTTGCATTATTTCCTTTTTTAACGATGTTTATTTATATGCGAGGGCAGAAAAGACTTTACAGATTTATGATGTTTATGCCTTTAGATGATTTTATTCTTAAGTTTGAGAGAGTTTATGAAACAAATCCAAAGATACCAGGCACAGCGATTTTTTTCATCAGAGATAAAAATAAAATCTCTCCCTATATAGTTGAAACAATGTTTTATCATGGAATAATTTATGAAGATAATATATTTTTATCAATTGTAATAAGACCCGATCCTTTCGGAGTAACAGGATACTTTAAAGAAAATCTCTGTAAAGGCGTTAGAGTTTTTGAGATTCAGATGGGATATATGGAAGTTGTAAATATTGAAGAGATATTGAGAGAAAACGGGATAGATGAGAGAGCGATATTTTATGGGCTTGAAGAGATTATTGCAAGAGGTCATTGGAAGATTTTTGCTTTTTTAAAGAGAGTAACTCCTACATTTATAAGCTTTTTTAGACTCCCTTCACGAAAGCTTCATGGAGTTTTAACAAGAGTTGAAATGTAGAAATGTATGCAAAATGAACAAATTGAAGTAAGGCGATATGAAGTTTTATACTTGAAAATATGATAAGAAATCTTATTATTCTTATAGCTCTATTTATAGCTCTCTTTAGACTTGGCTCTGTAACACTTTTTGATGTTGATGAAGCAGTATTTGCAGAAGCAACTAAGGAGATGTTACAAAGTGGTAATTGGATAACGCCAACTTATAATGATGAACCACGATATGATAAGCCAATACTTTTTTACTGGTTAATGTCGCTCTCTTATAAAATCTTTGGAATAAACGAATTTTCAGCCAGATTTCCCTCTGCTTTGGCTGGATTTATTCTTTGTTTAAGCATTTTTATATTCTTAAATATTTTAAACCGAAAGCGTGAAGCCATCTATGTAGTTTTATGTTTTGCCTTTTCACTTTATTATTTAGTTTACACTCATGCAGCAGTTACAGATATGGCTCTTGCATTGTTTATTAGTTTATCTCTTTTTTCTTTTTATTTGGCAATATACAAGAACCAGAAATATATCTACGGCTTTTATATTTTTTCTGCTCTTGCTTTCCTAACCAAGGGATTAATTGGAATAGTTTTTCCTTTTTCAATTGCTGGAATTTACATTATTTTTATGGAAGGAATAAATGGTATAAAGCGAATTTTTAATTTTAAGGCTTTTATAGTTTTTCTTTTAATCTCCCTTCCGTGGTATGTTACCCAAATAGCAATAAATGGACAGGATTTTATTCAGCAGTTTTTTATAAAACATCATTTTATGAGATATACAGGAGTTATTTCAGGGCATAAAGGACCATTTTATTATTTTATCCCTGTTTTGATAATAGGACTTTTCCCTTGGATATCCTTTTTATCTCAGGGATTGAGAAATATTAGAAAGGATAATTTGAGGTTTTTTTCATTAATCTGGTTTTCATTTATCCTCATATTTTTCTCTTTTTCAACAACAAAGCTTCCAAACTATATTTTACCTGCTATCCCGGCAGTCTCAATTTTAATCTCTTCTGGAATGGCTGAGTTTAGAGAAAAACCCTCCTCTGTTCCGTTGATTATCATCGGATTTTTATCTATTTTGTTTGCTGCTGCATTTTTAATCGGAGTCAATAAGATAAGACTATATCTACCCGATTTTGATATTACATGGTTGTATGTAATTACTATTGTAATGCTTTTATTTGCAGTGGTTAGCTTTTATGGCATTTTAAAAAGAAAAAACATATTTTTATCTATGGCTTGTTTGACATTTGTATTTCTTATGATAATCTCTTTAAAAATAATCCCCTATGTAAATAAAACTCTACAAGAAAGTCTTTACAGATGCAGCCTTTATGTAAAAGAAAATTTAAAAGATAGAATAGTTTTTACATATAAAATCAACAAACCAAGCATTGTTTTCTATTCAGATAGAAAAATTCCCAAGATTGATAGCGAAGAAGAGTTACTTAATAGGATTCAAAAAAATGATAAAATAATGATTATTACCTCTGTTAAAGATTTAAGTTTTTTAAAAGACAGAGGCTTAAAGATTTTGTGGGAGGGAGAAGGGTATGCAGTTCTTGAAAAACTATAAAAAGATTTTTTTTGTTATTTTTTTAATCTTATTGTTTATCTTATTCTTTGATAAAAAAATTATGTTTTTTATAAAAGATTTTCAATCAACTTACCCAGCTATTCATTCTTTCTTTGAGATTTTAGATGCAGGAATGAAATTCTTCTATTATGGCATATTTGTGGCTACAGTGATTTTTACAATTTATGGTTTAATTACTAAAAAGGATTTTGGTAAATCTCTTGCAGTAGGGATGGTTCTTACAGGTATATTTATCCAGATTAAGCATATTTTTGGCAGGGCAAGACCTTCAGCCTCAGTTGATGGTTTCTTTAACGGACCTTCTTTTGGCTATACTTACTCTTCTTTTCCCTCAGGGCATACTACTTTTGCATTTATGGTTGCAACGGTCTTATCAAATTACTATCCAAGATGGAGTATCATTTTTTATATTCTGGCAGGTTGGGTTGGATTTGAAAGAGTTGAGGACTTTGCTCATTTCCCCTCTGATGTGATAGCAGGAACTGTTTTAGGAATAATTATAGGTAAGCTGGTATTACTTAAATTTTATTCAAAGCAAAAGCAAGGTAATGTTTAACTTTGTTTCTTATGTTCAATTTTTAAAGTTTCGTCCATATCTTTATTTGAATTTGACTCTGAGTCTGATACTGCTTTTTTGAATCCTCTTATAGCTTCTCCCAGTCCTTTACCAATTTCAGGTAGCTTTGATGAACCAAAAAGAACAATTATAATTATTGAAAAAAGAAATAAATCTTGATAACTAAGCATCTTATGCCCCCTTTAGATTTAAATCTAATTAACAATATACAACACTAATATTTAAGTTTTCAATATTTTTTGATATTGAACTTAAAAATTAAAAATACTGTGCTATTTCACAATCACCACAGGACATGTAGCGTATGTAGCAACTCTACGGGATACTGAACCAAGCAACCATCTTTCAATCTTTGACATACCTCTTTGCCCCATTATTATCATATCAAAGCCATTTTCTGAGGCGTATCTTACAATCTGGTCAGCTGGATGTCCTACTGCAATATCAGTTTTTACTTCTACTGAATGTGCTTTTGCTATTGGCAATATTTTTTCAAACTCTCTTTTGTAGTATTCAGTGGCGCTATCAATAACTGCTTTAGTTTCTACTATCTCGCCATGTTCTGGCGGCTGTGCTACAGAAAGAAGAAGGATTTCTTTATCCTTTGAAGCAAACTCATCTACGAGGCTTAAAGCAAAATTAAAAGCTTTCACAGATTCCTCAGAGCCGTCAAAGGCAACTAAAATTTTTTTAAGCATATTTAGCCCTCCTTTTTTGTCTTAGGTAAAAGATATTTTGGTAGATAAAAGGCATTTGCTATAATTGTTGGAATAACAGCACTACCAATTACTGCTGCAATTAAAAGTGAATACTGATTCTGGTCAATTATTCCGTGGGTTAAGCCAAAGAGTGCTGAGATTGAGCCAAAGGTAAGACCTGTTGACATAAGAAGAGTTGTATACATTCCTTCTTTATGTCTGAATTTAAATAGTTTAGTCACAGGATAAACTCCAGCAATTTTAGTAATCATTTTTCCACTTAATAATACCAAAAGAGCTATAGGTGCAGCAATAATTGAAGGAATTGAAACAAAATATCCAGCCCTTAAGAAATAAATTGGAGTTAAAAAACCTATTGTAAGAGTTCTAAGCCTTCTTATAAGTTGGCTATCCTTACCAACAGTTCCAGCTAAAACCATACCGATAATATAGGCTGGAAGCACTGCTTCACTACCAGACCACAGTGCAAGAGCACCGATACCAAAGAGAATAAATAGTAGGTACTTTGTTTCAAACTCTGAAGGTTTATTTCCGAATTTTTTAAATATTTTCGGAGTAATAAAGGGAACTAAAATAGCAACTACTATCATCACAGCCATAAAAATAAGAGAATTAGTGGTAAATGGAGAGAAAATTAGTCCCAGTGCTATTACTGTTCCAAGATCATTGACAAAACAAGCTGCAAGAATGACTTTTCCAAATTCTGTTTTATTAAGTCCAAGTTCAAGCATAACTGCATAAACTACTGCTACAGAAGTTGTAGAAAGAGCCACTCCTGTAAGCCAGCTTGCTTTTGCACTCCAGCCAAGAATATAGTGAGCAACTGCTGTGCATCCAAGAAAAGGAGCAATAAAGGCGATTAAACCAATTCCCATTGTCTCTTTCCAGCGAGACTTTAATACATCGGGCTCAAGCTCTGCTCCAGCTAAAAATGTAAGCATTATAGCTCCAACAGAGGCAATAAATTTAATCCAGAGGTCATTTTCTCCAATTGATATTCTTGTTCCAGCAATAGCAAGACTTGCAATTGCTCCAACTGCTATTTCAGTTAAAGCTGTGGCTAAACGGAGCTTTGTTGCAATGATTGTAGAAATCAAAGCAAGTAAAAACCAAAAAGATGCTTGAAGAAGGATCTCCAACATAATACGCCTCCTTTTCAGGGTATAACTCTACCTTTAAGGTAGGAGTTATCAGCCCCTGAAAATCAGAGGCACTTACAGGCGAACTCCATCGCCTTTTTTAAAATAAAAAATTTTGAGTTAATCTGTCAATGATAATTAAATTTTTATGATATTCTTAGCTTTTTCTAAGAATTCTCTGGCTAAAACTATTGCTTCTTTTGAATCTTCGCGATCAAAAGGAATTTCTGGATAGTAATCAGCCTCCTCTCTCATTTTTCTAAGTCTTCCAATTACTTTCCCTATTTTTGTGTCAAAATCACCAGTTTTTATATAGTATAATCCAAACATTCTTTCAACCCCTTCATGGGTCTTTGGATCAACACATTTAATAAGTAGAAGTGCTTTTGCGGCATGATAAACTGTATAGTAAGCTGACACAATACTCTTATAGTAAAACTCTTTTTCTTGTAAAATATTAGCTGCTTTTAATTCTTCTTCAGCTCTTTTGAGCTCATCCTTAGCTCTTATTAAAGCCTCTTTCTTACTTATTCTCTCAACCATAGTGTAATCCCGTCTTTTTTTATTTCTCTGAATAAACTTCTCTCTTTAAGTTCTTTCTCATTTATAAATAAAGCAGATGCTAAAACATTATACTTAAGCTCAAGTTCAGAAATGAAATCAAAAATTTCATATTTTTCTTGCTTATTAAGGGGTTTTTCTGTGATGAAAAGAAGGTCAATGTCTGATTCTTCAGTAAAATCACCTCTTGCCTTTGAACCGTAAAGAATGATTTTTTTTATTAGGGGATATGATACCCTTATTTTTTCAATAAGTTCATTTAAAAACCTTTCTTCAAAATAGTGTAAATGTCTAAGTTTGTTATTTCTTTTTAGCACCTTCATATCAAATTATAGCATAAAAGAAAAATGTAAATTTTCAAATATATTTTGATGTAACAATAGTCACTAAAATTTTACTTGACATTTTATTTATAATATGTAACAATAGTTACATTAAAATGGGAGGTGAATATATGGAGACTTTTTACATTGTAGGGATGATTATTGCTGGATTGTTTTTTGGATGGACCATTGGTTCCCATTATACTGGTGCAGTGATGGGAACAGCTTATGGAGCAAAAATATTTGATATCAGAACTGCCACACTAATAATGGCAGTATGTGCTTTGTTGGGCGCCACGCTTCAGAGCCATGAGGTTATTAAAACTGTTGGTGCAGGAATTATTCCTATTGAGTATCTTACGCCTTTCAGAGCAATGATCATGATGCTTAATGCAGCGCTCGTTACTGCTGTTAACACATGGCTTAAGCTGCCTATATCAACAGCTCAATTAGCCTGTTTTTCAATTGTTGGAGTTGGTCTTGCAATAGATGCTCCAGTCGCATGGGAAAAAACAATGCTTCCTCTTGCTATTACATGGGTTGGAACTCCACTGGTTGGATGTCTCTTAGGTTTTATTTTTACTAAAACAGTGGGAGCAGTTAAGAAAGCAGAAAAAATAAAAAGAGCTGTTCTTATACTTGCTTGCTGTTATGCCTCTTTTACATTGGGAGCTAACAACAGCGGATTGGCTGTAAGTGTCCTTTATGGAAGCGGAACTGTGAAATCTCTTTTATTAGCTGGTTTCATAGGAGGAGTTGTTGTTGCAATAGGTGCTTTAACTTGGGGTAGACCCTTACTTGAAAAAGTAGGGCTTCATATTGTTCAGCTTGAGATAAACAGTGCCATAGGAGCACAGTTTGGACAGGCAACAACAGCTTATATTGCAGCGCTACTTGGTTATCCTACATCAATGAATCAGGCAATTGTGGGAGCAATTGGTGGTGCAGGGCTTGCAAGAGGAGTAAAATACATTCAGCTTAAAGTTGTAAAGGAGATTGTAATAAACTGGTTTGTCTCTCTGATTGTTTCAGGATTCACTGCATATTTTCTATACAAAATTTTTTCATGGCTATTAGGAGCCAAATAAAATAGGAGGGATTAAAATGTTTTCCAAAATTCTTTATCCTACAAAGTTTGATGAGTTTTCCTTTCCAATTTTAAAAAGCCTCACATGTTTAAAATCAGCAGGATTGAAAGAGATTGTATTGCTTTATGTTATAGATGAAGAGGCTATTTATTATGCAAAGGAATCAGGATTGCCTGTTGATATTGAGCAGATTAAACAGTCTGCAAATGAAAAAATGAAAGAATATTTAGATTATCTTAAATCAAACGAATTGTCAGTAAAGACAAAAATAACTTCAGGTAAGGTTGTAAACGAGATTGTCAACGAAGCAGCCCTTGAAAATGTTTCCCTTATCGTAACAGGAAGACATAAAAGACATATGATTGATGAGTTATTTATTGGCTCCACCACAGATGGAGTTGTTAAGAAGTCTTCTTTGCCTGTTTTAGTGGTAAAATATCATACAATTAGGATGATTGAAGGTAAGCTCACAGAGCAATTCTGCCCAAATCTTTTCAGAAAAATCCTCTATACCACTGACTGGTCAGAGCATTCAGAACGTGCAAAAAAATACATACCCCTTTTATATAATGCAGGAGCAAGGGAAGCAGTAATTGTTCATGTGATGGAAGATGGAAGCAAGGAAGAAAATGAGAAAAAATTAAATGCTTTAAAACAGGAACTTGAAAAAATCGGTTTTAAGGTGACCTCTCATTTAATTCATGGTAAACCATACAGAGAGATTATTAATTTTGCCTCTCAAGAAGATGCTTCTCTTATTTTGATGGGCTGTCATGGCAAGGGATTTATAAAAGGGATTCTTATAGGTAGTGTTTCCCAGAGGGTTCTGGAATACAGTGATCGTTCTGTGCTCATTGTAAAATAGGAATGAGATTCCTCGTCGCTAAAGCTCCTCGGAATGACAAGAAAAGGAATGATAGATGGAGGTAATTGGAAAATATCAGAACTTGTAGTTTATTGATTCTCAATAAATTACAATTTTTTGACAGAGTCTATAATTGATATAGGAGGAAAGAATTGAAACCAGCTACCATATTTATTGTTTTACTTGGTTTTGTAAGCCTTTTTTCTGATATGACCTATGAGGCTGCAAGAAGTATCACAGGTCCATATCTTGAAGTCTTGGGTGCTTCTGCTGCCTTAGTAGGTCTAATCGCAGGTCTTGGAGAGTTTTTAGGATATGCTTTGAGACTCATCTCAGGCTGGATTGCTGACAAGACAGGTAAATACTGGAGCATAACAATCATCGGCTATATCATAAATCTTTTAAGCGTTCCTGCATTGGCTCTGGTAGGACAATGGCAACTTGCAGCACTTCTAATTATGGCTGAAAGAATTGGTAAGGCAATACGAAATCCTTCCAGGGATGCCATGCTAAGCCACGCAACAGTAGAGATTGGTCGTGGATGGGGATTTGGACTTCATGAGGCAATGGATCAGCTTGGTGCAATGATTGGTCCATTGATAGTTGCAGGAGTTTTCTATTTTCATGGAGGATACAGAGAAGCTTTCGGAGTATTACTTATTCCAGCCGCAATTGCTCTTTCAATCCTTCTTTTTGCTCGGATTCTTTATCCTTCACCAAGAGATTTAGAGATAAGCAGGCTTCAGATTGAAACAAAGGGATTAAGCAAGATTTACTGGATTTATCTCATTGCTGTTGCTTTAAATGGTGCTGGATACGCTGATTTCCCCTTGATTGCTTATCATTTTAAAAAAGTGGCAACGGTTTCTGAGCAGTGGATACCAGTTTTTTATGCAGTGGCAATGGGAATTGATGCATTGGCAGCTCTGCTTTTTGGCTATCTTTTTGACAGAAAAGGGCTATCAGTTCTTATTATTTCTGTAGCTCTTTCAGCGGGATTCGCACCTCTTTGTTTTCTCGGAGGATTTTACTCTGCTTTGATAGGGATGACTCTTTGGGGAATAGGCATGGGTGCTCAGGAGTCTATAATGAGAGCAGCGGTTGCTCTCTTAGTTCCAAGAGAAAAAAGAGGTATTGGATATGGAGTTTTCAATACAGGATATGGTTTATTCTGGTTTTTAGGTAGTGTTATCTTGGGAGTATTATATGATTTTTCAATCTCAGCTTTGATAGTTTTCTCGGTGATTTTACAGCTTGCAGCAATACCCTTTCTACTGAGGGTAAGAAAAATGTTACACTAAAAATTAAATGAAATGGCTTTTTATATCATACACTGTGCCCTCAAATCCTTCACGAGCAAGGGTTTTTATATGGAGAGAATTGAAAAAACTTGGTGCAATAAACTATCAGACTGTCTGGGTTTTGCCATATTCAAAGGAAATCATAGAGAAGGTTCAAAATCTTGAAAAAACTATAGAAAACTATGGTGGACAGGTTCTTTTAGCAGAGGGTAAGGTATTGAACAAGGAAGATGAAGAAAAAATTCTCAATGCCTTTGTTGAAGCAAGAAATAAAGAGTATCAGGAAGTAATTGAAAAATGCGAGGATTTTTTTAAAGAGATATCCTTTGAGATAGAACGGCAGAATTTTATATTTGCAGAAGTTGAAGAAAACGAAGAGGAGCTTGAAAAACTTAAAGCTTGGTTAAAAAAAGTAGAAAAAAGAGATTTTGTAAATGCCCCCCTTAAAAAGGAAGCTATTGAGAAAATTAAGAAATGTACAAGAGTTTTTGAGGAATTTTCAAAGAGAGTATATAAAGAAGCACAGAAAGAATAAAGAAATTATGGAGGATTAAATATGAAAACATGGTTTGTATATGTTTTTGGCCGGTGGATTGTTCTTTCTGGAATTGCCGGTGCACTGCTTCAGTTTGTGCTGAGCGATTACTTAAAAATTCACACCATACCCGCATTTTTACTTAATCAGTTTTTACTTGCCAATGTATTCTGGTTTGTAGACAAAGCAATATTTAAGTCACACTTCAAGATTCCTGCTTTTTATCCCCTTTGGGAGATAAGGGAAAATGTTAGATGCGCTGATTGCGGAACTGTTTGTGAGGGATATAGAGTTGTTAAAACCAAAAACTATGATAGACTTCATGACCCAGAACCAGAGTTTAGGTGTAAAACCTGTAGAGAGAAAAAATTAGAAGAACTAAGAAAAAGAGGAATAGAGGTATAAAATAAAAAAGGTGGAGGAATGTTCCCCCACCTTATAAAATGAAAGAAGATTACTGTTTCTTTTCAGCTGGTTTTGCTTCTTTCTTTTCAGCTTTCTTTTCTTCTTTCTTTACTTCCTTTTTCTCAGCTTTAGCTGCAACTTTCTTTACGCTCTTTGCTGTTGCTTTGCCATCTTTCTCGGTGTATTTTACTACAACCTTATCTCCAGCCTTTACATCCTTAATCTGCTCATCTGTTACTGCAACTGTGAGTTCCTGCTTTTTGCTTTTTACTGTGATGGTTTTGCCAACTGTGTCAACAGCTGTAACCTCACCAGTAATCTGTTTTACTTTTTCTTTCTTAGCAGGTTTCTCAGCTTTCTTTGCTGGCTCGGCTGGTTTTGCTGGCTCAGCCTTCTTTGCAGGTTCAGCTGGTTTTGCAGCAGGCTGCTGAGCAAATGCTGCTGTTACTGTGAGAGCAAATACCAAAGCCATTACTATTGCTAAAATTTTCTTCATCCTTTTTGTTCACCTCCTTTCTCTTATGTTTTTTACAAGGGATTTCAGTTTTTAGCTCTAAATAAAGAAGCAAATTACATGCCATTGTAAAAAGATTGTATTTTCAATGTTACTTTAAAATGTAAGCTCAAGATTTTTCGTCATTTCACGAAATTTTTCGTCATTTCACGAATGTTATCAGAAAGTCCAAATTTTTTAAGTCTGTACCAAAATGTATCATAACTCATGCCAAGTAACCTGGCAGCTTTTGCAATAACAAAATTTGATTTAATTAAAGCCTTTTTTATTAATTCTTTTTCAATTTCTTCATAGTTTATACCTTCGTCAGGAATGTTTATATCAAATAGACTTTTAGGTGTTACTCCTCTTAGTTCATCCTGAATGTCATTAAATGTTATTTTATCTTTTTCGCATATTATTATTGCTCTTTCAATAACACTTTCAAGTTCTCTGATGTTTCCTGGCCAGGAATAGTTTAAAAGAGCTTCCAATGCTTTGTCTTCAATTCCTGTAACTCTTTTGCCAAATTCCTTAGAGTATTTTTCTATAAAAAAATGCACAAGCTCTGGAATGTCTTCTTTTCTTTCTCTTAAGGGAGGTATTTCAACTGTTATAACTTTTAATCTATAATAGAGGTCTTCTCTAAATTTATTTTTTTCTACCTGTTCTGAAAGATTTTTATTTGTTGCCGCGATAATTCTTACATCAACTTTATTTGTATCTTTACAACCGATTCTTCGAACTTCTTTGTCCTGAAGCACTCTTAGCAGTTTGGACTGTGTTGATAGCGGAATTTCCGCAATTTCATCGAGAAAAAGAGTTCCTCTGTTTGCAGATTCTATAAGCCCTATTTTCCTCGTATTTGCTCCTGTGAAAGCGCCAGGTTCATATCCAAAAAGTTCACTTTCAATTAAAGTTTCTGGTATCGCTGCGCAATTTATAGCTATGAACGGTTTATCTTTTCTCGGTGAATTGTAATGAATTGCCCTTGCTATAAGCTCTTTTCCTGTTCCACTTTCTCCATATATAAGTACAGTTGCATTAGTTGGAGTTGCCTTTTTAACTATATCAAGAACTTGAAGCATTTTTCTGGATTTTCCAATAATGCCCTCTATTTTAAATTTTTCATATAGCTCCTTCCTCAGCATTAGATTTTCCTTAATTAGATTCATTCTTTCTTCTGCTTTCCTTATGGTAACAAGAAGGACTTCTTTATCAAGAGGTTTTGTTAGATAATCAAAAGCTCCTTGTTTGATAGCATTTACTGCAGAAGATATAGTTCCAAAAGCAGTAATAACAATAACAGCGGGTCTAAAAGGTTCTTCAGGTAGGCTGTTAAGAATTTCAATTCCATTCTGACTTCCCAGTTTTAAGTCAGTAAGAATTATTTCTGGAAAAATCTCATTAATGATTTTTGATGCCTCTTCTAAGGAAGAAGCACTGTAAACATTATAGCCTTCCTCAGAAAGTATGGTTAACAAAATCTCTCTTTGTAATGGTTCATCGTCTATTATTAGTAGTGTTGTCATTGTTGCAATTTTAAACTGGTATATAGATTTTTACTTCACTGCCATGCCCTGTTTTACTTGAAAATTCTATTCTTCCACCATGTTCCTCTATAACTTTCTTTGCTAAAGAGAGTCCCAGTCCAAGCCCTTCTTTTTTAGTAGAAAAGAATGGTTCAAAAATTTTATCTATAAATTCCTCTGATACTCCAGAACCTGTATCGGATATTTTTATTAAAAGATCATCATCCACAAGTTCTGTTTTAATGAACAGATTTTTTATATCAGAGTCTTTCATTGCATGTAAAGCATTAGTAATTATATTTAGAAAACAACTTTTTATCAAATCTACATCAAGATTAAGAGTAAAATCAATTGTGTAATCTTTGTAAATATTAACTCCTTGTTTTTCTGCTGTGGCTTCAATGATTGAAACAACATCATCTATTATTTCTATAATACTTGCAAATCTTCTATTAAGTTTTAGCGGTCTGGTATATTCAAGATATTCTGTAATAAGATTATTTACCCTGTAAATTTCCTGTTTCATGCTTTCAAGTAGTTTTGTATAATTGTTAGTATTCTGTTCTTCTTTCTTTAGTTTTTCTATAAGGTGATCAATGCTTAAATTTATAAAATTAAGTGGATTTCTGATTTCATGTGCGATTGTTCTGCTAAGTTGGCCGATTGCGGAAAGATGTTCTGCTTCTCTAAGCCTTTCCTGCAGAATCTGATTTTCCTGAAGTTTCTGAATCATGAAGTTAAAACTTTCTGCTATTTTACCTATTTCATCTTTTCTATTGATATTTAGTCTATGATGAAAATCTCCCTGAGCAACCTTTATTGCAGCTTCAGTTAAAGTATCAATTGGCTTAGTATATCTTAAAGAAATAAGATAAGTTACGATTATGCCTATGGAAAATATAATTAAGGTTGTTAGCATTCTTTTAAGTGCATTGGTTTTTAAAATTTTTGAAAAATCATCTTTATTAATTCTGAGGTGAATATATCCATATTGCACATTACCTGCTATTACAGGAACTATTACATTGTAAACATTTTCCTCTTCAAATACCGGTTCACCGAGTTCTGCCTTGATGATTAATTCTTTTTTTCTGTGTGTTATTGGTTTACCTATGTTTTGGGGATTAGTGCTTGCAATAATTTCCTGTGTATTGCTAATTATAGAAACTTCTTTTATTCCCTTTGTATTAAGCTTTTTTAAGTAATCTGTAAGTTTATTTGCCCCTCCACGAGTGACCTCTTCAACTCCTATTTGAATAGCTTTTGTAAGGTCTGCAGTTTGACTTTCTATTTCTTTTAATAGTTTTTTTTCAGTCTGAGTATAAAATGCATAAAGTGTGGACATTAAAGTAAAATTAAGCAAAAGCAAAAGCACTATCAGCTTCCACTTCAGAGAGAGCCTATCAAGGATATTCATAATCATGTATAATGTATTATAGTATGCTTTCAGAAAGAATATCATCTGTTGTTAAAAAAATAACTTATGCTGCTTTAAGAACAGGAAGGAATCCAGAGGAGATTAAACTCATTGCTGTAACAAAATCTCAACCCATTGATAAAATAAAAGAGGCATCTCAGCTTGGTTTAAGGATTTTTGGAGAAAATAGAGTTCAGGAAGCAAAAATTAAAATAGAGGCTTTAAAGGAGTTTATAGCTCAGTGGAAGATGAGCATTGAATGGCATATGATAGGGCATTTACAAAGTAATAAGGTAAAGGAGGCTGTTAGACTTTTTGAAATAATTCATTCAATGGATTCAGAAAAACTTGCGATACTAATAAATAAAGAAGCAGAAAAAGTTGGTAAAATTCAAAGAGTTTTAATTCAAGTAAAACTTTCACAAGAAGAGTCTAAATATGGAGTGAACATTGATAAGATAGAAGAATTGATGGAATTTTGCACAAATCTTCCAAATCTTAAAGTAGAAGGACTTATGACTATTCCACCGTATTTTGAAAATCCTGAAGATTCAAGACCATATTTTAAAAACCTCAGACAAATAAAAGAGATTTTATCTCAAAAAGGCTACTGTCTCAAAGAACTATCAATGGGAATGTCAAATGATTTTGAAGTAGCAATTGAAGAAGGTGCAACAATGGTAAGAATAGGTACTGCCCTTTTTGGGCAGAGACCAATTGACAGGAGGATATAAAATGATAGGTTTTATTGGAGGAGGTAATATGGCAGAGGCCCTTATTAGAGGGCTTGTTAAAGAAGGGAAAAAAAATATTATTGTATCCGAGCCAATTGATGAAAGAAGAAGATATCTTGAGAACTGTTATGGAGTAAAAACAACACCTTCAAACACTGACGTGGTTAATTTATCCGAAATTATTGTATTGGCAGTAAAGCCTCAAAATATAAAAGAGGTTCTTGAAGAAATTAAAGATGCTGTTTCCGAAAAACATACTGTGGTTTCAATAGTGGCAGGAATTCCTCTTGAATTTATTCAAAAATATCTTAAAACAGATAAATTAATCAGGGCAATGCCTAATCTTGCAGCTATAGTAGGAGAGGCAATGACTGTTTTAGCTTTGTGTGAATGTCTTGAGATGAAAATTATAGCTCCAGTTAGAGATATATTTATGAGCGTTGGGAAGGTAATAACTCTTCCAGAACATTATATGAATCTTGTTACTGCTCTATCAGGCAGTGGACCAGGATTTTTATGTTATATAGTTGAACAGCTTATAGATGTGGCAACAGAGCTTGGTTTTGCTGAAGATATAGCAAAGGAACTCATAGTCCAAACATTTATTGGGACAGCAAAGCTTCTTGATAGCGGACTGCCTCCTGATAAAATTAGGCAAAAAGTAACATCACCGGGAGGTACAACAGAAGCAGGTCTTAAGGTTTTATCAGATGGTGCTCTGAGGGGAATATTTTTTAAAACACTACAAGAAGCAACTAAAAGAGCTCAACAACTTAGTGTTGTGTAATGTTGAAATCTAATAAATTAGGAGGCTAAATGTTTATAATTGGGAATTTTTTAATTGCGATAGCAAATATTTTGGATATAATCTTAACAATTTACTCCTTTATTGTGATTATCGCAGCAGTAATTAGCTGGGTAAATCCTGACCCCTACAATCCGATTGTTAGATTTTTATATAGAGTTACAGAACCCCTGCTTCGTCCAATAAGAAAATTATTGCCTTTCAGATTGCCCGTAGATATTTCACCATTAATCCTTTTACTTATAATATATTTTTTACAGAAATTTTTGATTACAAGCCTCGTTGAGCTTGGCTATAGAATTAAAGGAGGAATACTATGAGAATTACACCACTGGATATTCAGCAAAAGCAGTTCAAAGTTAAATTAAGAGGTTTTGACATGGAGGAAGTATACTCTTTCCTTGAACTTGTAAGGGAAGAGTTGGAGGAACTTTTAAAGGAAAATTCTATGTTAAAAGAAAAGGTTGCAATTCTTGAGAATCAATTAGAGGAATATAGAAAAATTGAGCAATCAATTAGAGATACATTAATGACTGCACAGAAACTTGTTGAAGATTATCAAACAAATGCCAGAAAAGAAGCTGAACTAATAATAAAAGAAGCAGAATTAAAAGCAGAAAATATCATCAAGGAAGCACAGGAAAAAGTTGTAAAAATTCATGAAGATATCGTTGATTTAAAGGGTATTAGGAGACATTTTAAAGAAGAAATAAGGAGACTTATAGAAGGACATATGAGAATGCTTGAATTTGATAAAGAAAGAGAAGGGGAAGAAGGTGAAGTATAGTTTACTAAGAGGGATGCAGGATATCTTTTCTGAACAGATATATCTGTGGCAACACATTGAAGAACATGCCCGAAAGATACTTGAGAATTACAACTTTCAAGAAATTCGTACACCTATTGTAGAAAATGCTGAATTATTTTTAAGAAGTATTGGTGAGGATACCGATATAGTTGAAAAAGAGATGTATGTTTTTCAGGATAAAAAAGGAAGAAAGGTTGCTTTAAGACCTGAAGGAACTGCTTCTGTAGTAAGAGCTTATATTCAACACAATTTTTTTAATAATCCGCCTCCTCAAAAATTCTACTATATCGGACCAATGTTCAGATATGAGAGACCCCAAAAAGGGAGATTCAGACAGTTTCATCAGATTGGTGTAGAGTGCTTTGGAGTAAGTTCTTCTTGGATAGATGCTGAATTAATTTATATGCTTAAACTATTTTTAGAAAAATTGAATATTAATAATTTAACCTATGAGATAAATTCTCTGGGATGTAAGAGATGCAGACCTCAATATAGAAAAGTTCTTTTTAGTTTTTTAGCTGACAAAGTAAACCAACTATGCATTGATTGTAAAAGAAGATTTGAGAAGAATCCTTTAAGAGTACTGGACTGTAAAGTGCCTTCTTGTAAAGAATCTTTAAAAAACACGCCTTTGATTGTTGATTTTTTATGTCAAGATTGTAAAGAGCATTTTCTTAGTTTACAGAAAGAACTTGATGAAATGAATATATCCTATGCTGTTAATCCAAAAATTGTAAGAGGACTTGACTATTACACAAGAACAGTTTTTGAGGTGACAACCACAATGCTCGGTGCTCAGAATGCGGTAGCAGCAGGAGGAAGATATGATGACCTCGTTGAGTTATTTGGAGGTCCAACAACTCCTGCGGCAGGGTTTGCAATTGGCATGGAAAGATTGATAGAGATATGTTCAAATTCATTATTAATAAAGCCTAAAAAACCTTTTGTATATGTTGCATATATTGGTAGTAGTGTTGAAAAAGAAGCAAAAAAAGTTGTGAATTTTTTAAGAAATAATAATATACCTACAGAAACTGCTTATGAGAAACTCTCGTTAAAAAGTCAGTTAAGGAAAGCTGATAGAGTTGGAGCAAATATAGTTATAATTATTGGCGAGGATGAAATCAAAAAATCAGTTTATATATGGAAGAATATGAAGGATGGTTCACAGGGAGAAGCTTCTTTAAATGAACTATTAGAATTAATCAGGAGGAAATATGACACTGAGTAATGTGGAGAAAATTTTTGGAAACTTTAAAGATAAAAAAATTCTTGTTATTGGTGATATTATTCTTGATAGATATATTTTTGGAAAGGTAATGAGAATCTCACCAGAAGCACCTGTTCCTGTTGTAGAGGTTTATGAAGAGCAATACAGACTTGGTGGAGCAGCAAATGTAGCAAATAACATAATTGCTCTGGGAGGCAAAGTATATCTTTGTGGGATAATAGGTAAGGGTTCTGCTGGTAGAATTGTAAGGGATTTGCTTACGGAAAGAGGAATACAGCAGGATTTCATTTTTGATGATATAAGAAGAACAACAGTGAAAACAAGAATAATCGGAGGAAATCAGCAAATTGTAAGATTTGATATAGAGGACCGTAAAAGACTTGAAGGAAAAGCAAAGGAAACTTTTATTTCTATGATAAAAAATGGATTAAATAATTTTGATGCAGTAATTGTATCTGATTATAAAAAAGGTGTTGTTTCTGAAGAATTATTTCGTATTTTAGTAAACCATAAAAAGAAAAACGGCAGTTTTGTTGCAGTTGATCCTAAAGTGGGTCATTTCAGACTTTATAAGCAGGTTTCCCTTATAACTCCGAATATTGTTGAAGCCTCTCATGGAGCAGAAGTTGAGATTAAAGATGAAAAAACGCTTATAAAAGCAGGTTTTAATCTTTTAAAGAAGCTTGCCTGTGATTCTGTTTTAATAACAAGAGGTGAAGAAGGCATGAGTCTTTTTGAAAAACAGAATTCTGATGTAAATGTTACTCATCTGCCTACTGTTGCTAAAAAAGTATTTGATGTAACAGGCGCGGGAGATACAGTAATTGCGACTATAACACTTGCTTATGTAGCTGGTGCATCCTTAGTTGATGCTGCAAAAATAGCTAATGTAGCAGCAGGCATAGTGGTTGGTAAAATTGGAACTGCCGCAGCTACAAAGGAAGAGATAATGGAAGTGTTGAAAGCACATCCCTATGCATAAAGCTTTAGCTTTGTATTCTGGTGGACTTGATAGTCTTCTCTCTGTCCTTATTGTAAAGGAACAAAAAGTTGATGTGATCGCTTTAAAATTTTTAACTGGATTTGTAAGTCCTTTAAAAGAAGATGATTTCAATTATGCCAAACAATTTGATTTTGAAATAAGAGAAATAGATATTAGTGAGAAATTTATTGAGATTCTAAAAAAGCCTAAACATGGATATGGAAAAAATCTAAATCCGTGCATTGACTGC
Organism: Thermodesulfovibrio sp. Kuro-1; assembly: GCF_006538445.1. NCBI lineage: Bacteria > Pseudomonadati > Nitrospirota > Thermodesulfovibrionia > Thermodesulfovibrionales > Thermodesulfovibrionaceae > Thermodesulfovibrio > Thermodesulfovibrio sp. Kuro-1. The sequence goes on along the minus strand of NZ_BJKS01000001.1, from coordinate 302,469 downwards.
AAAATTCTTATGCTCAAAGAGGCAAAAGAGTTGATGTCAGCCTACAAAGCATCTTTCATAATCACAGGAGAGGTTATATCTCAAAGGCCAATGAGTCAGAAAAAAGAGTTACTCACAGTTATTGAAAAAGAATCATCTTTGCAAGACATGATTTTAAGACCATTGTCTGCAAAACTTTTCCCTCCTACTAAGTCTGAAATAGAAGGAGTCATTAACAGAAATTTGTTATATGACATCAGTGGAAGAACGAGAAAACCTCAAATAGCCTTAGCAAAAAAGTATGGCATAGAAAAAATTCCTCAGCCAGCAGGTGGATGCCTTCTAACAGACCCTTCTTTTTGTAAAAAAGTTAAAGACCTTATGGCTCACAATGAACTTACATTAAAAAATGTTGAATTGCTCAAAGTGGGAAGGCATTTCAGAATTTCTGAAAAATGTAAGGCAATTGTAGGCAGGGATGAGAAAGAAAACAAACTCATACTAAGCAAATACAAAGGGCTTTTCCTTTATCCTTCTGACTTGAAAGGTCCTGTTGTTTTATTATCTGGAGATTATTCAGAAAAGGAGATTGATATAACAGCATCAATATGTGTTTACTATTCAAAAAGAAAAAATGCCGAAATAGTAATTAAGTCAGAAACGGATGAACAGAGGAAAATTTATGATGCAATCCTTGAAGAAGAGGTTGTAAAATACAGAGTATAATATTATTTTGGAGGCAGATATGAGGAAGATTATAATTGTTATGATAGTGTTACTACTTTTTAGTTGCGGAGGTAAAAAACAGGTTAAACAGCCATCTCCTGAATACTCTTATACAACACAAGCATTTAAAGTTGTTGATGAAATAAGGCAGTCTTATCAAAATAAAGATAACTCTGGGATAAGAAAAAACTGTTCAGAGTCCGCATACAGAGAGATAATTGCGTCAATAAGACCCTTTGATAAGGCAGAAGTTGAATTCACTCCTGTGCTTGCTGAGATGGAAAAAGACGGTTATAGACTGTATGTTTCATGGAATGGAAAGTGGAGTTATCTTGGAAATGAAACAGAAGAGAGAGGACTTGCAATTTTTTTAATAAAGGGAAATCCTCCACGTGTTGAAAAAATCGTTAGAGGTAATCCTTTCAGATACCCTGATTAACCAAATCTTCCTGTGATATAGTCTTCTGTAAGTTTGTTTGAGGGAACTGTGAATATTTTATCTGTTTTATCATACTCAATAAGTTCTCCGAGCATCATAAAACCTGTCCAGTCTGATATTCTTGCTGCCTGCTGCATATTATGAGTGACAATTATAATTGTTACCTTATCTTTTAATGAAACAATTAACTCTTCAATTTTTGCTGTTGATATGGGATCAAGAGCAGATGTAGGTTCGTCAAATAATATAATTTCAGGTTCAACTGCTAATGCTCGTGCAATGCAAAGTCGCTGCTGTTGTCCACCACTTAGTCCAAATGCGTTTGTATTTAGTTTATCCTTTACTTCATCCCAAAGAGCAGCATTGTTTAAGGCTTTTTCAACTCTTTGTTTTAACTCTGTTTTGTTTCTTATACCTTTAAGCTTTAATCCATAGGCAATGTTTTCAAATATTGACATTGGAAAAGGGGTAGGTTTCTGAAATACCATTCCAATTTTGCTTCTCAGTTCAATGAGGTCTGTATCTTTTGATAGTATATTCTGTCCCTGAAAAATTATCTCACCCTCATATCTATTCCCTGCATATAGGTCATGCATTCTATTAAAACATCTTAAAAGCGTGGTTTTTCCGCATCCACTTGGCCCAATTAGTGCTGTAACTTTGTATTTATAAACAGTCATATTTATATTTTTAAGAATGTGAATGTTACCGGTATAGTAAAAATTAAGATTTCTTACTTCAATTTCAGGATTCAATCTCTATACCTCCTTTTTATAAGAATTCTTCCAATGATTGTTGCAAAAAGAATAAAGACAGTTATCATTAAGGATGCACCCCATGCCTGAGTATGCCAGTCTTCATATGGTCCCATGGCATATTGAAATATGGTTACTGTAAGGGATGCTATAGGTGCATTCATGTTTGTAGAGAAGAATGTATTGTTAAATGATGTAAATAACAATGGAGCGGCTTCTCCAGTTACTCTTGCAATAGCAAGAATAATTCCTGTAAGAATACCTGTGGCAGCACCTCTGTAGACAACCTGAATAATTACCTTGTAATAAGGTGCTCCAAGTGCAAAAGCAGCTTCTCTTAATGTCCAGGGGATGAGAGAAAGCATATTTTCTGTCGTTCTTAACACTGTAGGAATCATAATGATACCGAGAGATATAGCACCTGCCCATCCACTGAAGTGTCCGAGAGGTTTAACAATTATTGCGTAGACAAAAGCACCAACAATTATTGCAGGAACACTAACCATAATATCTGCAAGAGTGCTTATGATTTTTGATATTTGATATTTTCTTCCATACTCAGCAAGAAATGTCCCGCCGAGAACACCAACTGGAACTCCAATCAAAGTAGCAAATACTGTAATGAGTAGATGCCCTACAAAGGCATTTCTTAATCCTCCGCCTTCTTCTCCTGGCGGAGCAGGATCATTTAAAAATAAAGAAGGATTTATGGATGTAATCCCATGTCTTAAAACGTCAATAATTATAAAAAAAAGCCAGAATATACCCCATAAGGCAGTCAGAAAGCATATAAAAAGTGCGATAGCGCTGGTTATTTTTCTCTTTTTTAATATCATTTTCTCTCAGCCTTCAATAGGAATACCTTCGCAAGTGCAAGAATAGTAAAACTCATTATAAAAAGTAAGAAAGCAAGATAATAAAGAGAACTAAGATATATATCTTTATCAGCTTCAGTAAACTCATTCGCAAGTTTTACTGTAACAGTCGCTGCAGCATCAAAGAGTGATGTAGGAATTTGATTTAAATTGCCAAGAACAAAGGCAACTGCCATTGTTTCGCCAAGAGATCTCCCCAATGAAAGTCCTACACCACCGAGAACACCAAGTTTTGAATATGGCAAAACAATATTTTTTACAACTTCCCACTTTGTTGCTCCAATTGCATAGGCAGATTCTTTAAGTACAGAAGGAGTTAAATTAAAAGAATCTCTTGCTATTGAAGCTGTGAAGGGAATTATCATTATGCTTAGAATAATACTTGCTGTAAAAAGATCAACTCCAAGAGGAGTTCCCTCAAAAAGCTTGCCTAAAAGTGGTAATTTGCCAACTGTTGATTGTAAGAAAGGTTCTATGTATCGGCTCATTATGGGAGCAAGGGTAAAAAGACCCCACATTCCATAAATTATGCTTGGAATAGCAGCAAGTAGTTCTATAGCAGTTCCTATAATCCCTTTTAAAAAGGAAGGAGCAATTTCTGTTATAAAAATTGCAATTCCTGTGGCAATAGGGACTGCTAAAAGCAAAGCAAAAAAGGAAGTTATCAATGTTCCTATTAACGCAGGAGCAGCACCAAATGTTTCTTGAACCGGATCCCATTCAGTTGAAAAAATGAATCCTTCAAACCCGAATTTATTCATTGCAGGGAGGGATTCTTTGAATAACACTACAAAAATTCCAAATGAAATAGCGATTATACTGAAAGCAGTAAAGGCAGTAATAGATAAAAATACTATATCCGTTAATTTACCCTTTTGTTTTTTCATTATTTCATATTATACCTTATGTTAATTGCAATATTAAATCTAACTCCGAAAGTTTCTTGAGTTTATTATGTATGAATAAAAAGCTGCTGCTTTTGTTGGAATTCTTCTGTATGTTTTAAAGTCAACCCTGTAAAGTCCAAATCTTGCATCAAGTCCATGAAGCCATTCATAGTTGTCTATCAATGACCAATAAAAGTATCCCCTTACATCTATTCCTTCTGAGATAGCGTTTTCAATAACATCCACGTGAGCTTTGATAAATTTCATTTTTTTATTGTCATCCTTTGTAGCTATACCATTTTCTGTTATAATTAGCGGAACATTTAATTTAGAAGCGTATTTGAGAACCTTCTTTAATCCCTTTGGATATATCTCCCATCCCATATCAGTAAGCCCATGTCCATCTATATCTCTGTGTCTGAATTCAATAAAAAGCTTCCTTAGAGGATTAAATCGCATATGAACTCTTGTATAATAGTTAATTCCAAAAAAATCAAGCTTTCCCTTTATAGGAACCTCAATTTCCATTGTTTTTCTAAAAGGAATAGGAAGACTGATTTTTCCATCCATAAAGCCTTCAATGATGGAGTGATTATAAAATCTTTTTGCTATTTTTGCCAGAAGTCTGTCAAAAGGATTACATTTTATCCACGGTGCAAATACAGCCATGTTATGGGCTATGCTTACCATGCTATTTTTGTTTTTTAAATGAAGTAGGTCATAAATTTGTCTATGGCATATAAATATGTTTTTCATTGCTTTCAAGGCTAAATTTAAATTCTGATATCCTGGTGGAATGCATCCTTCAATATATCCACCGAGTATTAATAAATAAGGCTCATTGAAAGTGAGCCAGTAGTCAACATTGTTAATATTTTCAATCAGTCTTTCAACATATTCCATAAATTTATCTATGGATTTTTTCTTGTGCCAGGGATATTTTGTTATAAACCATACGGGGTGTGTAAAATGATGTATTGTAATCATAGGTTTTATATTGTTTTCATTTAAAAGATTTATAATTTTTTGATAATGTCTTACAACTTCTTTATTCCAGTAATCCTCAGAGGGTTGAATTCTGCTCCACTCAATTGAAAATCTATAGGAATTGACCCCAAGATTTTTTATTAGCCTTATATCTTCTCTGTAAAGTTCATAGTGATTTGTAATCTTAGGATTAAGACTAAAAATACTGTCCCAGGTAGACCAGTCTGCATAAGGAGAGCCTTCAAGCTGAAATGCAGAAGTAGCTACACCCCAGAGAAAATCTTTATTCCTCATTTTTGAATGGGATTGATATGTAAACTGTTGTTCCTTTTCCATATTTGCTCTCTATTGAAATATTACCGTTGAGTATACTTATTAATTTCTTTGTTATGTAAAGCCCAAGTCCTGAGCTTTCATATAGTTTTTCATAAAAAGATTCTGTTGAGCAATAAGGATTAAATATCTTTTTTTGTTTTTCCTTAGGAATTCCTTTCCCTGTATCCTTAATTTTGACTAAAACATTATTATTCAATTTTTGCAACGCAAATAAAATGTAACCCTCTTGGGTGAATTTTGCAGAGTTTGATGCAATATTTAAAAGAATTTGTTTTATTTTAACAGGGTCAGAGCGTATTATAAATTTATCAGAGTGTAAGGCTGTTTTTACTTTTATAGGCTTATTTTCTATAAGAATTTTTGTTATTTCTACAATTTCATTAAGAATTTCTTCAAGATTAAATTCTTCAATTATTAACTCTTCCTTGCCTGATTGAAGTTTACCAAGTTGAATGGTATTTGAGATGTAATTTTTGAGAAAAAAATGCCTGTGAAATAATTAAAGAGGTATATTTTCTAATTTTTTCTACATCTGGTTTATCAAGACTTAATTCAATTAGTTTAGCAGTATTGGCTATAGCACTAAGAGGCGATTTTAACTCATGGAAAAAAATTGATAAATAGGGGATTTGTGCTTTATTCATTTCTTCTGTCCTTGAATATAACAGAAGTTTTACTCACTCTTGAAAGTCTTTTAGCTTCAGCTTTAACTTCAGAAGCAATTGAGGCAAGATGAGCAAAAGAGGTTATATTTCTTGTTTCTGTACTCACAATTGCGCATGTAAGCGAAAGAAGATTGAAAGCCTCTTGCTCATCTTTTCTATTTTTTGAGACATAATATCCTTTTATGAAATCCCCTTCATGAAAATATGGCAAAAGCTCTTCAAACTCTTTAATCACTCTTTTACATACTAATTCAGAAACTTCATTATTACAGATGATTATAAAATCATCGCCTCCAATATGTCCTATAAAGATTTCAGGAAAGTCTTTTTTTATTTTATTAAGTATATTACCAATACTTGAAATTACTTTATCTCCCTTTTCAAATCCATAGTAGTCGTTATAAGGCTTGAAATGATTTATGTCTATGTAGCACACATTAAAAGGACATTTGCATCTAATTTTTCTTTCTATCTCTCTTTGAATAGCCCAGTTTCCAGGCAATCCAGTAAGGGGATTTGCATCCCTCGCTATTATCAGTGATCTTTGGGTTATTGTTTCAAGTAAAACATTTATGGGAACAATTCCATAATACTCGTTATTTCTGCTAACAATTATATCGTCATATAGATTTCTTAATTCTCTTTTCTGAACTATCATAGAAGCATCTTCAAGTGTCATATGATAATCAATAACAAGATTGGGTTTTTCCATAACTTCAAAGATGGATTTCTGGGCATTTAAATGGATGCCATAGCCGAATCTCCCAAGCACTGTATGTTCCAAAAACCTGTTTCTATGAATCTGTCCAATTACAATATTATTATCTAACACAGGAATCAGGCTCAGTTCTTCATCTTTCATAAATTTAAAGAAAGCATCCATGATTTTAGATGTTTTATATAGTGGTTCTACTCTAATTGCAATATCTCCTATTGATAAATCCAAAATTGATGGTTCTATATCGCATTTAAATGATTTCAAATCATGTGGTAACATAATTGTATTGAATTTTTTCTTGAGGCTTTCCAAGATAAAATCCTTGAAGAAGGTCTACTCCAGCATTAACAGTTTCTTTGAGTTGAATGGCTGTTTCAATTCCTTCAGCCACAACCATTATATTCAATCTGTGACATACTGACACAGTAAATTCTATAAAGGACTTTGAAAAATGATTTTCTTCCATAGTATTTATAAAATGTCTGTCTATTTTTACAATATCTGGTTCAAGAATGCTTAGAAGTTTAGGTCCTCCAAAACCTGCTCCAAAATCATCTATAGCGATCTTGTAACCTCTCTTTTTATAGTATGAGACAGATTTAATAAATACTTCATAATTTTCTATTGCTGACTGTTCAGTTATCTCAAGTACTATCTTGTCTTTTGGAAAGCCAAACTCTTCAGAAAATCTATCTGTTATACCAATCTCATGTTGAGGATAAAAAAGAGTTTCAGGGCAGATATTAATAAATAAATAACTATTAATATTCTGTTCTGAGGCTTTTTTAATTGCATTTCTTCTACATATCATATCAAGTATAAATATTGAGCCATTTTTCTTTGCCTCAAGAAAGAGATCTTTTATATTCAAACTCATGGATATATGTCTTGTTAAAGATTCATAGCCAAAAATTTTTCCACTTTTTGAAGAAAATATGGGTTGAAAATGAACTGTAAGCTTTGAGTATAATAGACCTAATTTACTTTGGTTAAGATTATTCTCTGTTTGTAGCACTGTTCATCCTCCAATTTAAATTTTCTTAATAAAAAGTATTGCATAACTTTGTTACAAGAAAATTAAGGAACTGTTAAAGCATTGTTAAATTTTAGGTAAAAATTTAACAGAAATTTAAAAAACTTTTAACTTTCCTGTAACCTTGCAGAGCTATCATTAAATTAAAAATATGCTTTTATGTGACTTTCACATACATACCAAATACTCAGATGGTTCACTGGAACTTAGAAAGGTAGTTGATCTCTTCGGACAAGCGGGCTTTGATGTTATAGCCATAACAGACCATGTGGTAAATGGAGATAGTATGATTGGAAAATTTGCATATAGATTCAGATTTACAATTACTGAAAAAAATTTCAATGAATATATGGAAAATGTAAGATATGAATCAGAAAGAGCATGGAATAAATATGAGATGCTTGTTATCCCGGGAGTTGAGATAAGTAAAAATTATCTTTCTTCTGACAAATCATCCCATATTTTAATAATTGATATAAAAGATTTTATACCTGCTTGTGAATCTTATGAAGCAATATTTCTTGAGGCAAAAAAACAAAATGCAGTTGTGGTTGCCTGTCATCCACATCATATTAAGGGAGAGATACGCAATACGCTTTATCTCTGGAATAACAGAAACAAATACGGAAAATATATTGATGCTTGGGAAATTGCAAATAGAGATGATGTCTTCAATGTAGTAAGTCTTAAGAAATATCCATACATAGCAAACAGCGATTTTCATAAAGCAAGACATTTGTATTCATGGAAAACTCTGCTTAATTGCGAGAAAAATGTAGTTTCAGTAAAAAAATGTATAAAACACAATAAAGGTGTGGCAATAACACTTTTTAGGGGGTAAAAAAATGATTCTATGGATAGTTTTATTTTTAGTTTTTATGAGTTTAGCAGTTTACGCTTTGCAAGTTATAGCATTAAGAAGAAAGCTCAGGGAAGAATATGCATTTATTAATTTCCCTCCCATTTCAATAATTAAGCCACTTAAAGGTCTTGATGATAATCTATTTGACAATCTTGAAAGCTTCTGCAAACAGGACTATCCTGAATATGAAGTAATTCTTTCACTTCAAGACTACAATGACCCTGCTTATAGAGTTGCTGAAAAAATAAGAAATAAATATCCTGAGCTTGTAAAAGTTATTCTGAATAATTCATATAGTGCTTTAAATCCAAAAGTAAAAAATATGATTTCCGCTTACAAGGAATCAAAACATGATTATTTTCTCATAAGTGACAGTAATGTCTATGTTGAACCTGACTATTTAAAGAGGACTGTTTCTGCTATGACGCATGATACAGGACTTGTTACCAATCTTATTATGGGAGCGGGAGGGAAAACCTTAGGAGCTAAACTTGAAAACCTTCAGCTAAACTCTTTCGTAATTATAAGTGTCTGTTTTCTTGATAAATTTCTTAAGATGCCCTGTAGCATAGGCAAGTCAATGCTTATGAGAAAGAGCGATTTTGAAGAAATAGGTGGATTTAATGCAGTAAAGGATGTTTTGGCAGAGGATTATATGATTGGAAAATTGATGCACGAAAAGGGTAAGAAAGTTGCGCTTTGTAGCTATATTATTAAAAATATTAATGAATACTGGTCACTTAGAAGATTTTTAAATAGACATACCAGATGGGCAAAGATAAGATGGAAAATAGCTGGTTCAAAATATTTTATTGAGCCTCTTAGTAATCCTGTTTTTATATCTTCAATAATGCTTATTTTAGATGGCTTTTCAAAAAATTCTATAACAATATTTATTGCTGTGGTGACAATCAAAATTGCCTTTGATCTTTATATAAATAGATTAATGAAGTCTTCTACTGGACTTTCAGGGATTTTAATTCCATTGAAAGATTTTATAACAGGACTTATATGGTTTACTCCTTTGATAAGTTGCAAACTTAACTGGAGAGGAAACACTTATAAAATTGGCAAGGAAACGAAAATTATACCCTACGAGAGCAATTTTTTATTAAAACTTATCTTTAATAAACTCAGAACAGCAATAACAAATTAAAGGGGGTGCAATAATGGAAAGAAGAGATTTCTTGAAAGTCTCTTTAGCAAGTTTTATAGCTCTTATGGCTTCATCAGAAGAAATTTTTGCAAAAGTTACTGATTCAACCAATTCTGGTGCAAAAGGTGTAATATTCGTAGTTGGAGATGGCTGGCCATTGGGAGTGATGAAAGCTATGAATGAATTTATGGAGATGAAGTTTAAAGAAAAAAGCAACCTCTCAACTCTTATTAAAAATCCTAAGACAAGAATTTTACTTCAGAATACTTCTTCTTTATCTTCAGTTGTTACTGATTCTGCTCCTGCATCTGTTGCTTGGGCAACAGGTTCAAAGACGGTTAATAGAAGCTTGTCAGTTTTACCCGATGGAAGAAATTTAAAAACTATATTTGAGCTTGCGAAGGAAAAAGGGCTTTCCTGTGGATTTGTAACCACAACAAGAGTAACTCATGCCACGCCTGCTGCATGGTATAGTCATAATTCTAATAGAGACGATGAGGATAGTATCGCTATTGATTTACTAAATGCGGATTTAGAAGTAGCAATGGGTGGTGGTGATAGATTCTTTAATAGAGATAAAAGAAAGGACAAGAAAGATCTCTATGGGATGTTTTCTTCAAAGGGGTATAGAGTAGTTAAATCTAAGGAAGAATTGATTAGCAGCATTTCCGATGAACGTCCTATTCTTGGCGTTTTCAGTTCATCTCACATAAGTTACTTTGTTGATAGAGTAAATGATGAAAAACTGAACAAAAAAGAGCCATCTTTACCTGAGATGACCGCAGTGGCACTCCAAAAATTATCCAGAAATAAAAAAGGATTTGTTCTTCAGATTGAGGCTGGAAGAATTGACCATGCCTGTCATGCAAATGATGCTTATGCTGCTATGATGGACTGTTATGAACTGGATAAAACTATCGGAGTAGTTGTGGATTTTATTAACAAAAATCCTGATGTTTTATTGATAGTTACCTCAGATCATGGTAACTCAGGTTATGGAATAAACGGCACAGGTCCTGAATACAATGATGCCACAGAGGCTTTGATGAATTATAAAAACAGGGCTTCTTTTGAATATATGATTAAGACGATGAAAAATCAGGATCTGAAAGCTGTGAAAGAAATTTTTGAGAACTATACTCAACAAAAAATCGCTTCAGAGGAAGCAGAAGAAATTTATAAAAAATTAAATGAAAAAAGAATGGTAGTTATCAATGACATATGGTATGAGCCAGAATATACAATGGGGAGAATTCTGGCAAAAAGTATATATGAGTATGAAAACGAGAAACTCATAAAACCAGCTAAAAAAAGAAGAGGTAATGTGGGTTTTACTTCAACAAATCATACTGCCGAAGACCAGCTTGTTATTGTTTACGGAGAAAAATTTTACGAAGGAGAGTTAAAAAACCTTATAGATAATACTGAACTTTACAATTTAATGTGTAATTATTTAGCATTCAATTACTTAAATCCAAAAATGGACAGACAAGATGCTATAGCCTATGTTAAGGCTATAAGTTATATGGAATGGGAAAGACATCTTAGACTTCACATATCATAGGTTTAGTAGAGTAAATATATGAAAATAGCTATTCTTAGTGATATTCATCGTAACATTGAAGCATTAAAAGTTGCTCATGAAACAGCCATTAATGAAGGCGTTGAAAGGATTTATCATCTTGGTGATTTAAGAGATTATGCGCCTTTTGTAAATGAAGTAGTTAATTTTCTGATTGAACATGAGATTCCAGGTTTTCAGCCATACTTTGGCAAAAATTTCTATTAGGAAAATAAAGGAGGCTTAAAAATGAAAAGAGGTAAGATTCTTTTAATTGATGACAATGAAGTTGATTTACATTTAACAAAAATTCTTCTTGAGAAAGTCGGTTATACTGTATTAGAAAATCAAGGTTGGCTTGGTGTTACAAAGGGTATTAAATTTTTAAATCCTGATTTAGTGCTTCTTGATGTAAACATGCCTGCATTATCAGGTGATAGTTTATATGATTTGATAAGTACCTATATCAAAGCACAAAAAATTCCAGTTTTATTTTACTCTTCTATTGATGAGACGCATCTTAAAAAACTTAAAATTATGAAGGGTGTTACAGATTACATTATTAAAGGTGATATTTTTCAGCTTTACAAAAAGATATCGCTTTATATCAAAAAGAAACAACAGTTTAACTGAAAAGCGGTTAGCAGCCCCACCCCTCCTACAGAAAGCCCTGGGCTTTAAATAATGCTCAGGGCTTAATAATTTGAATTATAGCTTTCTTAGCTGTTAAACTTTAAAATGCTTTTGCAAAATATACCTGCCATAGCAGTTGTGCTCAAAGACAAGGATGTTTTGTCTATTCCTAAGGAAGAGTTAAAAGGTGCTGATCTTATTGAACTCAGGGTTGATATGTTTGAAAAGACAGAAAACATTAGCGATATTTTTGAGACAGCAAAAAGAAAATATAACCTACCTCTGCTTTGTACAATAAGATTACCAGAGGAAGGAGGCAAAAGAGAAATAAAGAATAGAGTTGAAATATATCAGGCAGTTATACCCTTTTGCAATTTTTTTGATATTGAGATTTTTTCCAATGAAGCTCCTTTTTTAAGACAATTGAGTATTAAAAACAATATAACTTTAATCGGCTCTTATCACAATTTTATAAATACTCCATCTATTGAGCAGCTGGAAGAAGTTTTTGATAGAGGCAAAACCATGGGAATGGACATCATAAAAATAGCTACTATGGTAAATGAAAAGAAAGACATAGAAACTTTGTTATATTTTACTCTTAGACATAAACTGGATAGAATAATTGTTCTGGGGATGGGGCAGAAAGGAATCCCATCAAGAATAATAAATCCTGTCTTTGGCTCAATGATAACATATGCAAGTCTTAATGAAATTTCTGCTCCAGGGCAGATTCATTTAAAAGATATGGTTCATATTTTTAAAGTTATGGGATTAAGAGGGTAACCTGAAGCGAAACTCCGCTTCAGGTTGAAAATTCTTTATTTTATATAAGATTTCCAGTATGTTCTTATTTTATCTTTTAAATTCTTGGGCAAGGGGACATAATCAAGTTTTTTTGCAGTGTTGTCACCATTTTGAAATGCCCAGTCAAAGAATTTTATGACGGATTTATTAACATCATTTTTTTCTCTTGCAAGTAGAATATAAGTTGCACCTGTAATAGGCCAAGCTTTTTTGCCTGGTGCATTTGTCATCCATGCATAGAAATGATTTTTTGCATCAAGGTGAGCAGAAGCTGCTGCTTCTGCAAAACTTTCAAAGTCTGGAGCAACAATCTGTCCAGCAGAATTTTTAAGTATAGCAACAGAGAGTTTATTTTGTTTTGCATAGACAAACTCAACATATCCAATTGAATAAGGAGTTCTTTTTACATAGTTAGCTACTCCTTCATTACCCTTACCACCAAGTCCTGTTTTCCAGCTTACTGAAGTTCCGTATCCAACATTATTTGCCCATTTTTTACATGCACTGCTAAGATAATGAGTAAATATAGCAGTTGTTCCAGAACCGTCGGAGCGATGAACAACTGTGATGGGCTTTGCTGGTAGATTTAGTTTGGGATTAAGTGCTTTAATTTTAGGGTCATTCCATTGCTTGATTTCACCAAGAAATATTTCGCACATTGTAGTTCCATCAAGAACCAATGCATTAGAAGAGACTCCTGGAATATTTACAATTGGTACAACTCCACCTATTACCGCAGGGAACTGAAGAAGTTTTGATTTTTCAATTTCCTCAGGTTTCAATGCCATATCAGATGCACCAAAATGAACAGTTCTTTCAGTAATCTGTCTTATTCCACCACCTGAACCAATTGATTGATAGTTAACCTTAATTCCTGTGGCTTTATTGTAAGCGGCAGCCCAACTTGAATAAAGAGGATAGGGGAAGGTTGCACCTGCGCCATTAATCATTTCAGCAGAAGAAGAGATAGAGAAGCTTAATAAAATAAACAATAAAACCAATAAAGCCAATTTTGTTTTAATCATGAAATCCTCCTCAAATATTGATATTTTTTTATTTTATCACATAGCTGTAGCTTTCTTTTGCCCTTTTAAAAATGAATTCATAGGTATTTTTTAGTCAATAAGGACACAGTTAAGGTTTTATTTATGCCGCTTATACTATTGCTTAAAAATTATATTGATTTTTAAAAAAAGTTTATTATATTATTTATTTAATTAATAAAATTATATAAAATTTTATATGGAGGGAAATATGGCTACATTGCTCAATTTGATAGCATTGTTGTCCCCATTTGTATTGGTAATAGGTATTGGTATGAAGTTTTTTAAGATCTCAAGAATGCCATTAAATATCAGATGGGAGATATATCCTCTTCCATCTGCAAAAAGGGAAAGATGTCAAGGTTCCTATATGGAAGAAGTTGACTGGATAAAAAAGAAGCATGAAAAAGGTTTATTTGGTGAGTTTATTGAACCTTTTAAAGAAATATTTTTTCTTCATAGAGTAAAAAAATTCAATCTTTATGGAATATGGACTTGGTCAATTGCTCTTCATTGGGGTGTCTGGTTGTTGTTTTTGTGGAACATTCTGATTTTAATAGCCTTTGTGTCTAATAGTGTGAATCTGTCAAAAATTATTTTTTTACCTTATTTATCATGCTTTCTTGGTATTGTGGGGACTGTCGGACTTATTCTAAAAAGAATTAACAATAAAGAATTAAAACTCTATACCTCTGGAATTGAATACTTTAATTTAATCTTTTTATTTGTTATTTTTATCAGTGGATTATTGATGATTTATAGAGAAAATTCTACATTGGAGGCTTTATTGTATGTAGAAAGTGTATTAAGTTTTAATCTTTCCATATCAGAATTCCATCCTTTTACATTAATTCATTTTTTGCTCTTTGAAATTTTTCTTATTTATATACCCTTTTCAAAATTTTTCCACGGTCCTGTAAAATTTTTTACATTCCATAAGATTTTATGGGATGATTATTATCAAAAGAAAGATTCTCCTGAAGAAAAGAAAATATTGCAACAGCTAAATTATAAGGTTAACTGGGCTGGTCCTCATATTCTGCCAGAACAAACATGGCTTGAAAATGCCAGAAATACAAATCTTCATGAAAAATAGGAGGATTAAGATGGAATCATTAAGAGAGTTTGCAAAGGAAACAAAAGAGTCTTTAGTAAAAATAGAAAAAGAGAACTTAATTTCTTTAGCTCCATATATAGATGAAGAGAATGATTTTAATAATCCACCAGATGAATGGAGAGAAAAATATAATCTTTCCTTAGATGGATTTTCTGGATTTCCTTTTCCCGAGCCTTCTGAGGAAGAAAAAACAAAGATAATAGAAAAATTTCTCAATGGTATAGAAAAACTTCTAAATCCTGAATCAAACTGGACATTTCTTAAACCTTTTTCCCTATCTTTAAAATATTGTGTTAAATGCAATACTTGTGCTGAGGCTTGCCATGTTTATATAGGAAGCGGGAAGAAAGAAATATATAGACCAAATTTTCGTTCTGAAATTCTAAGAAGAATTTATAAGAGATATTTCACTCCCAGCGGAAAACTATTAAAATCTTTTGTAGGAGCTGATATTGAAGCTACTTACACAGCAATAAGAAGACTTTTAGAGCTTGCTTATCGTTGCACACTGTGCAGAAGATGCGTTCTTTACTGCCCTGTTGGAATAGACAATGGATTGATTGCAAGAGAACTGAGGAAGTTGTTCAGTCAAGAACTTGGAATGGCACCTGTAGAAGTTTATAAAAAGGGGACAAGATTGCATCTTAAGACAGGCTCATCAACAGGGATGGGACCAACGGCATTTAGGGATATAATTAAATTTATTGAAGAGGAGATACATGAGAAAATAGGCAAAAAGATTACTATTCCTGTTGATAAAAAAGGAGCTGATATTCTTTTGCTTCACAATGGAGGTGAATATCTTGCCTGGCCAGACCATATTGCAGCATTTTCTATATTATTTGATTTAGCTGGGATAAACTATACTTTAAGTAGCGAAACTCTTGGTTACGATGGCGTAAACTATGGAGCATGGTATGATGATGTGGAACTTGCGAGAGTTGGATTAAGACATCTCCAGATTGCTTATGACCTTGGGGTAAAAAAACTTGTAATAGGAGAATGCGGACATTCTCATAAGGTTTACACTATCATTTTTGATAGAATTTTGCCTGCGAGTTCTCCTTTATGGAATATTCAGAGAGAATCCTGTTTACCACTCATGTGGGAAATCGTAAAAAGTGGAAGAATAAAGTTTGATCCTATGAGAAATAATTTTCCAGTTACAATGCACGATTCTTGTAATATTGTGAGACTTATGGGAATTATGAATCCGCAGAGGCAGATTATTAAGGCTCTTACACCCGGGACATTCAGAGAGATGAATCCTAACTGTTCATATAACTACTGCTGTGGTGGCGGAAGTGGATTTGCAATAATAAGATCATTGAATTTCCCTGTGTGGAAAAATAAGGTTTCAATAAGATTAAAGACAAAACAGATTTTAGACACATTTGATGATGTTTTAGATAAGAATGTTCCTAAGCTTGTAGTTGCTACTTGCTCAAATTGTAAAGGCGCTATAAGAGACATGATACACACTTACAGATTATTTGATAGATTTAAAATAAACTACTCGGGACTTGCAGAGTTGATTGTTAATGCTATTGCCACAATACCACCATTTTTGAATTTGGAGGAACTACCAGAATAATTACAAAGTATTATCCTGTTTTATGAAAAAACTATGAACAAGTTTTGAAAGAAGTAAAAATTAAATAAACAGGAGATTTCCTGAAATAAAAGAGAAAGCCCAAAGCATTATTTTGCTTCGGGCTTTCTCTTTTTTATTTGATATAAAGTCCCCAGTATGCTCTTATTTTGTCTTTTACATTTTGAGGCAGTGGGACATAATCAAGTTTTTTTGCAGTGTTATCACCATTTTTAAATGCCCAGTCAAAGAATTTTATGACGGATTTATTAACATCATTTTTTTCTCTTGCAAGCAGAATATAAGTTGCACCTGTGATAGGCCAAGCTTTTTTGCCTGGTGCATTTGTCATCCATGCATAGAAATGATTTTTTGCATCAAGATGAGCAGAAGCTGCTGCATTGGCAAAACTTTCAAAATTGGCTTCAACAATCTGTCCAGCAGAATTTTTCATTTTTGCAGTGTCTAATCTGTTCTGGACAGCATAAGCAAATTCTACATATCCAATTGAGTAAGGAGTTCTTTTAACATAGTTTGCAACACCTTCATTTCCTTTTCCTCCTAAACCAGTTTTCCAGTTTACAGAAGTTCCATAACCAATTTGGTCAGCCCATTTTTTGGATACGCTACTTAAATAATGAGTAAATATGGAAGTGGTTCCTGAGCCGTCTGACCTATGAACCACAGTAATAGGTTGATCGGGTAAATTAATTTTTGGATTTAATGCTTTAATTTTAGGGTCATTCCATTTTGTAATTTCTCCGAGAAATATCTCTGCGAGTGTAATTCCATCTAAGGTAATTTTTTTGCCTTTAATCTCAGGGACATTGATTATAGGAACAACTCCACCTATTGCAGCAGGGAACTGAATAAGTCCTGCTTTTTCAAGCTCTTCAGGTTTAAGAGGTAAGTCTGAAGCACCAAAATGAACAGTTCTTTCAGTAATCTGTCTTATTCCACCACCTGAACCAATTGATTGATAATTAATTTGGATACCTGTTTCCTTATGATAAGCGGCAGCCCAACTTGAATAAAGAGGATAGGGAAAAGATGCACCTGCGCCATTGAGCATTTGAGCAAAAGAAGATATAGAGAAGCTTAACAGAATAAACATTACTGCAATTACAATAAAAAACTTACTTAAAGTTAGACTTTTTAAACATTTCATGAAGCCCTCCTTATTAAATTTTTTTTATTTTTTATAGTATAGAATTCTAATGTTACAGGGAATTTACAATGATGTTAAATTTTTGTTACAAAACAATTGATTAAAAAATAAACTTCTATTTCTCTTCCGATGATTTCATATTTTTATGACTAAATATAGAAATATTTATAGATTCAATGCTATCCAATAAAAAGGCTAAATTGGTATAATAGCAAAAGATGATAAGGAGGTAGAGATGGGAATTTTAGACAATGAATTAAGAAAATTAAAGGAAAAAATCCTTATTCTTGGATGTCTTGTTGAAGAGGGAATCAGAAAATCTGTTAAGGCATTAATTGATAGAGATATAGACCTTGCTAAGCAGGTTATATCAAGAGACAATCTAATTAATGGACTTGAGGTTGAAATAAATGAAGAATGTATCAGACTTATTGCACTAAGACAACCAATGGCTAAGGATTTAAGATTTATAACTACTGCAATGAAAATATGCACAGACCTTGAGCGTATGGGAGATTTTGCAGTAAACATAGCAGAAAGAGCAATTGAACTTGCACAGGAGCCTTTTTTAAAACCCTTTGTGAATATTCCAAAAATGGCAGAGATAACGGAAAGCATGGTAGAGGATGCCATTAATGCCTTTGTAAAGGAAGATGTGGATTTATGTTATGAAGTCATTAAAAGAGATGACCAGGTTGATGAATTATTAGAGAATAATCATAATGAATTATTCGGACTTATGATAAAAAATCCAGATATTATTCCTCTTGCCCTTAAAAGAATGTTTATCGCAAAATATCTTGAAAGAATATCAGACCACGCAACAAATATTGCAGAAATGGTAATTTATATGGTAGAAGGGAAAATGATTAGACATACATTTGTTACAGAAGAAATTCATAAACTTTGTCTTGAAGATTTTATGTCAAGGCAGAAATAGAAAATCAATCTAACCAACATCTACTCCAATGTCCAGATGCTACTTCATGAAGGTATGGAGGTTCAGTTATACATTTATTTCTTTTATAACTGCAGCGTGGGTAAAATACGCATCCTTCTGGTAAATTTTTAAGGTCTGGGATATTTCCAGGAATGCCTTCTATCTTTTTACCTTCTCTTGGTAAACAATTCAAAAGAGCTTTAGTATAAGGATGTAGAGGATTTTTAAAAATTTCTTCAGTTGAACCCATTTCCATAATTCTACCTGCATATAGAACCATAACTTTGTCTGCATATTCACCAAGTATGTTAATGTCATGAGTTATCAAAAGCAATGCTCTGTGTTCTTGTTTAACGAGTAAATAAAGAAGATCAAGGATTTCTTCTTGGACAGTTACATCCAATGCAGTTGTAGGTTCATCAGCTATAATAAGCTCTGGCTCACAGGCAACGGCCATTGCTATCATTACTCTCTGTCTCATTCCACCTGATAGCTGATGAGGATAACTATTAATTGTATGCAATATTTTAAGTTTATGAAATAACTCTTTTGTTTTTTCCAGAGCTTTTTTTTTGGATAATTGGTAGTGATAAATAAGCATTTCTGCAACTTGAGAGCCAACTTTAAGAACAGGGTTTAAAGAAGTCATTGTGTCCTGGAATATACAGGAAATATGTCTCCCTCGCAGATTTCTAATTTCAGATGTATTCATATTAAGAATATCTTTTCCTTTAAAGATTAATTTGCCATTAATTCTGAAATGTTCAGGTAAAAGATTTATTATTGATAGGCCAGTGAGAGTTTTTCCACTACCACTTTCCCCAACAATAGAAAATATCTCGCCTTTTTCAATGCAAAAATTGATATTGTCTATAATAGTTGAATTTTTATAAAAAATCTTAAGATTTTGAACCTGCAGGAGCACTTCACTTATTTAAAGCTTCTTTAAGAGCTTTGCTCATTTTAAAATTTATTGCTCTCTGTGTAGGGACCTTAATCTGTTCACCTGTTTTAGGATTCCTTGCAATTCTTTCGGGCCTTTGTTTCACTTTAAAATTAGCAAATCCTCTTATTTCAATCTTTTCCCCTCTTGACAGAGTTTCTATCATGCAATCAAAAATCATATCTATTATTGTCTCAATTTGTTTTTTTGTTAAAATATCCACTTTTTTAGAAACCCTTTCAATTAATTCTGATTTTTTCATACATATCCTCCTTATCAGTTTTGTGATGTTGGTGAATATAGATAATATACCTGCATATAAGGTAAAATCTTTTTTACCAATGACTCAGTATTCCCTTTTAAAAAGTCAATTAATAGTGTTGATTTCTTTGTTACTATCTCTGGCTCACCTTTTATTTTAGCAAGTTGAGCAGCTATCTTTATAGCATAATCAAGATCACCTATCTCATCCACAAGTCCGAGTTCTTTTGCTTTTAATCCTGTGAATACTCTTCCATCTGCTATTTTTTTAATATCTTCAACAGGAACTTTTCTCCCTTCTGCAACAGCTTTAATGAATTGTTCATGCACATCATTTGTTAATTTTTGTAAAATTTCTTTTTCTTCATTCTGTAAAGGTTTGAAAGGTGATGTAATATCTTTGTATTTACCACTTTTTATTACCTCTGCCTTAACTCCTATTTTATCAAGTAATCCTTTAATATTGGGTATTTCTATTAATACGCCTATTGAGCCTGTAAGTGTCCCCGGATTAGCAATAATTTTTGTGGCTGGACAAGAAATATAATAGCCTCCTGATGCTGCAATAGAACCCATAGATACAACAACTGGTTTGGATTTAATTGTTCTTTTTATTTCTTCGTATATTTCCTGTGATGGAACAACAGCGCCTCCTGGGCTATCCACTCTTAAGACAATAGCTTTTATTGAAGGGTCTTTTCTATACTGTTTAATCTCATCTATTGATGGTTTAGAATCAACAATAATACCCTTAATGTTAACAATAGCTACCTTACCTGCAGTAAGGCTGCTTTCCATGATTGTTATTAAAAAGCTTATTAAAATAAGCGTTCCTATAATAATAAAGAAAAATTTAAGTTTTTTATTCCTCATTTTCGTCTATCTTTTTCATACTGAGTCCGATTTTTCTTTTTTCCTTGTCCACTTTTACAACAATTACCTTTATTTCATCTCCTTCTTTTACAGTTCGATTTTTGTCAATTTCCGAATTATAAACCAGCCCTTCTACGATGCCTTCAATATCAACAAATAATCCATGTTCTGTCTTTTTAATAACTTTGGCATTATAAATTTCACCGATTTTGAATTTTTCTGGAATTTCTTTAATCCATGGATCTTCGGAAAGTTGTTTTATTCCTAAGGAAAGTTTCTCTTTTTCAGGTTCAAGACTTAAAATAACAGCATCAACCTTTTGTCCCTTTTTAAAAATTTGAGAAGGATGGTCAATATGTTTTGTCCATGATATATCAGAAATATGAATAAGTCCGTCAACTCCTTCTGGAAGTCTAACAAATATGCCAAAATCTGTTATTGTTTTGACTTTTCCAGAAATTCTATCACCCACTTTGTATTTTTTAGCAACAACTTCCCATGGTTTTGGTTTCAGTTGCTTAAAACTTAAAGAAATTTTTCTGTTTTCCCTATCAATATCAAGAACTTTTACATTTATCCATTCATCTACTTCTGCATAGTATGTAGGATGCTTTGGAGCTATCCAGTCAAGTTCGCTTACGTGAACAAGTCCTTCAACTCCTTCTTCAAGTTCAACAAAAAGACCAAAGTCTTCAACTCTTGTTACCTTACCTCTTACTTTCATGCCTGGATGATATTTTTTGTCAATATTTTCCCACGGATCAGCCTTCTTTTGCTTGTATCCAAGTGTTATTCTTTCATTTTCAGTATCAGCCTTTAAAACTATAAATTCATATTCAGAGCCTATTTCAAAAAACTGAGAAGGATGTCTAACTTTACCCCAGGATATATCTGAAATATGGAGAAAACCATCTAATCCACCCAAATCAACGAAAACTCCATAGTTGGTTATATTTTTTACAGTACCTTTTATTTTTAGCCCTTCTTTAATTTTTTCAGATATTTCTTTTTTCATTTTTTCTTTTTCTTCCTGTAGATATGCTTTTCTTGACAAAATTAAGGAAGTTTTAAGATTTCTCCACTGTCCATAAAGATTCTTGGGGGGTTCAATTTTTTCTATTTTTACTTTAAAGGTTTTTCCTACATATTCATCAAGATTTTTAGGTTTTCTAATCTCAAGTAATGATGCAGGTATAAAACCGTTTATACCATAAAAGGATGTTAGAACACCTCCTTTTGTTTTCCCTGTAATCTTTACTTCAACCGGTAATGCTTTTTCATAAGCATCCATAAGAATTTCCCAGCCTTTTATTTTTAATGCTCTATCTCTTGATAAAGATATTATTCCCTGTGCATCGTCTATTTTTTCAATAAAAACTTCTATTTCATCTGCTTCCTTTATATTTTTCAGTTCTTCTTCTGAAAACTCATTAAGTGGAATAATTCCTTCAAATTTATATCCTACATCTACTATTACTCCATCATTTCTTACTCCCATTATTTTTCCTTTTATAATTTCTCCCCTTTCTATGTGAGAAAGTGATCCCTCATAGAGACTTTCCAATTCTTGCTTTTCGCTAAGCTGATTCTGCATGGTCCTGTTCCTCCTTAATTTGTAAACTTTTTAATTTTATCAATAACTTCATCAATTATCCACTGAGGGGTTGATGCTCCTGCTGTGACTCCAATTTTTTTAGCAGAGTTAACCCACTTTTTGTCAATTTCCTGAGCATCTTCTATATGATATGTTTTTACCCCTATTTTTCTGCAAAGATTAGCAAGCTGAGTCGTGTTTGCACTGTTTTTACCTCCTACAACAATCATGACATCAACTTCTTTTGCAACTTTTTCTGTTGCTTCCAGCCTTCTTGATGTGAAATTACATAGAGTGTTAAAAATTCTTATCTCTTCAAATTCATTAAGAGAATTTATTATTTTATTCATTATTTCTTTAACTTTTGACATTGGTTGGGTTGTTTGTTGAATTATACCAATTTTTTTATTAAGAATCGGAATTTTTTTAGATTCTTTGAGTTCATTGTCTGCATGATTAATTACAATCGCTTTTTCTCCTGCATAACTAAAAATGCCTTTAACTTCTGGATGTTCTCTATCTCCAATAATTAAAACCTGATAGCCTTCAGAAGCTAATTTTTCAGCAAGATTTTGAGCTTTTTTAACAAATGGGCAGGTAGCATCTATGATTTCACAATCAAGCTGTTTTAATTCATTAAATTTTTCTTTAGGAATTCCGTGAGCTCTTATTATTAATGTTTTTATAGTTTTTTGAGAAATTTCATCTACAGGATATACGCCTAAATCTTTTAGCCTTTCTACAACTTGAGGATTGTGAATTATAGGACCTAAGGTAAAAACACCATCTTTATGTTTCTGAGCAACATCAAAGGCTATGTCAATTGCTCTTTTTACCCCAAAACAAAATCCTGCGCCTTCTGCCAGAACAATATTTTTTTGCATACTGTTTTTGATAATACATGATATCAAGCATCCTCTGCAACTTTTTTTAACACTATTGAGATAACTTCTTGAAGTGTAAGCTCTGATGTATCAATATAAAAAGCATCTTTACTGAGCCTTAACGGAGCATTCTCCCGTGAACAATCTCTTTTATCTCTTTCTATTACATCCCTTAGTGCTTCTTCAAAACTTATTTTTTTACCAGATTGTATCAATTGTTCAAATCTTCTTTTAGCCCTTACTTGAGGAGATGCATCAAGATAAAACTTTTTCCATGCATCAGGGAAAACAACTGTTGTCATGTCTCTGCCTTCAGCCACAATATCTACTTTTTCTGCAAAACTTCTCTGTAATGGCATCAGAAAATCTCTCACAACTTTTTGAGTAGAAAGCTGAGAAGTAATCTCTCCAATTTTAGGATCTCTGATAAAATCTGAGACATCTTCTCCTGATAAAAAAACTCTCCCATTTTTATAGTGAATTTTTATATTTTTAAGCTCTTCTTCTATTTCTTGCTCAGTTAGCAATGAAAAATCATCAATGTAATTGAATTTTATAGAAAAATAGTATGCCACTGCCCTATATAAAGCACCTGTATCAAGATATTGAAAACCCAAAGCTTTTGCTATTTCCTTTGAAACAGTGCTTTTGCCAGCACCTGAAGGTCCATCAATTGCAACTACTTTTTTCATTTCTGAAGCATCTCCAGTAAGCTATAAAACTCAGGGAATGATATATCAACGCAGTTTGCGTCTTTTATTGTAGTTTCACCTTCTGCAATAACTCCCGCTATGCTTAATGCCATTGCTATTCTGTGGTCTTTATAAGAGTAAACCTCTGTGCCAATAAGTTTGCAAGGACCTTCTATTTCTACTCCATCTTCAAATTCTTTTATCTTAACTCCCATTTTTTTTAGCTCTGATGTCATTGCTTTAATTCTATCTGATTCTTTTGCCCTCAGGTCTTTGGCATCTTTTATAACGGTTTTACCCTCTGCCTGCGTTGCTACAACACATAGAATTGGAAATTCATCTATCAGTTTAGGGATAATATCTCCCTGAACATTAATACCTTTAAGCTCAGATGAGCTTTTTGCAAAAATGTCTCCAACAGGCTCGCCTCCTTGCTCAGTTATATTAAAAATTTCTATAGTTGCTCCCATGTTTTTTAAAACCTCAATAAAACCTGTTCTTGTTTCATTGAGGTTAACCTGTTTAATTAATATTTCTGAGTCTGGCACTAAGCAAGCTCCTGCTATAAAAAAAGCAGCTGAAGAAAAATCATTTGGGATAGTGATATCAAAACAATTAAGTTCATGGTCTACAGGAGAGAGTTTTACAGTATTATCATTTATGATAATATTCACGCCCATGTTTTTTAGCATTTTTTCTGTGTGATCCCTGCTTTTATGAGGTTCTGTTAAAGTCGTTTCTCCTTTAGCATAGAGTCCTGCAAGTAAGATAGCACTTTTTACCTGAGCACTTGCTATTGGCATTTCATAGCTTATTCCTTTCAAAAAACCGCCCTTTATAACAATAGGGGGGAATTTATTTTCTGCCCTTCCCATAATATTTGCGCCCATAAGTGATAGAGGATTAATTATGCGTTTCATAGGTCTATATCTTAAAGAGTCATCTCCTGTAAGAACAGTAAGAAATCGTTGCCCTGCGACTATTCCGCTTAATAGTCTTATTGTTGTCCCAGAATTTCCGCAATCAATAACATTGTCAGACTCTTTTAAAGAATGCAAGCCCTTTCCATTAACTATAATTTCTTTTGAGTCAGTTATCGTGATTTCTACACCAAGTGATTTCATTGCGTTGAGACTGCTTAATGGGTCCTTTGCCCAGAGAAAGTTTTTTATTCTTGACTGTCCCTTTGCTAAAGAAGCAAACATAACTGCTCTGTGAGATATGGATTTATCAGGTGGAGGTGTTATCTCACCTTTGAGGGTTTTAGCTTTTTTAATTATTCTATTCATGAATCAATTTCTTTTCTTAAATTTTTTGCTTTTTCTATAAATGTTTTGACTCCTTCTGAGTCTTTTTTAGAGAGCATTTTTTTTATTTCTTTAAGATTTTTGGCGAAAATTTCAAGGCATTGTAAGATATTTTTATCATTCATTATAAAAATATCTCTCCAGACCTCTGGAGAACTTTTAGCAATTCTTGTTGTATCCTTAAATCCTGAACCAGCATATTTTATAAAATTTTTGTCCATTTCTGCTACTGTATTTACCATACAAAAAGAAATTAAATGAGGTAAATGACTTACAAGAGCATAAATTTTATCATGTTTATCCGCGCTCATAAACTCAACTACTGCACCTATTTTTTGCCATAGATTAGAAACTTTTTCAAGAGCTGATTTATCCGTATTTTCAGTAGGAGTTATAATAACTTTTGCTTTTTTAAAAAGATCTCCCTTTGCATGTTCAAATCCTGTTTTATCTGAACCAGCAATAGGATGAGTTCCAACAAAGAAGACTCCAGCGGGTAAAATTTTTTCAAAACTATTTACAACGCTTTCTTTCACACTGCCAACATCAATAATGATTGTTCCTTTTTTAAGATAATTAAGCATTTCAATGATAATTTTTTCAAATATACCAGCAGGAGTTGCCAAAACAATAAGCTCTGCCTGAGAGGCTTTTTTTAATGATGTGGTATAGCTATCTATAATTCCAAGTTTTAAGGCTTCTTTAAGCCTTTGTTCATTTCTTCCATAGCCAATAATTTTATTGACTAACTTTTTTTCTTTTAATGCTAAAGCTAATGAACCTCCAATTAAGCCAACTCCAAGAATTGATACAGTGTTAAATCCATCCTCCATTCTTAAACTTCCCTGCCAACAGCTTTTGCAACAGCTGCAACTTTTTTCATCATTTCTTTAAACTGTTCCGGAGTTAAGGATTGTTCGCCATCAGAGAGAGCTTCTTCAGGATTTGTATGAACCTCAATTAAAAGCATGTCTGCACCTGCTGCAACCGCAGCAACTGCCATCGGGCTGACAAGTTCACGCTTTCCTACACCATGACTTGGGTCAACTGCAACAGGAAGATGACTTAAGGACTTTAAGAGAGGAACAGCACTGAGGTCAAGTGTATTTCTTGTTGCGGTTTCAAATGTTCTAATACCTCTTTCACAAAGTATAACTTTTTCGTTTCCTCTTGAAAGAATATATTCTGCTGCCATAAGAAGTTCTTTTATTGTGGCAGACATTCCTCTTTTAAGCAAAACTGGCTTGTCCACTGAGCCTACTTCCATAAGAAGTTTGAAATTCTGCATATTTCTTGTGCCGATTTGAAGAATATCAACATAATCAATCATTATGTCTATATCTCTTGGGTCCATTATTTCACTTATTACAGGGAGTCCTGTTTTTTCCTTTGCTTCTGCAAGATATTTCAATCCTTCAACTCCGAGTCCTTGGAAAGAATATGGTGATGTACGAGGCTTAAATGCACCGCCTCTTAAAAAAGTTGCTCCTGCAGATTTTATTTTTTCAGCAATATTAATAAGGGTAACTCTATTTTCTACTGCACATGGACCTGCTGCAACATGAACTTTTTTGCCACCAATTTCAAGATCATCAACTTTAATGACAGTATCTGTTTTTTTAAAGTCTCTGCTTGCAAGCTTATATGGTTTAAGAATTCTTACTACTTCTTCAACACCAGGGATTGCTCTTATTGCATTTTCTTCATCTTCTGTTATTTTTGAGGTATCTCCAATTACACCGATGATTGTTCTTTCAGTTCCTTTTGAAATATGTGGTTTTAATCCTTTTAATTCAAGTTTTTTAACAATTTTTTCAATCTGCTCATCACTTACATCTGGTTTTAATACAATAATGTCCATATTTTAACCTCCTAAAAATTTTTTAAATGCTTCAATAAAGGATTTATTTTCTTCAGGTAATCCTATAGTTACTCTTATTTGTTTTGGTCCAACAGGTCTTACAATGACTCCTTGTTTTAGAAGAAAATCAAAGACTTCCTTTGATGTTGTATTTTCAGGTAAAACTATATAGATGAAATTTGTTTGAGTAGGTAAATACTTAATAGATGAGATTTTATCAAGCTCTTTATAGAGATAGTCTTTACCTTTTTCATTTATTTCAAGCACTTTTTTTAAATGTTCTTCGTCTTTTAATGCAGCTTCTGCAGCAATTTGGGCTATGGTATTTGTGTTAAAAGGTTCTCTGATTCTGTTCATTTCTGTGATGATTTCTTTTTTTGCAATTCCGTAACCTATTCTTAAACTTGCAAGCCCATAAGCTTTTGAAAAAGTCCTTAAAATTAATATATCTTTATCTTCTTTAAAATATTTCAAGGTATCGGGATATTCGGAATCTGTAACATATTCATAATAAGCCTCATCCATGATAATCAATATATTTTCTGGAAGAGCCTTAATAAATTTATCAAACTCTTCTTTGTAGTTTATAGTGCCTGTTGGATTATTTGGATTGGCTATGAATATAATTTTTGTTTTATCTGTTACTTCATTAAGCATTCCTTCAAGGTTATGTCTCCAGTTTTTCAATGGTACTTCTTTTGCAACTCCTCCCTGTGATATTACACTCATGGCATAAACAACAAAAGAGGGATTAGCCATAACTGCTTCATCTCCCGGTCCTATGTATGTCCTTACCGCGATATCTATAAGCTCATTTGAGCCATTACCAAGAATTATCTCATCATGCGTTAGAGTTATTCCTTTTTTTGCGAATAAATCACATAAAGCATTTTTCAGATAGTATCCGCTTCCTTCTGGATATCTTGCAAGCTCAACTGGTTTAGATATTAAATCTTTAATTGCTTCAATAACTTTTGGCGAAGGACCAACAGGATTTTCATTAGAAGCAAGTTTTATGCATTCTTTTATACCAAGTTCTCTTTCTACTTCTTTAACTGGCTTGCCTGGAATATATGGTTGAATCTTTTTCACGTAAGATAGCGGTTTAATCATAATCGCTCCTCCATTTATTTAAACATTGGATATGAACCAAGATGTACAAGCTCTATGCAGTAATTTTTTACTTCTTCAAGGGTTTTACGAACCTTTTCATCTTCAATATGTCCCATAAAATCAACAAAGAATATGTATTCCCATTTTCTCATTTTTGCTGGACGAGATTCTATTTTTGTAAGATTTAACCCTGAATCCTTGAAAGGTTTTAAGGCATTGTAAAGTGTTCCTGGTTTATCTTGAAGTGAGAACATTATAGAGGTTTTATCAGAACCAGTTTTATTCGGAAATGTTTTTCCGAGAATGAAAAATCTTGTATAATTGTTTTTGTAATCTTCTATATGTTTTGCAACAAATTTAAGTCCATAAATATTTGCTGCAAACTCACTTGCTATTGCTGCGACATCTTCATCTAAAGAAGCCTGTCTTGCTGCTTCAGCAGTGGATGCCACATCATAAACTGGAATATCAGGCATATTTTTTCGTAGCCATTCTCTACATTGTGCTCTTGCATGAGGGTGTGAATATATTTTTTTTATTTTTTCTTTTTCTCCTGTAAGGGAGAGTAAGTTATGCGTTATTGGGATTATTATTTCTCCAGCAATTTTTACTTCATACTGCATAAACATATCAAGAGTATAGGTAACAGTGCCTTCATTTGAGTTTTCTATTGGCACAACCCCGAATTTTGTTATGCCTTTTTCTACTGATTCAAAAATATTCTTAATATTATCCTCTGGTTCAAACTGTGCAAAGCTTCCAAAATACTTTATTGCTGCAAGATGAGTGAATGTTCCTTCAGGACCAAGATAAGAAATTTTTTGTGATTCCTGAAGAGCAAGAGTTGCTGAGAGAATTTCTCTAAATAGAGTTTTAATTACCTCATCAGAGAAAGGTCCCTTATTTAATTTTAGAATTTTATTTATGATATTTTTTTCTCTTACGGGGTCATAAAAAGAAAGTCCCTGAGTTTTTTTTATTTCGGCTATTTTTATAGCGAGTTTCGCTCTGTCGTTTAAAAGTTTAAGAATTTCTTTATCAATTTTGTCAATTTTATCCCTTAAATTCTGTAGTTTTTCATTTTCCATTTTTTATTCTATCATAGAATATGATAAAATTTTAAAATTATGACAAATCACAAAAATACTCTTATGGATAGAATACTGAATTGGATAGCTTCTCACGATGATGAACCTCCTTATCTTCTTCTTGATAGAGAAATATTAAAAGAAAAGATTTCACTGATTGGAAGAGGAATTAAAAACTCAAAAGTTTTTTATGCTGTTAAGGCTAACCCAGATATAGATGTTATTAGGTATCTAAACAGTTTTAATGTAGGTTTTGAAATAGCCTCAGAGGGTGAACTGGCAATCTTAAAGCAGTTGAATGTTGAGCCTGAAAGGATTATAACAAGTAATCCTGTAAAAACCTTTAAATTTCTTAAAGAAGCGGTTGAATATGGTATTGAGTATTATGCTTTTGATTCTATAGCAGAAGTTGAAAAACTTGCGAAGTATACACCACGTAAAAAAGTTTATGTGAGACTGACTGTTCCTAATGAAGGAAGTGAATGGCCATTGAGTAAAAAATTTGGTGTTGAGATGGAAGAAGCTGCCCAGTTGCTTATTTACGCTAAACAAAGAGGACTTGACCCTATAGGAATAACATTCCATGTAGGTTCTCAATGTAGTAATGTTTATAACTGGCATACAGCGATACACAAAGCAGGACAATTAAAAGAACTTGTGAGAAAAAATGGAATTGAAATAAAAATGTTGAATATTGGCGGTGGCTATCCTATAGAGTACACAAAAAAAGTTCCTTCTATAGAGACAATAGAGACAAAAATTAACTCTATTCTTGAAGAATATTTTCCTGATACAGAAATTTTTATAGAGCCTGGAAGAGCTGTTGTAGGAGATGCTGGAGTTTTTGTATCAAGAATTATTGGTAAGGCTCAGAGAGGAGATGAAAATTGGCTTTATATAGATGTGGGTGTCTTTAACGGATTAATGGAAAGCATAGGAGGTATTAAGTATCAGTATATCGTAGGAAGCAGAGGAGAAGAAAAAGAATGGACAATTGCAGGACCAAGCTGTGATAGTTTTGATGTAATAGACAGAGAGGTTGTGCTTCCTGAGCCAGATGTTGGAAGCCTTATTCTTATTCTATCCGCAGGTGCATATACGATATCTTATGCATCAGAGTTTAATGGATTTTCCACGCCAAAAACATTTTTAATTTAGGAGGTTTGCCATGATTAAATTTTTTGAGAAGGACCCTTATGCTCCGATACAGTATGTATATGAAGTGGAAAAAGTTCTTTATAAGGGTAAAAGTAAATTTCAGGAGATAATGGTTTTTGAAAATCCTTATTTTGGAAAAATTCTTGTCCTTGATGGTGTTGTCCAACTTACTGAAAGAGATGAGTTTATTTATCATGAAATGCTAACCCATGTTCTTATGCACGCTCACCCTGAAGCTAAAAATGTTGCTGTTATAGGAGGCGGAGATGGTGGTGCAGTAAGGGAAGTTCTTAAACATGACTCTGTAAAAAAACTTTACTTTATTGAGATTGATGAAGAGGTTATAAAGGTCTCAAAAGAATTTTTTCCATCTGTTTCTTCAGCCATAGATGACTCAAGGGTTGAGATTAGATGTATGGATGGAGCAGAGTTTATAAAAGAGATGAAAAACTCTCTTGATGTAATAATTGTTGATTCAACAGATATAATAGGTTTTGCAAAGAGCCTTTTTACAGTTGAGTTTTTTAAATTTGTAAGAGACGCACTCACTGAAAATGGAATGTTCGTAACACTTTCAGAGTCTCTTATATTTCATAGAGAGCTTGTATATGAAGTGCAAAATTCTATGAAGCTAATATTCCCGATTGTTGAACTCTACACTGCAAGCATAGCAACTTATGCTGGAAACTGGTGGAGCTTTTCTGTTGGCTCAAAATCTTTAGACCCTCGCGAAATACGAAAACCTGTAAAAATAGAGACAAAACTTTATACAGCAGATTTGCATAAATCCTGCTTTTTGCCCCGAGATATTTATAAAAAACTTTTAAATAAAGAGCTTATCTGGTAGAATATTTGACTTTTTTAAGGTTATCGTGATAATTTTAAACATTAGCACTTAAATATGAGGAGTGCTAAAATGAGAGATACAATGCTTGATGAAAGAACTAAAAAGGTGCTTTACGCGGTTGTGGAAAGTTACATTGAAAAACCTGAACCTGTAGGTTCGCGTTATATTATGAAAAAATATGGATTTGATGTCTGTTCTGCTACAATAAGGAACATAATGTCAGATTTAGAAGATGCAGGATTTCTTTCCCAACCTCACACTTCAGCTGGAAGAGTGCCAACAGATAAGGCATATAGATTTTATGTTGACTATATATTTCAGAGTGAATTGTTTTCTCAATCATTGGAAATTAAAAGAGTTATAGAAAATTTAACAAAAAAGTTAAGAAAACTCAGAAACAACATGAACTCTCTCTTTTTAGAAACAACTCAGAGTTTATCTCAGGCTACCAGATATCTTGGTTTGGCGCTTTTGCCAGCAACAGAAAAAACCGCTCTTCATCGGGTAGATTTTATAAAATTTAAAGATGACCTTGTAATAGCTGTTGTTGTGAATGATAAAGGTATTGTTAAAAATAAGATTATAAAAGTTTATCCTGAAATAACCCAGAAGGAACTTAACAGTCTTGCAGATTTTGTTAATAGAAATTATCACGGAAAAACCATTGACGAAATACGAGATGACCTGATTGTGAGGATAAAAAAGGAAAAAATTTTCTGGGATAGATTAATTTCCAAGATTTTAAAAATGTGTCAGGAAGCATTATATTTCTCCAGAGAAGATGTTTATGTATCAGGATTTTATCATATAATGCACTTGCCAGATTTTTCTGATATAGAAAAACTTAGAGAGGTTGCAAAAACAATACAAGACAGGCATCTTTTGCTTAAACTTTTTGAAAATATTTCTGAAGACGATGAGGTAAAAGTAATTATAGGGCAGGAAAATCCTGTAGAAGAATTTAGAAGTTTTAGTATAATTGCTTCACCATATAAAGAAAAAGACAAATCACTTGGTGTTATTGCTCTTGTTGGTCCAAAGCGAATGAACTATCAAAGGGCAATTATGTTAGTTAATGCCTTTGCAAGGTCATTAACAAGAACACTTTCAGATTAGGAGGTTTATTTAAATGGATGAAATAAAAAAAGATACATCTACTGAAAACAAAGAAACTGAAGAAATTTCTTATGAAGGTTCAGCAATTGAAGATAAACCAAGAGATGTTGTTGAGAATCTTCAAAATGAACTATCTCAACAGAAAGAGAAATATCTTAGACTTTATGCTGAATTTGAAAACTACAAAAGAATGATTCAAAAAGAAAGAGAAGAGTTAGTAAATTATGCCAATGAAAAATTAATCAAAGATTTATTGCCAATTATAGATAATTTTGAATTAGCTATCAAACATGCAGGTAGTGACCTAAATTCTGATTGGCTTGAAAGTATGAAAAAAGGGGTTGAGAATACATTAAAGGAATTTTTGCGAATATTAGAAAAATACGGAGTAAAACAAATTGAAACAGTTGGCCAGGTTTTCAATCCGGAGGTGCATCATGCTGTATCTACAGTTGAAACAGAAGATATAGAAGATAACATCATTGTAGAAGAATTGCGTAAAGGATATTTGTATAAAAATAAGCTGCTAAGAGAACCTCTGGTAGCTGTTTCTAAGAAAGCTAAGCCCTCTGAAGAGGGAAGTTCTTCTTCACACCCATCGGGTGTTCAGAATGACAGAATTGAAAAGGAGGATTAATTATGGGAAAAGCAATAGGAATAGACCTTGGCACAACAAACTCTGTTGTTGCAGTAGTTGTAGGTGGTGAGCCTGTAGTAATACCGAATCAGGAAGGACAAAGAACAACACCTTCTGTAGTTGCTTTTACTGATAAAGGTGAAAGATTGGTTGGACAGGTTGCAAAAAGGCAAGCAATAACTAATCCTGAAAATACTATCTTTTCTATAAAAAGATTGATGGGACGAAAATACAACTCTCAGGAGGTTCAGGAGGCAAAGAAGAGACTTCCCTATAAAATTGTTGAAGCTCCAAATGGTGATGCACACGTTGAAATAATGGGAAAGAGATACTCTCCACCTGAAATCTCTGCGATGATACTTCAAAAGCTTAAACAGGCTGCTGAGGACTATCTTGGCGAGCCTGTAACAGAAGCTGTTATTACAGTGCCTGCTTATTTTGATGATAGTCAGCGTCAGGCAACAAAGGATGCAGGAAGAATTGCAGGACTTAATGTTCTGAGAATAATAAATGAGCCAACCGCTGCAGCACTTGCCTATGGGCTTGACAAGAAAAAAGAAGAAAAAATAGCTGTTTATGACCTTGGTGGTGGAACATTTGATATCTCAATTCTTGAGATAGGAGAAGGAGTTATTGAAGTAAAGGCAACCAATGGAGATACCTATCTTGGTGGAGATGATTTTGACATAAGAGTTATGGACTGGCTTATAGAGGAGTTCAAAAAACAGGAAGGTATTGACTTAAGAAAAGATAGAATGGCACTTCAGAGACTGAAAGAAGCAGCAGAAAGGGCAAAAATTGAATTAAGTTCAGCAATGGAAACAGAGATAAATCTTCCCTTTATAACAGCTGATGCTTCAGGTCCAAAGCACTTACTCATGAAATTAACTCGTGCCAAGCTTGAACAGCTTGTTGATGATTTAATCCAGAAAAGCCTTGAGCCTTGCAAAAAAGCTCTTTCTGATGCAGGACTTTCTCAAAGTCAGATAGATGAGGTAATTTTGGTTGGTGGACAGACAAGAACTCCGAAAGTGCAGAAAGTTGTTCAAGATTTCTTCGGAAAAGAACCTCATAAAGGTGTTAATCCTGATGAAGTTGTTGCTGTTGGAGCAGCGATTCAGGCAGCAATTTTAAAGGGAGAGGTAAAAGAAGTTTTACTTCTTGATGTAACTCCTCTTTCACTTGGAATTGAAACACTTGGTGGTGTATTTACAAAGATTATTGAGCGTAATACAACTATACCCACTAAGAAGTCTCAAATATTTACAACTGCTGCTGATAATCAGACAGCTGTTACAATTAAAGTATATCAGGGTGAAAGAGAGATGGCGGCAGACAATAAGCTTCTTGGGGTATTTGAACTTGTTGGAATACCTCCTGCCCCAAGAGGAATTCCTCAGATAGAGGTTACCTTTGATATAGATGCCAATGGAATTTTGCATGTTTCTGCAAAGGACCTTGCTACTGGTAAGGAACAGTCAATAAGAATTACTGCTTCAAGTGGTCTCAGTGAGGAAGAGATTAAGAAAATGATTAGAGAAGCTGAGGCACATGCAGAGGAAGACAGGCGCAAAAAGCAGATTGCTGAGGCAAGAAATGAAGCGGACAACATGATATATACTGTTGAAAAAACATTAAGAGATATGGGTGATAGGGTTTCAGAAGATGAAAGGAAAAGAATAGAAGAAGCAATTGAAAAGTGTCGTAGGATAAAGGATACAAGCAATGATGTAAATGAGATAAAAGCAGCTGTAGAAGAGTTAGCTAAAGCTTCTCATAGAGTGGCTGAGGAACTTTATAAAAAAGCAGGAGCATCCCAGCAAGGAGCAGGTAGTACAACACAGTCAAAAAAAGAGGAAGATGTAATAGAAGCTGAGGTAGAGGATAAAGATAATAAATGAAAGATTACTATAGCATTCTTGGTGTAAGCCGGGACGCCTCTCAGGAAGAGATAAAAAAGGCGTTCCGGCGCCTTGCAAGAAAATATCATCCTGATTTAAATCAAGGAGATAAATCCGCAGAAGAAAAATTCAAAGAAATAAACGAAGCATATGCTTGTCTTGGTGACCCTGTAAGGAGAGCTAACTATGATAGATATGGAACAGCAGAAGGACCTACAGGGAATGGATTTGGATTTGAAACTTATACAACGTTTACAGATATATTTGAAGACATATTTGAAGGATTTTTTGGAAGTTTTGGGTTCAGAAAAAATAAACCTACAAAAGGTGCTGATTTAAGATATGACATTACAATCACTCTTGAAGAAGCAGCCAGAGGAGTTGAAAAAACAATTAAATTTCCCCGTTGGGAAATATGTGGAACATGCAATGGTTCTGGAATAAAACCTGGTAGTGAGCCAACTATATGTTCATCTTGCGGTGGCAGCGGATATATCAGATATAATCAAGGATTTTTTTCAGTGTCAAAGACATGTTCAAAATGTGGTGGAACAGGAAGAATTATCAGAGATCCTTGTTTTGATTGTGCAGGAAATGGAAAGATAAAAGTAGAACATGAATTAACAATAAAAATTCCTCCAGGTGTTGATTCCGGAAGTAAATTAAAGGTCAGTGGTGAAGGAGAAATAGGTGAATTTGGTGGACCAAGAGGCGATCTTTATATTTTTGTCAATGTTAAAGAACACGAATTTTTCAAGAGAGAAGGTATAAATCTTTATTGTTCCATTCCTATTTCATTTGTTAGAGCAGTTTTTGGCGGAGAAGTGGAAGTTCCTACACTTGATGGAAAAGAAAAAATAGAAATACCAGCAGGAACTCCATCAGGTAGAGTTTTTAAGCTCAGGGGTAAAGGGCTTCCAAGAGTAGGAGGTACTCACAGAGGAGACCAGATTGTAACTGTTTACATTGATGTTCCCAAAAAACTAAATGAACGTCAGAGAGAACTTCTTGAAGAGTTTGCCAGGATATCTGGAGAAGAAATAAAAAAAGGTTCAAAAGGCTTGAAAGATAAATTAAAAGATATTTTTTCAATGTAGAATTGAGGTGTGTTAGGAGATATATGAAGAGGAATAATTTTATCTTTCTTGTTTTTGTATGCATTATGTTAGTTTTCATATCTTGTTCACAAAAGAGTGAGATAGTTTCAAAATCTGCAATCTCAGTTTATACAAGCCTTTATCCTCTTCAGCATTTTACAAAATGGATAATGCCCGAAGCTCAGATTCAGGTATTAATTCCTTCTCAGATTGATCCACATAATTTTGAGCCTTCTTTAAAGGATATTCAAAAACTTTTTAATGCAAACATGGTAGTCTATCTTGGAAATACAGATATTGACCGATGGATAGACAAAATAAAAGACGAGCTTACTCTAAAAGGCATAAAGGTAGTGAGACTTCAAGATTATATTGCATTTAAAAAATATGCATTAGGTAGTGAAATAGACCCGCATATATGGTTAGACCCTATTTTAGTTTTGGAAATTATTAAAGTAATCAAAGATAAAGCTCAGGAACTTTATCCTGATAAAAAAGATATGTATGAGAAGAATTTTTCTCTGTACAGTGAAAAGCTTAAAGAACTTGATAGGGACTATAAAAAAGCTTTGTCAAACTGTTCATTGAAAGAAGTTATCGGAAGTCATGAATTTTTAAATTATCTTAGTGCCAGGTATGGATTTAATTTTCACTTTATTGTTCATGAACCTGAAGAAGAGCCGCCATTAAAGAAAATTCAAAAACTGAAAAATTTAATAAAGCAAAGCTCTATTGGATACATTATCTGTGAGCCAGAGGGAGAAAAAATTGCGAAAACTTT
This sequence comes from Thermodesulfovibrio sp. Kuro-1, assembly GCF_006538445.1. Lineage (NCBI taxonomy): Bacteria > Pseudomonadati > Nitrospirota > Thermodesulfovibrionia > Thermodesulfovibrionales > Thermodesulfovibrionaceae > Thermodesulfovibrio > Thermodesulfovibrio sp. Kuro-1. The sequence continues at coordinate 266,038 of NZ_BJKS01000001.1, read as the reverse complement.
ATCAGAGGAAACTGGTGTAAAGATATTAAAATTCAATACATTTCATCAAATATCTACAATAGATTACTTTCAAGCAATGAGAGATAATCTTGAAGTTTTAAAAACTGCTTTAAATTGTAAATGAAAGCGATAAGTTTAACAAATGTTTATTATTCTTTTGATAGCATTTTTGTGCTTGAAAATATTAATCTTGAAATAGAAGAGGGATGCTATCTTGGAATTATAGGACCAAACGGAGCAGGGAAAACAACTTTACTAAGGTTAATCTTAGGTATAATAAAGCCTCACAGAGGTCAGGTATTGATTTATGGGCAGAATCCAGAAGATTACATAAAATCAGAACCTATTGGATATCTACCTCAGAGAATATCTCAGACAATCTATGAATTTCCAGTTACAGTAGAAGAACTTGTTAAAAGTGGATATGAAAAGATTAAAAAAGAAAATCTTGATTGGGCATTGGATGTTTTTAAAATTTCTCATTTAAGAAAAAAAATCCTCAGGGAACTTTCTGGAGGAGAGCGTCAGAAAGCGTTTCTTGCCAGAGCTATTGCTTCGCAGCCGAGAATTTTACTTCTTGATGAACCAACTACAGGCATAGACCCTTATTCAATGGAGGAATTACTTAAAATGCTTGAGATTCTCAACAGAGATTTTGGAATTACAATCCTTGTAGTTACTCATGATATAGGGACTTTTGCTCATGAAGCGAGATGTATTCTGTGTCTGAATAGAAGAGTTGTATGTCTTGGAGAACCCCAGAAAATTCTTAAAGATGAGTATATGGCTATGTTATATCCTGAATCTACTGTTTTCCCGCACAAAAATGCTTGAAATTTTTGAATTCAACATAATAAAAAGAGCTTTTTTAGTTGTTAGTTTTATAGCACCTTTATCTCCGATTTTTGGAATTTTTCTGCTTTTTCGTAAATATGCTTTTTTTGCAGATACTCTTGCTCATGTAGGTTTTTTAGCACTTGCATTAAGCCTTTTCTTCAAAATAAACTCTCTTGTTTTACTTATTTTATTGAGCATAGGGGTGTCTATTTCTGTTGAACAACTCAGGACTAAAGACAGACTTCCAGCAGAAGGTTCTCTCTCTTTTTTTCTGTATTCAGGAGTTGCTCTTTCAGTGGTCTTTATAACTTTTTCTGGCAGCACGGGTTCCATAATAAATATACTTTTTGGAAGTCTTTCTACTGTGACAAAGGAAGATGTTTATCTTATTTTATCTGGAGCTTTTGTATGTGGAGTTTTTATCTTAAAATACTATAAAAAACTGATTAGTTTCTGCATTGATGAAGAGCTTGCTCATGCCTCTGGAATTAATGTAGCAGTCATTAAAATGCTCTTTGCAACAACTGTTGCATTATCAATTTCTATATCAATAAAAACAATGGGAGCTCTTTTAATTGGCTCTCTGATGATAATTCCACCTTTGATTGCTATGCATATATGTAGAAGCCTTAAAAATACGGTTATTGTATCAATTATTATTTCTCTTTTATCGTCCTATTCAGGAATTTTCCTTTCTTTTTACTCAGGAATTCCTCTTGGTGCATCAATTTCAACTATTTTAGTTGTTTTTTTTGTGATTTCTTTTATTATTAAAGCATTTAAGTTTAAATGATAATAGTTTATTTTTCGTTCTTTTTTTCTTCTTCTTTTTCTTTTTTCTTCAGGAGTTCTGACATCTCTTCAAGCTTTTTCATAACAAGATAGTTTATAGTTCCTTCTGGATATGTCCCATCTGGCATTAGTTCACCTGCTTTCATATCTGTCAGTATCTCAAGTCCTTCTTCTGCGTATTCAATGGCATAAATATGGAACTTGCCTTCATCAATCGCCTTTTGTATCTCCTCTTTGAGCATCAGATGTTTAATGTTTCTTCTTGGGATTATTACTCCATGACTTCCATCAAGTCCTCTAATTTTGCAAAGCTCAAAAAAACCCTCAATTTTCTCATTTATTCCGCCAACTGGCTGAACTTCTCCTTTTTGATCCATTGAACCTGTAACAGCAATATTCTGTTTAAGAGGAATATCTGCAATACTACTTAAAAGTGCGTAAAGTTCAGCGCATGTAGCACTATCACCTTCTATCATTTCATAAAGTTGTTCAAATGTAAGGGAGGCGCTGAGGCTTATTGGTTTTTTTATTGCGTATTTGCTCCAAAGATAGCTTGAAAGAATCATAACTGCTTTTTCATGTATTTTCCCTGACATTTTTGTTTCTCTTTCAATATTTACTATTCCAGCCTTACCAAGATATGTTCTTGCGGTGATACGAGAAGGTTTCCCAAAGCTGTAGTCTCCAAGGTCAATGACAGCAAGTCCATTTATCTGTCCAACTTTTTTGCCATATGTCTCTACAATTAAAACATCTTCAAGAATTAGTTCTCTTAATTTTTCTTCTATACTTGCTGATCTATAAACTCTTTGTTCAAGGGCTTTATTAACATGCACAGCATAAACAATGTCCTTTCCGTCTTTTTTTGCCCAAAAATGAGACTCTCTTATCAGGTCTGCTATGCTACTGAATTGAGTTGAAAGCTTCTCTTGATGTTCTGCAAGTCTTGAACCATACTCAACAATCTTTGCAATAGCAGAGCGATGAAATGGTAAAAGTTCTTCTTCTTTTTGACAGAGAGCAACAAACTGAGCATATTTTATTATGTTTTCTTCATTCCTTGGCATTCTTATATCAAAATCTGCCTTAACTTTAAATAATTCTCTATATTCATCATCATAGTTGTAAAGTATGTAATAAAGAAACGGTGTTCCTGTGAGAATTACTTTAACATTCAAAGGAATTGGTTCAGGTCTTAAAGTAGTTGTTGTAATAAGCCTGTATTGTTCCCACACATCTTCTATCCGAATTTCCTTGCTTCGCAGAGCTCTTTTCAAAGAATCATAGGAAAAAAGATTTTTTATCAAAGCCATAGCATCTATTACAAGATATCCTCCATTGGCTTTGTGTAGTGAACCTGGTTTGATCATTGTAAAATCAGTAATTGCCATACCATACTGAATCTTATATTCAATTCTTCCAAAAAGATTAAGATATGTTGGATTGGGTTCATAAACAACAGGAGCACCCTCTGTTGCAGAGTTGTTAACAAGAACATTTACGCTGTATTTGGCAAAAGAAACCTCTCTCTGAATTTTCATAAAAGGAGGCATTGGAGGAACTGTCTCTTCTTGTATTTTGAAGTCCTGAACATTATTAAGTATATCCTCTTTTACAGCATCCAGATAATTCACAATTCTTTCATTGAAAGAATATTTCTTTTTAAGTTCTTCGATTGGTTGTTCTATTACATCAAGAGCAATCTGGCGTTCAAGTCTAAGAAGCATGTCTTTAACGATTTTTTCTGCTTCTTTAACAGCTCTTACCACATCATCAAGTTTGTCCTGAAGCATTTTGCCAAGTTCGTCAATTCGTTTTCTTGTTTCAATGTCAAGTGCCTGAAACTCTTCTTCTGTAAGCGGTTCTCCGTCTCTTTTAACCGGAACGATTATAAGTCCTGCAAGAGCTTTACGAATTGCAAAACCTTTTGTTCTTGCATCTTCTTCTACTGTAGAAAACCATTCTTTTTGTTTTTGTTGAAAATCTTCAAGAATTTTATTTCTCTGTTTGTCATACTCTTTTGACTCAAAAGCTTTTGGAATTTCTACTTTCAATGTATTAACAAGATTTTCCATATCTTTTTGAAATTCCGTAGCTTTACCTGCGGGTAAACTAACAGCAATTGGAGCGTCAGGATTTTTAAAATTATAAAGATAGCACCAATCAGGTGGAACAGATTCTTGTTTTACTTTTTCAGAAAGAAGTGTTCTTATTGCACGCATTTTACCTGTTCCAGGTGCACCAAGAGCATATATATTAAATCCTTTTGCAGGCAAATTTAAACCGAATTCTAAAGAAGCTATTGCTCTGTCTTGTCCGATTGTTCCTGTAAGAGGTGAAAGTTCTTGAGTTGTCTCAAAATCAAATATATTATCATCACATTTTTTGTAAACGTCCTCTGCCCGAAGTTTTATTGCCATTTTTGCCTCCTTGTTATATTTTTGAGTCTATCCAAAAACTTGCAAGTTATTGAAAATCAATAAACTACAAGTCCTATTATTTCCCAATTACCTCCATCTGTCATTCCGAGAAGCGTGAGCGACGAGGAATCTCCTCATTTCCACTGTCACCCTTTCAGGTCAGAGATTCCTTGCACCCATTGAGGGTGCTCGGAATGGCAAAAGAAAAAGATGACCCTTACGGATCAGATTCCTCAGGGTCATTAAGTCCCCCTCGGAATAACAGTTAGTAATTGAACAGCTTCATATTTTTTCATATTATACCATTAATTTTTTAAATTGCTAATACTTTTCCAAATGTCTGAAAAAGTCATAGATGAGATGTTTTTTTAATTTGAATTGTTTAATATTTTATAATTAAAATAAAACATTGGAGAAGCATATGAAAGCATCCAATCTCTGGCAAGAAGTACTTAAAGCTCCAAATAAAAATCAGCATCTGTTAAAAGATATTGAAAAGTTTGCAAAAGAAAACACTGAACCTGCTCTGATTCACTTTGGCACATCAGGCTGGCGGGGTGAAATTGGCTCAGATTTTACTATGCAGAATGTTAGAGTAATAACTAAAGCAATAATTGAAGCAGTTAAGGGAGAAGACAGGCAGATTCTCAATTCCTTTGGTATAAAATCTTTTAATGAATTTAAAGAAAGAGGAGTTATTGTAGGACATGACAATCGTTTGCTTGGAAAGGAATTTGCGTATGAAGTGATTGGAATTCTCCAATCTGAAGGAATAAATTGTTATTATGCTGGTGAAGCTTCAACACCAGAATTTTCAGCTGCTGTGGTAGAGCTATCTGCCTCTGCATCAATAAATTTAACTCCAAGCCATAATCCTCCAAATTACGGTGGACTAAAACTTAATCCCTCTGATGGAGGTCCTGCTTCTGAGGAACTAACAAAACCTATTGAAAGAATTGCGAACGAACTAATGAAAAATGCAAATTCTATTAAATCTTGTCCACCAGTTGCAATCAATAAAATAGATGCTACGGAACTATATATTAATTTTATAAAGAAAAGAAACATGATAGACATTGATAAGATAAAAAATTTCTTGTCCAATAACCCCCACACTATTGCTGTTGATCACATGCATGGTGCTACGAGGGGTAAATTAGCGAAAATACTTTCTGTTAGTCCAGGTACTTTTATATGTCTTAGAAGAGAAGATGATCCTCTCTTTGAAGGACTATCACCTGAACCAAGTGAAGAAAATCTGAAGCTTGCTCTTTCTCATCTAAGGGAAAATACTCTTGGATTTTCGGCAATCATAGACCCTGATGGAGACAGGGTTAGGTTTGCCGATTTAAAGAGACAGATACCTATGAATTACTTCGGTGCAATGGCGTTTCATTATCTTTATAATTACAAAGGACTAAGAGGAGTTGTGGTAAAAAGTGTAGGCACGAGCAATTTTGTTAACAGCATTGCAGAAGCTTTTAGAGTTGAAGTTATTGAAACAAAAGTTGGATTTAAAAATTTTAGACCCTATCTTTTACCTAATGCTACAAAAAAAGCTATAGTTGCTTTTGAAGAATCAGATGGTATATCCATTCAAAATCATACTCTTGAAAAGGATGCTATTTTAGGAGTTTTGCTCGCTCTTGAAATGATTGCAACATTCAATAAAAATCTTAGCGATTATCTTGAAGAAATAGAAAAATCCTATGGAAAATATTATTCTGACAGAACAGGAATAGAAATTCCACGTGAAAGCTTTGGTCCGCATGTAAAAGAAAATATAATGGCACTATCAAAACATTTTAAGATAGGGGATTCTTTTAAAATCGGTGATTTAGAGAAAAAAATAGCCTCAATAGTAGATTTGGACGGAGTAAAAATTATTTTTAATGATGGTTCTTGGATTATGATAAGACCATCGGGAACAGAACCTAAAGTTCGGATATACATAGAGACTAAAAATAAAGAAGAAAAAGAAGTATTCATTGAAGAAGCAAGAATTTTAACAAAGAAAATATGCCTTGAAGGTATAGGCAGTTTAACTTAATTCCCTCAAGTATTTATCAAATAAATTAAGGCTTTCTTTGTGTTTTTCTGTTAGCTCATAATCCATGTTTTCCTGCCAGTAGTAAAGAATCTCCTCCTCTGTCATGAAATCTCTTAAATAATAATTCTTCAACATTTCTGAGAAATATTCTCTACACTTTTTACGAGCATAAAGAAGCCTATCTTTTAGTTGAATATATTTGGGATAAAGTTCATTTTCAGAGTTTGTGATTTCCCTTCTTACAATCCAAAGAGCAAATACAAAAGGAAGTCCTGTATTCTGATACCACAGATTGGCAAGATCATATACTTTTTTGCCATTATTCAACTTTCTATATCTCAATGCTTCATCACCAATTAGCAGGAAACTTTCTCCTGTATGAGGTGCGGAAGAGATATCATAAACAGGATTTAAACCCATAAATTTTTCAAGAATTACTCTTAGAAGAAGGTGAGAAGTTGCTGACTGATCAGTAAGTAAAATTTTACCTCCATCAATCCTTTCTAAATCATGGTCACTGAAAAAAAGAACACTTCCCACATATTCTTTTGAACTTATACAGATTCCATCAACATAATCATAAAGTTCCTTATTTAGCAGATACTCTACAGAGGATGAAGGACTCACATCAATTAAATCATTTCTCAAAGCCCAATTTAGTTGAGAAGGCACTCCTTTTACAAGATGAATTTCTTCTGTAAGCAAACCTTCTTTTTCAAGCACGTAAAATATGGGATAAACATTAGCATACTGAATCCATCCAACTTTAAGCTTCATCCTTTTATTACTCCTATTGGTTTTAGTTTTACAATTTTTCTGGCTATACCAGCATTGTGAACTACATCAACAACATTTGATACATCTTTATAAGCATCAGGCATTTCCTCTGCAAGAGTTTCTTTGCCAGCAGACCTAACTATTATACCTCTTTCAGCCAACTCTTGTTTTATTGAACGTCCCCTTGCTTGCTTAATTGCCTGATTTCTACTTAGAAGCCTACCTGCTCCATGACAAGTTGAACCAAAGGTTTCTTCCATTGCCTTTGGAAGTCCTACCAGAACAAAAGAAACTCTTCCCATATCTCCTGGAATTAGCACTGGCTGTCCAATGTCTTTATAGCAATCAGGCAACTCAGGATGTCCCTTAGGAAAAGCCCTTGTAGCACCTTTTCTATGAACAATAAGCCTTTTTCGTTCACCATTTATAAAATGGAATTCTTCTTTTGCAATATTGTGTGCTACATCAAAAACAACTTTCATGCCTAAGTCTTTTGGTGAAAGGTTAAAAAGCCTGAGAAATACTTCCCTTGTCCAGTGCATAAGACACTGTCTGTTTGCCCAAGCATAGTTAGCTGCACCTTTCATTGCGGAAAAATACTGCTGTCCCTCTCTGCTACGGAAAGGAACACAGGCAAGTTCTTTATCAGGAAGTTCTATTCCGTATTTTTTTGCTGCCTGAAGCATCACCCTTACATAATCATCACAAATCTGATGTCCAAATCCTCTTGAACCTGTATGAATCATGACTGTAACCTGTCCCTTTGAAAGCCCCATAACTGTGGCTATCTCAGGTTCATACACCTCTGCCACATACTGAACCTCAAGAAAGTGGTTTCCTGAACCAAGTGTGCCCTGCTGAGCTCTTCCTCTCTCATAGGCTTTCTGGCTTATGGCATCAGGGTCTGCTCCTTCAAGACATCCATGAGATTCAATCCTTTGAAGGTCTTCTGCATCACCAAACCCTTGCTCAACTGCCCAGATAGCACCTTTCTTTATTACTTCTCGTTCATCCTTTGGCGAAAGCTTTATTTTTCCTGTTGAGCCAACTCCTGAGGGAATGTGAGTATAGAGAAGATCAATAAGTTCACGGATTTTTGGCTCCACTTCTTCCTTAGTAAGATTGCTTTTTAATAACCGCACCCCACAGTTAATGTCGTATCCGACTCCTCCCGGTGATATCACTCCCTCTTCTACATCAAAGGCGGCAACACCTCCTATGGGAAATCCGTAGCCTGTATGAATATCTGGCATTGCAAGGGATTTCCCAACTATTCCCGGTAATGTGGCAACATTTGCCACCTGACGTACTGATTCAAGCTCAAGCTCTTGCTCAAGGGTTTCATCAACAAAGATAATTCCCTCAGTTTTCATCCCAGGCACAAATCCTTTGGGAACTCTTATTCTATAAAGGTCTATTCTTTCTGTTCCTTCAATTTTTGGCATAGAGCACCTCCTCTTAATAATTGAGTCTGTTCAAAAACTTGTAATTTATTGATTTTCAACAAATTACAATTACTGCTATTTTTCGATTACCTCCATCCGTTATTCCAAACCTTCTTCCTGTCATTCCGAGGAGTGTAAACGACGAGGAATCTTCTCATTTCTACGGTCACCCTTTAAGGTCAGAGATTCCTCGCACCCATTGAGGATGCTCGGAATGACAAAGGAAATGACCCTTCCAGGTCAGATTCCTTGGGTTTTTAAATCTCCTTGGAATAAGACATAGAAATTGAACAACCTCTCACAAGCCTATAAATTTATTATATCCTCAGATATCAAAAATAATCTCTGCTATCCAGAAAGAGTCTTCCTGTTTTAAAACAAGATTATGATAAGTCGCTGCTTTAACAAGAAGTTTTCTTTCATGTTTTTCAGGATTGAATTTTTCACCTTTAATTCTTGCTGTTAGATAATTATCTTTGATCTCTATGGATATGGCTTTACCAAGAAATCCATAAGTATCAAACTGAAAAATGAGCTCGTTAAGAAAACTTACAAGCATATTTTCAAGATTATCTTCATTTATGATAATTTCTATCTCCTCTGCAGGTTCTATTTGAGCTAAATCGGTTATGAGACTATAAAGCCCAAATGCGGAATTAATAAAACATTCTTCAAGACTTGCGCCTTCTGCCCTTATCCCTACGTCTCCAGCTACATCAATTACTTTATATTTCATTGAAGTTTTTTTATTGCATCTTCAATAAACTCTTTTACTTGAGGGTCTTGCTCTTTCTTTAAGGCTTTAATCAAAGCGGGTTTTGCATCTACGTCTGCAATTATCTCAAGTGCGTAAGCAGCATCACCACGAATATTTTTTTCTGGAGAATTAAGAAGTTCAATCAAAGATGGAACAATAGATTTTAAAGCTTCAGCATTCTTTTCTTTTAACTCTTCTATTATGGCAAATGCTCCTACTTTGAGTCTAAGTCTTTCATCAGAAAGCATCTTAGGAATTAAACTAAGCTGTTCAGGTTCATGTTCAAAAAAAGTTATGATGTTTTCAAGATAGCCATTATCAAGATAGTCAAAAAGCATCTGTTCAAAGGCTTCGCCTTCCCAATTACTGAAATTCTTACCATTATCACTCATGCTTTCACCCATGCCAATCAGCCTTTATTCTACTTCTTCCTCTAATGTATTTTTCAGCAGAGAGTGCAGCAACTGCTCCCTGAGCACAGGCTATAACAACCTGTCTAAAATACGGGCTTGCCACATCTCCTGCTGCAAAAACTCCTGGAAGGCTTGTCTGCATAAAATTGTCTACCATAATAAAGCCTCTTTCATCAACTTTCAATGATTCACCGAGAAAATCAGTCACTGGTTGAGAGCCCTGAATAAATACAAAAACTCCACTTACCTCTAAGGTTTCCTCACCTTCATCCTTATTTATGCGCAGCCCTGTAACAAAATCAGTTCCTATAATCTCCTTAACTGTGTAGCCTGTAAGAATCATGATTTTGCTGTTTGAAAATACGGGATGGCTTTCCTCTAACTTAAGCTTTGATGAAGATGTAACGATATAGCAGAGTTCAACAAACTCTGTAAGATAGACCGCTTCTTTTGCTGCCTCTTCACTGTCTCCAATCACCGCCACAGTCTTTCCTCTAAAAAATGGTGCATCACACACTGCACAGTAGCTTACACCTCTTCCAAGAAGTTCTCCCTCACCCTTTATAGTTGGCTTTCTTCCCATGGAGCCTGTTGCAATTATTACAGTTTTACCCCTGTAACTACCACTCATGGTGATAACTTCCTTTGTTTCCGAGACTAAATCAACTCCAACAACCTGTTCCTCTCTATATTCTGTACCAAAAGAGAGAGCCTGTGCACGAATCCTCTCAAGGAGTTCCTTACCTGTAAGCGGTTTCTCCATACCAGGATAATTCTCAATCAAAGATGCATAGGCAAGAGCTCCTGCGGTTTTTGATTTGTCTAATATCAAGGTTTTCAGATTTGCTCTTGAAGCATAGATTCCTGCAGTAAGTCCCGCAGGTCCTCCTCCAATTATGATTACATCATAAAATTCACTCATTTTTACCCCTCACTTATAAAAATTTTAAAAGAGTTTCAATTTTCCATCTTTTTATCCAAAATTTAACACCTCTTTTTATTTCAGGATATTTCATAGCAATCTTATATGTTTCCTCGGGATAAAGTTCAAAAATCGCATTAACTTCCTCAAAACTACCATATTTTAAGACTCTGAGAATTAATATCTCAAGGGAAGCCTCTTCTTTGTAGTCCCACAGATATCTGGCAAACTTTTCAGGAATCTGAACTTTACTAAAATAATCCCATTTAATTCTCATTAAAACATTCTTAAAACATTATAGTAAGTATCCCTCTGAGCAGGTCTAAAGCCTGCAGAGCGAATTGCCTCAATAATCTCTTCCATTGTTACCCTGTAACTGACTCCAGCAGCTCTTACTACATTTTCCTCAAGCATTGTTGAGCCAAAATCATTGGCACCAAAACGAAGTCCAACTTGAGCGATCTTAATTCCTTGGGTAACCCAGGAGACCTGAATATTTTTGAAATTATCAAGATAAATCCTACTTAAAGCAAGCACTCTTAAATATTTTACAGCACCAGCAGGCATAAGTTCAGGATTTTCTTTTTTAAGCTCTGTATTCCAAGGTTGAAAGCTCCAGGGAATGAAGGCTGTAAATCCGCCGGTTTCATCCTGAAGACTTCTTATGGAGTCAAGATGCTCAATTATGTCTTCTTCGGTATCAATGCTACCAAACATCATTGTAGCTGATGTTTTCATTCCAAGAAAATGTGCCTCACGCATAACACCGAGCCACTCTGCTGAGCTTATCTTATTTGGTGATTGAATCTTTCTTATTCTGTCAGAGAGTATCTCAGCACCACCCCCTGGAATTGAATCAAGCCCTGCCTCTTTAAGTTTAAGGAGAACATCCTTCACTGACAAATCCTCTTTTTTTGCAAGAAAAGAGATTTCAGGAGGAGAAAATCCATGAACATGAATTCTGAAATTCTCTTTGATAAACCTGAGCATTTCAACATAAAAATCAAGCCCAAGCTCAGGATGAACTCCACCTTGAAGAAGTATCTGAGTTCCTCCTTTATGTATTGTCTCTTCAATTTTCTTTGCAAGTTCTTTATGGGTTATAACATAAGCCTCTTTATGCTCTTTTGGCCTCCAGAATGCGCAGAATTTACAGCGATTTATGCATATGTTTGTGTAGTTTATGTTTCTATCAACTACAAATGTAACAATGCCTTCTGGATGTAGGCTTTTTCTAATATTGTCTGCCTCCCTTCCAAGCTCATAAATAGAGGCTTCTTTAATCATCTGAAGTGCCTGTTTTCTGTTAACTCTTACCATATTCTCAAATTAAGCCTTTAAGATTTTTCTTTCTATTTCTTCTAATATTTCACTACATAGAATTTTATCTGTTGGTAAAACTTCATTATTGATATGGACATGATGTGGGAAGGTAGACAAACCTCTATGGTGATATGCATTATCCCATCTTACGATTAAATTGCCCATTTTATCTTGCCAATGATAGGAGTAATTTCTCTCCACACTATCTATATATTCTCTATTGAATAGTTCTGTATCATTAATTAGAATTGCCTTAATCTTTATAAAAAAACCCTTTTCAAAGGTCTCAAAAGTTTGGATAGTAAACTCCTTTACAATCTTACTATTTCTAAGACAATGTATAATTTCCAGCATCCAGATTATCTTTCTCTTTTTTCAATTCATGAAGTTTTTTCTCGTATGCTTTCCACTCCATATAATCATCCCAAAGTGTAAAGTTTTCTTCTTGAGACTTTATTAATTTTTCAAATTCTTTAAATTTGACTTGATACTTATTCTCAAAAAGCTTTATTTTTTCCATAACTCTATGTAACTCATACAGTAGATTTACAAAATATAATTCCTTAATCTTCTCCTTACTTATTACAGTCATTTTTAACCTCCAAAGTAGCGCTAAATTAAAATGTTCTTTTTATATTATAAAAGCTATCTCTTTCCACAGGAAGTTTTCCAACCTCTTTAATCAGATAAACCAACTCTTCAATTGTATTTCCCTTCTTTGAACGAGCACCTGCAGCATGGGCAATTCTTTCCTCAATCACTGTTCCTTCAAGGCAGTCAGCACCAAAAAGGAGGGCAAGCTGAGCAAGTTTTTCACCGAGCATTATCCAGTAAGCTTTAATATGGGGGATATTGTCCAGCACAAGCCTTGAAATTGCAATTGTTTTTAAATCATCAATCCCTGAAGGATAGGAAACTTTAATCTGAGTATTTTCAGGCTGGTAACTAAGGGGAATAAATGCAATAAATCCTCCAGTTTCATCCTGTAGCTCTCTCAGTCTCAACAGGTGATCAACTCTATCCTCATAGGATTCAACATGTCCGTAAAGCATTGTTGCGTTTGTTTTTATGCCAAGACTATGGGCAGTCTTTATAATCTCAAGCCATCTTTCACCAGATATCTTTTCTGGGCATATCTTAGCTCTTACATCTGAATTAAAGATTTCAGCACCACCTCCTGGCATTATATCAACTCCTGCCTCTTTGAGCCTAATAAGAGTCTCTTCAATACTTAATCCTGAAATCCTTGAAAAGTAATCAACCTCAACTGCTGTAAATGCCTTTACTCCAATAGATGGGAATTCTTTTTTTATCTGTTGGATTATATCTAAATAATGCTCAAACTGCCAGTCAGGATGAAGCCCTGAGACAATGTGAACCTCACTGAGATAGTCAAGAGATTGTTTAGCTTCCTTAAGATTTTTTACAATTTCTTTAATAGTCATCTCATAGGCATCAGGCTCACCTTTTGTGCGAGAAAAAGCACAGAAACGGCAGCGATTAACACATATATTTGTTGGATTTATATGCCTGTTTACAATAAAATAAACTCTGTTTTGATTAATTTTTTTTGAAACTTCCTCTGCAAGCTCACCAATCCTGTGCAAATCCTCAGATTTAAAAAGAAAAAGGGCTTCCTCTCTGTTAAGTCTTTCTCCATTTATTATTTTTCTTTCAATCTCTGAAAACATAAATTATTATAACATTTGCAGAACTAAATCTCCTTTTCAACCATAAACCTCCATTTATATATCTGATCCTTTATTGCTTGTGCATTTGGTGCATTTGGATTTAACTGAAGATAGACCTCCATATTTTCAATAGCCTTTGCATAGTCTGATATTTTTTCGTAGATAATTGCTCTGTTAAAGTAAATCTGAGGATTAAAAGGCTGTAGTTGAGAGACTTTTTCAAGTTCTTCTGCTGCTTCCTCAAACTTATTGTTTGTGAATAAAACCTCTGCATTAAGAAAATGTTTTCTTGCCTCATCCCTTAGTTCCACCAATGAGGGATTTAGAGAGATAATTCTTGCAACTCTACCTCTAATCCATTGAGCTTTCTCAGGAGGGGATATTTCAAGTAGTTGTGCATATAATTTTATTGCTTGAGCATATTTTCCTGCTCTTTCATACTCAATGGCTTTATTTTCAATTTCTGCTAAATAAGGGGATAAGGCAGAAAAGAGTTCTCCTTTTGTTTTTTCCGAGATTAAGAGGCTTTTGGATTTTTTTGTCTTTTTATAAAGAGTTATACTTTCCTCATATTTTCCCAATTTTGCGTAGGCTATTGATTGAAGAAGTTGAGCATAATCGCTGTCTTTTACTGAAGCTGCTTCAGCTAAACTCTTTTCATACTGCATTTCTTTTAAATATAAAGCTGACTTAGCAAGTTTTAAATAGTCATCTTGAGGTGAGATTTTTTCAGCCTCTTCCATGTATTTTTTTGCATTTGTTTTATTATTGAGTTCAATACTACTTAGAGCAATGAGACTTATGTAGGAAGCTACAACAGGATTTGCATAGAATTTTTCACGGATAAGAACTACTGTGAAAGTCTCATCAGAGTCTGGTTTTTTAATTTTTAGTTTTACATTAGTTCCTTCCTGTCCTCTAAGACTCTGAACTACTTCATTTAGGCTCATCTCAAGGGTTGATTTTCCATCAACTTCAACTATTTCATAATTTGGCTTAAGTCCTGCTTTCTGAGCAGGGCTATTTGGCTCAATTGATTTAATTTTGGTGTATTCACCTTCATTTTTTATGATGCTTGCTCCGATTCCTGAAAAAGAGAAATTATTTATAACTTTTTCAGATATTTTTATTACTTCATCATATTTTCCGATTTTAAAATAAAGCAAAGACAGTCTAAGTGGAGCATATTGGTCATCAGGTCTTTGCTCTATATATCTTTTTACTGCTTCTATAGCTTTTTCATATTTGCCTCTTTCAATATAAAAATCATGAAGCTTCATTAATAAAATTGCACTTTTTGGCGATAAGGATACTGCCTGTTCAAGCTGTACAAGGGCCTCTTTATACTTTCTCTGAGCCAAGTAGCATTTATGAAGAAGAAGATAGCCATTTGGGTCTTTTGGGGCAAGCTGAACATGCATCTGTGATGCTGCCAGGGCTTCTGGAATGTCATTATTTTTAAGGGACAGATTTGCCACCACCCTATAAGCGTGCATATTTGAAGGGTCTTTATTTATAAGCTGTTTTGCCTCTGAAATCTGAGCTTTTGGATTACTAACTACTTCATAAATTGCCTCTGTCGCATTTTTTACTGAATTAAATATTGCCTGATAGGCAGTTATACCATATTCTTTTTCATTAATTGTAGAGAATAGCCCTGATTTTGAAAGCTTCCCTGAACCTGAACTAAAAACAGGTAATGCCATTTCTATCAGGTCATTATCGTATATTTCAAACTTTGTTCTTGAATTGACTTCTAACCGATAACAGCATTCTTCAGAGAAGTTAATATTGTCTACAATTGCATGAATAAGCAGTCCATTTGAAGGGATTAATGATGAAAGATTTTTTTCGTATTTTGTTTTACTGAACATTTTGTCAAAATAAATAGGAAGCACCTGCCTAAGGAGATTGCCCGCTGGAAACTCAACAGTATGAATAACATCAGCAGTATATTTGGTTGCACTGTAAACCTGAGTATCATCAATGAGTACAATTGCTTCATTGGGCAGTTTTTTAACTGAAAGGACTTCTTTCGGAGGTTCTACCTCAAAAGGTGCTACTTTGGTGGTGATTCTTATTGGTTCACAGCCTATGAGAGCAATGATAAAAGGGATAAAAAGTAACCATCTGATAAATTTCATTTTTAATCTCCTTTAAGCCATTTATAAATTATTTTCTGTCCTGTATTCATATCATTTTCAAAATTTTGCATAAATTCTTCTTTATTGAAATTAAAGCCAAGCGTATTAGAAGCTTTTTCTGTTTCAGTAAGGAACTTATCCAGTGCAGAAAAAGCAATCTTTGTATAGATTTTTCTTCCAATATCGGATACTTCTGCTGAAAGAGTTGGCATGGGGATAAGGGAAACTCCATAATTAATTGTCTCAGCACCTGCTGAAGCAATACCTTCAGTTTTTGCAGTTACTACAATTTTAATAATAGGTAACCCTTTTTCATAATATTTTGAACCCCATTCTTTGCTATATTTTTTATCAAGTTTTTCAACAATCTTTTCTCCATAGTCATCAATTTTTTCTTCAATTTTCTCAGTTATTTTTTCCTGAATAACATTTCCAAGGATGGTATTGATATCGGAGGCTGTTACTAAGTTTTCATCTTGAGTGTTTAGATTAGTGTTGACTGGAGAACTGCTTGATGGAGTCTGCCATTGAAAAGCTGTAAGCTGACTGCCAAGCGTCTGGAATGTAAAGGAGGAATTGGTCTGGGATGTCTGTGTTTGAGATTGAGTTTTTGCCTGAGCAAGTAATGAATTATATTGAGACAGAAGCTGTTTCTTTTTTTCTTCCTGCTTCTTTTTTTCTTCTGCAAGCCTTTTTTGTTGTTCCTCATACTCTCTTTGTTTCTGGGCATTGTAGTTAGCGTTATTATCAGCACTCATAAGGGTGCTGAAGAACCCACTTAAAAAAGCACCCATAAGCCCAATTGCCATTTGTTGGGATGTAGTGCCAGCAGATGGAACATAAGGAGTATACGATGAACTGCTACTTGAAGAACCACTGTTTATCGGAGTGCAACCTCCACAACCCACACATCTGTATTTAACTCCACCATAGGTTATCTCTCTGACCTGTCCTTTAGGGATATAAGTTCCATCAGGCATCTGGCTTCCTTCACAGGATATTCCTGTAGGCATGGGAATACTACCTGCTGAGGCAATCGCTGGCTGAAAAAGTAATATAAAAATCGCTATAAAAACAAAAATCTTCTGCCTCATGGCAGTTCCTCCTAAAAAGTTTGCTGAATATCTACAATTTTTTGAACTTTAAAAGCAAAGTTTCTTAAATCATCAATATTTATAATCTCAAGCACTCCTGATACTGAACTGAAAAAAACATACAAACTTGTCTCTTTAAGAAAAATTAAAGGATTTTCTGTTTGTAAAAACTCAAGTGCTGCTTTGTCCTTTATTATTCCAGCACCATTTGAGGTTTTGTAGATTAATCCAGTTTTTTTGTTATAAAAAATTTCTTCTACTTTCTGTCTCGGATGTTCATAAATTATAGAAATCTTTCCCTCTTTGTATTCTTTAATTACATTGCCATTACTAAAAAATATGTGCTTTTCTTTGCCACTCAAGGCATCTACCGGTTCGGCAAAGGAGACAATTTTCTGAAAAAGGCTTTTTTGTGTATTGAATAGATAGACTTCATATTTTTTTGTCTTTTTATTAAAGCCAGCTGCGTAAACTGTATTATCACCCTTGAACAATTTAGAGTCTGCTAAAGGCAACTTTGTAATCACCTTTAATTTTACATTGGGTATGACATCTGAATCTTTTCCCATCTCAAGATATCCCATGTTTATACCATCAGAGAAAAGTAAGACGCCACTGTCAAGGCATATGACATCTTTTACTGTTTGAGTCAACTTAACGATGTAGCTTTTCAAGGGATTAAAAAGAAGTTTATTTTCATACACAACCAAAGGCTCATTCTTATAGTCAACCACAAAATGAATTTTATCAACTGAGATACTACTTCTTTGCTCTGGTGGTAAAATCCATCTAATTTTTACATTACTTTCCTGTGGAAGAATAAGAAAAGTCTTGGGAAGAAAATATGAATTTTCAGCATAAATGGGGCTTAAACTTACAAAAAAAATTAGGGAAAATACTAAGTGTTTTATCATTCTGCCAAAGTTTAACAAATACAAATGTTTAATCGTCAAGTGAAAATTACCATCATATTTTTATTATTTGTTTTAGAGAGATTATTTTTGAGGAGGAAAGGCGATTTATTGATTTATTTTAAGATTTCATTTAAAATTTTTATATTTACCATTGAGAGGCAAAGAATGTTTAAAAAAGTTTTGATAGCAAACAGAGGTGAAATAGCATTAAGAATTATACGTGCCTGCAAAGAGCTTGGAATCCGCACAGTTGCCATATATTGTGAGCCTGATGCAACAGCAAGATATGTAAAAAAGGCTGATGAGGCATATCTTGTAACACCTGGACCACTAAGAGGATATCTCAATATTTATGGAATAGTAGAACTTGCTAAAAATGCAGGATGTGATGCTATACATCCTGGATATGGCTTTTTAGCAGAAAATCCACAGTTTGCAGAAGCCTGCCTTCAGGCGGGGATTGCTTTCATTGGTCCCAATCCTCATGCAATAAGAAAAATGGGACTAAAAGACGAGGCTCGTAAAATTGCCCAAGAACTCGGTATTCCTCTATTACCCGGTACGCCACCATTAAATAGTCTTGATGAGGCAGTGAAGTCCGCCGATGAGATTGGTTATCCAGTAATGATAAAGGCAACAGCAGGTGGTGGAGGAAGAGGTTTAAGAATTTGCTATGACGAAGAATCTCTTCGAAGGCAAATTCCTATTGCCATGTCAGAGGCAAAAAAAGCTTTTGGTGACGAGAGAGTTTTTATAGAAAAATTTCTTGAGAGACCCCATCATATTGAAATTCAAATTATGGCAGATAAATATGGAAATATGGTTCATCTTGGAGAAAGAGATTGCTCAATTCAGAGAAGACATCAAAAGTTAATAGAGATTGCTCCTTCATTACTGCTTCCAGAGAGAATAAGATGTGAAATGGGTGAAGCAGCAAAGAAGCTTGCCTATGCAGTAGGTTATGACAATGTTGGGACAGTAGAATTTCTTGTTGATGAATCTCTTAACTACTATTTTCTTGAGATGAATACAAGGATACAGGTAGAACATACAATTACAGAAGAAATCACTGGAATTGATCTCGTGCAAAACATGATAAAAATTGCCTATGGTGAACCCCTTAACATAAAGCAATATGAAGTTAGTCTCAGTGGATATGCAATTCAATGTAGAATAAATGCTGAAGACCCCCTAAATGATTTTTTACCTTCCACTGGCATAGTTACTGCCTATTACTCTCCAGGAGGATTTGGAATCAGAATTGATGGACACGTAACCGAAGGATATCATGTTCCTCCTTATTATGATTCGCTTTTAGCAAAACTTGTTGCTCGGGGTCGTACATGGGATGAAGTGGTAAGAAGAATGCACCGTGCCTTAAGTGAATACGTAATAAGGGGTGTTAAAACAACAATACCTCTTTACATAAAAATCATGGAAGATGAAGACTTCCGTAAGGGCAACTTCAGCACAAAATACATAGAAGAAAAACTCCATAGCCTTCTTTATACGGAAGAAAAAGACCCCTTTGACCTGGCAGTAATTTTATCCGCTGCTATTGTCGCTCATAGTAGAGTTTAAATAAATTGACGAGGTGTAAAAATGTCTAAGTCACCGGTAAAAATTATGGATACAACATTCAGGGATGCTCATCAAAGTCTTCATGCCACAAGAATGAAGCTTGAAGACATAGTCCCAATTGCTGAAAAAATGGATCAGGTTGGGTTTCATTCTCTTGAAGTATGGGGCGGAGCAACTTTTGATAGTTGTCTAAGATTCTTAAGAGAAGACCCATGGGAAAGATTAAGAACAATAAGAGCACTTGTTAAAAATACAAAGCTTCAAATGCTTCTAAGAGGACAGAATCTTGTTGGATACAGGCATTATCCTGATGATGTTGTAGAAAAATTTGTTGAGAAAACAATAGAAAATGGTATAGACATACTTAGAATATTTGATGCTCTCAATGACCTTAGAAACATGGAAAAATCAATTTCAGCAACTCTTAAGTATGGAGGGACCGTAGAAGCAGCTTTTTGTTATACCATTGGACCGATTTATACAGTTGACTACTTTATTAAGCTTGCAAAAAATCTAAGAGACATGGGAGCTCATATTATCTGCATAAAAGACATGGCAGGACTGCTTGATCCTTATACAGCCTATGAATTGATAAAAAGGCTAAAAGAAGAAATAAATTTGCCCATTCATCTTCATACCCATGATACTGCCGGAATGGCTGTAGCAACAACAATTAAAGCAATAGAAGCAGGAGTAGATATTGTTGATACAGCAATCTCTACAATGGCTGGAGGAACATCTCAGCCCTCCCTTGAAACAATATGTCACATACTCAGGGGAACTGAAAGAGACCCTGGATTTAATATGGAACTTCTTGACGAGATTGCAGATTATTTTTATGAAACAAGAAAAAAATATAAAACTCTTGAAAGCGAATACATAGGACCAGACCCCAAGGTTATTGTCTATCAAGTTCCAGGAGGAATGTTAAGCAACCTTGTAAACCAGCTAAGAGAACAAAATGCTCTTCATAGGATAAAAGAAGTTATGGAGGAAATCCCCCGTGTAAGAGAAGATTTTGGATATCCTCCTTTAGTTACTCCTTCAAGCCAGATAGTTGGAACTCAGGCAACTTTGAATGTTCTTACAGGAGAAAGATACAAGATGGTAACAACAGAGACAAAGAATTACTTTAAGGGACTTTATGGCAAGCCTCCAGTTCCTGTAAATGAAGAAATCAGAAAGAAAATTCTTGGAGAAGAAGAATTCATTACCTGTAGACCTGCTGATTTGCTTGAGCCAGAGTTTGAAAAAGCTAAAACTGAGTTAAAAGATAAAGCCCATTCTGATGAGGATGTTCTTAGTTATTGTCTTTTCCCTAAAATATATCTTGAATTCCTTGAAGCAAAAGAAAAGGGAATTAAAGAAGAAATTCCAGTTTCAAAAAAAGAGGAAGCAAAACCCGCTGCCACATCTCTTGCGCCAACAGAATTTGTTATAAATTTATACGGTGAATCTTATCATGTTAAAGTTGGAGGTAAAGGGCATAAAGTTGATGGTAAAAGACCCTATTTCCTTTACATCAATAACCAACTTGTGGAAGTTATTGTTGAACCTCTTCAGGAAATTGTGCCAAGTGAGGAAGGTAAAGTGGAGATTAAACCAAAAGAATCTGTCAGACCGAGACCTTCAGAACCTGGGGATATTACTTCACCAATGCCGGGCACTGTAGTAAAAATTAAAGTTAAGAAAGGTGACATAGTCAGCGCAGGTGACACAGTGGTGATAGTTGAAGCAATGAAAATGGAAAACGAAATTCACTCCCCTATTGATGGGACAGTTGAAGAAATTTATATAAAAGAGGGTGACATGGTCAACCCAGATGAAGTAATGATAAGGATAAAATAATGGATTTCACAGGAATTTTCAGGCAGATAATAATTTCAGCACCAGCCATATTGATTGCAATAGTATTTCATGAGCTTGCGCATGGATGGGTAGCATACAAACTTGGTGACAATACAGCAAAGCTTTCTGGAAGACTAACTCTCAATCCTGTATCTCATATAGATCTCTTCGGAACAATAATAATGCCATTTATGCTTCTAATTCTTACAAATGGTCAATGGGTTTTTGGATACGCAAAACCTGTTCCTGTAAATCCCTACAACTTCAAAAATCCAAGAAGTGGCATGGCTCTGTGTGCAGCAGCTGGACCATTTGCAAATCTTGTTGTAGCAATATTTTGCACAATAATAATTAAGTGGATTTTATTACCGTTTATGGGAGTCATCCCGGGGTTTATTTTTGACCCTCTTGTTGTGATTCTTAAAGCAACAATTATGATTAATATTATTCTGGCAGCATTCAATCTAATTCCTATCCCACCGCTTGATGGTGGAAGAATTTTGATGGGAGTATTACCTCTAAAATATTCTCAACTAATGGAAAAAATTGAGCCTTTTGGTTCGTTAATTGTTATATTTATGATTATTACAGGATTGACCAGCGTTTTTGTATGGCCTTTAGTAAAATTTTTCTTTAAAATACTTTCACTTTTTTAGGAGGCTTTAATGGATAAAGTATTAAGTGGAATGCAGCCAAGCGGACCACTTCATCTTGGGAATCTTATAGGTGCACTTTCAAACTGGGTGAAAATTCAGACTCAATATGAATGCTACTTTTTTGTTGCTGACTGGCATGCTTTAACCACAGGCTATGGCAATCCGTCACAGATAAAGGAATATACTGTTGACCTTCTTATGAATTTTATTTCTGCGGGACTTGATCCTGAAAAATCAACTATATTCATACAGTCTCAAGTTCCGGAACACGCAGAACTTCATATTTTTTTAAGCATGATAACACCACTTGGATGGCTTGAAAGGGTTCCTACCTATAAAGAAAAAAAAGAGCAGATTAAAGATAAAGATCTTGACACTTATGGCTTCTTAGGATATCCTGTGCTTCAAACAGCTGATATTATCATTTACAGAGCAAAATATGTTCCTGTTGGAGTTGACCAAGTTCCTCATCTTGAGATTTCTCGTGAAATTGCAAGAAGATTTAACTATCTTTATGGAAAAGAGTTTTTCCCTGAACCTGAGGCACTACTCACAGAGTTTCCCAAAGTACCCGGTGTGGATGGGAGAAAAATGTCTAAAAGTTATGGTAATGCTATTTATCTTAGCGATGATGAAAAAACAGTTAATGAAAAAATAAGAACTATGGTTACAGACCCTGCTCGTAAAAGAAGAACAGACAAAGGAGACCCTCAAAAATGCCCTGTTTTTGATTTACATAAAATATTTTCAACAGAAGAAGAAAGGAAAGAGGTAACCAGTGGCTGTACCACGGCATCAATTGGATGTATTGATTGTAAGAAAATACTAATAAACCATGTTATTGATACACTTAAACCAATATGGGAAAAAAGACAAAAACTGATAGACAATCCTTCACTTCTTATAGAAATTGCCCAAGAAGGTTCTAAAAAAGCAAGAAAAGTTGCTGGAGAAACCCTTAAGGGAATGAAGGAGGTTATTGGATGGATTTCTTAAGATATAGCCGTCAAATGCTTATTGAAGGTTGGGGAGAGGAAGGACAAAGAAAACTTAAAAATTCAACTGTATTTATTGCTGGAGCAGGAGGACTTGGAAGCCCTGTTTCAATCTATCTTGCTGTTGCTGGAGTTGGTAAAATAATTATATGTGATTTTGACAGCGTAGAAATCACCAATCTAAATAGACAGATACTTCACTGTCATACACGAATTGGTATAAATAAAGCACTATCAGCAAAGATAACTCTCACTGCAATAAATCCAGAAGTTGAGGTTATTCCTATTAGTGAAAAAATAACCGAGACAAATGCCCTTGAGCTTATAGAAGACTCACAAATTATTCTTGACTGTATGGATAATCTTGAGACAAGGTATATACTCAATGAAGTTGCTATAAAAAAGGGTATACCCCTTGTATTTGGTGCAATTTATGGAATTCAGGGAATGCTGAGCTTTATTCACTCCCCTGAAACTCCTTGTCTTAAATGTCTCTTTCCTGAAGCACCTCCAAAGGAAACCTTTCCAGTTGTTGGAGCTACTCCTGGAGTTATAGGCGCTTTACAGGCTTTAGAGACGCTAAAATATCTTGTAGGTATTGGTAAACTTCTAAAAAACAAACTTCTTGTCTGGGATGGTATGAGCGCAGACTTTAAAACTTTTAAAGCTCAAAAGGACCCATCTTGCCCTATTTGTGGTAGGAAATAAATGGAATATATCAATAATTTCATGTATTTTGTTATAAGACCTGTTGATAAACAAAAACACATTTACTGCTCGGGTGTGAATCTTACAAAATTTTCTCCAATTACAAAAGGAAGGCACAGACTTGGACAGAACCCGGCAGTGAAGGGACTTCAGACTCTTAACAATGATATCAGAGCAATAGTTATTGAAAATAATGCTACTCCTGAAACAATTAAAAATCTTCTATGTCAGCAGATAAAACCTCTCAATGAAGACCTCTGGTATACAGAGTCTTTTTTGATACATAACTACTCTCAGCAGTTAGGTGAAAAGATAGAGAAGTTTGCTCCCTCAGAGTTATTAAGAAAAATGCTTAGAGCAATGTTGATAAATGAGAATATTCCTGAAAATTTATCATCTCAGGAGTTTCAGACATACCTTTATAGTTTAGCTGAAAAATTATAAACGTCAAAAACAGATAAACTTATCACTTTTAACCATCAGTTCATATAAATCTTTCTGCCCACCTTTTTGACAAATCTCATTTCCTTCAAGTCCTCTCATCCCCATGCTTTTTTGACAACCTATAATTTTTCCACCGCCAAGTGCAAAACTTTTAACTAACTCTTTGATATTGAATTTTTCAGAATCAGCATCTTCATAAGCTGTTGCCTTTGAGTTAAGGAATATGGTTACTTCATTTTCATAATCCATATTTAAGCAAAGAATTCCAAAACGGAAGGCATTCCATAGAGTTTCTGCGTCATTGTTTGAAATAAGTATTCCAATTTTCATATTATCCTCCAAAAAAATAATTTTATATATTTTATAATAAAAAAGTGAAAAGTCAATGAAGGAGGAATGATGAATAAGACTATTCTTATTGAATGGGATAAAAAATATATTTGGCATCCTTTTACTCAAATGAAAAATTGGCTTGATGATGAACCAACAATTTTTATAGAAGGCAGAGACTGTTTTCTTAAGGACATTGATGGTAAATGGTATCTTGATGGAGTGTCTTCTCTTTGGGTAAATATTCATGGACATAGAAGACAGGAGATAGATGAAGCATTAAAGAGTCAAATAGACAAGCTTGCTCACTCAACTTTGCTTGGTGCCTGTAATGAGCCAAGTATAGTACTTGCAAAAAAAATCGCAGACTTACTCACTGAAAACGGCGTGCCATTAACTAAAATATTTTACTCTGACAATGGCTCAACAGCTGTTGAGATTGCCATGAAGATTGCCTATCAATATTGGATTAATCAGGGAATAAAAGGTAAAGACACATTTGTAAGTCTTAAGGAAGCCTATCACGGAGATACAATAGGAGCAGTTAGTGTTGGCGGAGTAGAACTATTTCATGAGGTCTACAAACCCCTTTTAAACAAATCCATTCAAGCACCAGCACCATACTGTTACAGATGTGAGCTTAATCATACATATCCTGCCTGCGAACTTGGCTGCCTCAATGAAATGGAAAAGATTATTGCCCAAAACCAAGAAAAGGTTATAGCAGTCATTGTTGAGCCCCTTGTTCAGTGTGCGGGTGGAATAATTGTCTGGCCAGAAGGTTATTTGAAAGGATTAAGAGAACTTTGTAATAAATATAACATTCTTCTTATTGCTGATGAAGTTGCTACAGGTTTTGGCAGAACTGGTAAAATGTTTGCCTGTGAACATGAAAAAGTAAGTCCAGATATTATATGCCTAAGTAAAGGAATAACTAATGGTTATATGCCATTAGCTATTACTGCAGTTAATGAAAAAATCTTCAATGCATTCATCGGTGAGCTTGAAGAGAAAAAAACTTTTTATCATGGTCATTCTTATACAGGAAATCCCTTAGCCTGCGCTGCAGCGCTGGCAAATCTTGAAATATTTGAAAAAGAAAAGACTGTTGAGAAACTTTTACCAAAAATTGAACTTTTGAAAAATAAACTTTTAGAGATAGCTCAACTTCCTTATGTAGGAGATGTTCGTCAAAAGGGAATGATTGCAGGAGTTGAGATTGTAAAAGATAAAAAAAATAAAGAATCATTCCCCTATTTTGAGCAGACTGGCTGGAAAATTGTTAAATCTGCAAGGAAATACGGAGTATGGCTAAGACCTCTTGGAGATGTTATTGTGATAATGCCTCCACTGGTTATATCAGAGGAAAATCTTGAAAGGTTGCTTGAGGTAATAAAAGGTTGTATAATAGGTTTGAACTATTGAAATAGTTGAATGAGGAGGCAATATGCGAAAATATTTAACCATATTAATATTGTTAATAATTTCTGCAGGGTGCACAGAACAGGTAAAAATGGATATAGCAGGAGTTGGAGAATCAATTCCTTCAGGAGTTTCAGCAATTACATGGGATGGTAAAAACCTTATAGTAGCAAAAGAGGGAATAATTGTTTTTTTAGATGAAATTGATACAGCAACAGCTGGTTCTATTATTGGTTATGAAGGCAATTATTTTTTTAATAATTATCCTGTAACAATAACTTCAAAAGAAAATCCACCGTATATAACAGGGATTGCATGGCAACAAACATCAGGAAATACAGGATTTATATGGGTTGCTGATGCAGCAAATAAAAGAATTTTAAAAATCACACCACAGGGAGAAGTTATAAGAAAAATTTCACTGACTTCAATTTATCCAGAAGACATAGCTTTTAAAGAAAACCATTTATGGATTGCTGATTCAAAAAGAAATAAAATATATAAAGTTTCAACAGAAGATGGCTCTATTCTATCAGAATATCTTTCCCCTGTACCAATACCAACCGCAATTACATGGGACGGTAAATATTTGATTATTGCTGGTATAAATTTTAATAAACCATCAACATCTTCAGATAATGTAAAAATTGTTAAACTTGATAGTATAACTGGTAAAGTTGTGGAAGAAGTGCTTCCTTCCAGATATATCTCCTATCCAGCAGGAATGGTGTGGATTGATGGCAGGTTATGGATTTCTGATAGAAACTCAGGTTATATTGTAACAACAAGTGACAGAGGTATTCCCTCTGAAGATAAGAATAATTATAAGCTTGATATAATCCCACCAACTGTTAAGAAAATTGAGATAAAAGAAGAAAAACAGAAAGAAGAAAAAGACACCGAAGAAGCTAAAAAAGCAGCAGAAGAGGCAAAGAGAGCAGCTGAAGAAGCAAAGCGTGCTGCTGAGGCTGCTAAAAAAGCTTTTGAATTGCAACAGAAAAAATGACTTTTTCTATTAATAACACACGAATACAAAAAAATGAGCTTTTTCTTATAGCCGGTCCCTGTGTTATAGAGAGTGAAGAAATTGTATTTAAAACCGCTTTTGCTTTGAAAGAGATTTCCCAAAATCTAAAAATTCCTTTTATATTTAAGTCTTCTTATGATAAAGCAAATCGTTCATCTATCAACTCATACAGAGGTCCTGGAATAAAAAAGGGACTTGAAATATTAAATAAGGTTAAAAAAGAATTTGAAGTGCCTGTTCTGAGTGATGTTCATTCAGTAGAAGAGGTACAGATTGCAAAAGATTTTCTTGACATTATTCAAATTCCTGCTTTTTTATGCAGACAGACAGATATCATTGTGGAAGTTGCTAAAACAGGAAAGCCTGTAAATGTTAAGAAAGGACAGTTTCTTGCACCTTGGGATGTGAAAAATATAATTGAAAAGATTAAATCCACAGGAAATGAAAAAATAATAATTACAGAAAGAGGCACAAGCTTTGGTTATAATAATCTTGTTGTTGATTTTAGAAGTTTTCCAATAATTCGTTCTATGGGAGTTTTTGTAGTTTTTGATGCTACACACTCTGTTCAACTCCCTGGCGGAGCTGGAACATGCTCATCAGGGCAGAGAGAATTCATTCCCTATTTGAGCAGAGCAGCTGTTGCTTGCGGAGTTGATGGACTATTTTTTGAGGTCCATCCTGAACCAGAAAAGGCTCTATGTGATGGACCCAATATGATTCCTTTGAAAGATTTTAAAAATCTCATCTTAACTTTGCTTGAGATTCATAATACAGTAAAAAAGCTTTAGAAAATCTAAACTTAATTATATCAGTCTCCAGAGTCTTTATTTCTGTTAGATTTTTTATAAGGCATTTTAGGGTCTTGACAAAATAAAAATTTTGTGATATGTTTGTTGTTAACAAATTTAAAATATCTATCAACTAACCCGCCAGGAAGGCTTACAAGGGCTGAAGCCCTAAAAAATTCAACTGAACCTGCCTGCCCGAAGGCTGGCTAAAAGCTAAGAAAGCAAAAAACTAAAAAATTTTTAGGAGGTTTTGCTATGGAGCAGGGCTTCAAGCCTAAGGTTATTGCCTTTTTATGTCATTGGTGTAGCTATGCAGGAGCGGATATGGCAGGTTCTTTAAGGTATAGTTATCCACCCTACTTGTATCCTGTTAGAGTTCCCTGTTCAGGACGAGTTGAGCCAGAGTTTGTAATTAAAGCCTTTCTGTCAGGTGCAGATGGTGTATTAGTTGCAGGATGTCATCCCGGAGACTGTCATTACAAAACAGGAAACTATTATGCAAACCGAAGATTTAATCTTCTCACAAGATTTCTTGAAGTAATTGGAATTCCGAAACAAAGAGTAAGACTTGAATGGATTTCTGGTTCAGAAGGGCTTAAGTTTTCTCAGGTAGCAAAGGAATTTGTTGAAAAGATTCAAAGCCTCGGTCCTCTATCTCTCAAAACTCCTGTTGATATTGACTGGCAGACTCTTTCGCGTACTGTAGCAACCGTTGGCTCCGCAGGAAAACTATTCTGGGAGGAAGACAAATGCATGGCTGAGATGATTGACTTTTTCCTGAGCTACGCCCAAGAAAACTCCTGTGCAGAGTGCATTCCTTGCAGAATAGGCACGAAGAGAATGCAAGAGATGGTAAAAAAGATTTTTGACGGTTCCATATCTACACGAGAACTCTCTCTTTTAGAATACTTTGCAGATGATATTGGAGCATCAAGCAAATGTGACCTTGGATTAATGGCAGGAAAAGCAGTCAAATTTGCTCTTCAACACTGCAAAAGCGATATAGAGGCTCACTTGAAAGGAAGCTGTGGTCATAGTATTCCAGCCAATCCAGGCTGGCAGACAGTAATGCTTAAATAATTTCTGAGGAGGATAAATATGGCTAACGTAACAATCACAATTGATGGACAAAAGGTCACTGTGCCAGAGGGAACTACTATACTTAAAGCATCTGAACAGGTAGGCGTGAAAATTCCAACTCTCTGTTTTCTTGACCATGTCGGATTAAGGCATATCAAACACGATATAGGAGCTTGCAGGGTCTGTGTAGTAGAAGTAGAGGGAAAGGGAGATTTTGTTTCATCCTGTAATACGCCTGTTCAAGAAGGCATGGTCATAAGAACCAATACTCCTAAGATTTTAGCTGCCCGAAAGCTAAATCTTGAAATGATGCTGAGTGAACATCATCTTGACTGTCCAACCTGTCCGAAAAACGGTGTATGCGAACTTCAGGCAGTTTGTGCAGAGCTTAATGTAAGACAGATAAGACCGCAGGGTGAGAAAAAAGATTTGCCAATTGATGACTCATCTCCATCAATAGTTAGAAATCCTAACAAGTGTATCATATGTCAGCGATGTATAACTGCATGCAAGGTTCTTCAGTCCGTTGATATCCTTGAACTCTACGGAAATGGCTATGATGCGGTAGTTCGTCCCTTAGGTGGAAAGCCAATTATTGAAACTCAATGTGTTGCCTGCGGACAGTGTGCCCTTGTCTGTCCCACTGCTGCTATTGTTGAAAGGGATGATACATGGAAGGTATGGGAAGCAATTGCAGACCCGAAGAAACACGTAGTTGTTCAGACCGCACCGGCAACCCACGTCAGCATAGGTGAAGCCTTTGGCTTACCTGTTGGAACAGATATTACCGGTAAAATGGTCAGTGCACTCAAAAGAATTGGATTTGATGCAGTCTTTGATACAAACTGGTCTGCAGACCTCACCATAATGGAAGAGGGATACGAGCTTATCCACAGAATTAAAAACGGAGGAGTGCTGCCTCAGTTTACATCATGTTCTCCTGGATGGATTAAGTTTCTTGAGGAGTTTTACCCTGACCTGATTCCTCATATTTCAAGTTGTAAGTCTCCTCAACAAATGCTCGGTCCAATAGCAAAAACCTATTATGCCCAGAAAAAAGGCATTTCTCCTGAAGATATCTTTGTTGTCTCAATAATGCCATGCACAGCAAAAAAATATGAAGCAGCCAGACCTGAGATGAACGCAGCGGCAAAATTCTGGAAAAATCCCAATATCTCAAGGGATGTAGATGTAGTTCTTACATCAAGAGAACTAATAAGAATGATACGTGAAGCAGGGATTGATTTTGCCAACCTGCCAGACTCAGCCTATGACCCTGTTATGGGAGAAGGAACAGGTGCAGCCCAGATATTTGGAGCAACAGGTGGAGTTATGGAAGCCGCCTTAAGAACAGCCTATGAGGTGGTGACAGGCAAAACCCTTCAGAAGCTTGACTTTGAAGATGTAAGAGGAATGAAAGATATTAAAGAAGCTTCTGTGAGCATGAATGGATTAACAGTGAAAGTTCTCGTTGCTCACTCCCTTGGTGCAGCAAGACAACTTATGGAAAAGGTAAGAGCAGGTGAGCTCAAGGATTATCATTTTATTGAAGTTATGACCTGTCCTGGTGGATGTATTGGTGGCGGCGGACAGCCTATTCCCACAACTGTTGAAAAGAGGGAGATGCGAATTGCTGGAATTTATGAAAGAGATAGAAAGATGCCTCTCAGAAAAAGTCATGAAAATCCTGAAATTCAGGCAATCTACAAAG
The DNA here is from genome assembly GCF_006538445.1 of Thermodesulfovibrio sp. Kuro-1. Classification (NCBI taxonomy): domain Bacteria; kingdom Pseudomonadati; phylum Nitrospirota; class Thermodesulfovibrionia; order Thermodesulfovibrionales; family Thermodesulfovibrionaceae; genus Thermodesulfovibrio; species Thermodesulfovibrio sp. Kuro-1. Next base: position 235,866 of record NZ_BJKS01000001.1, on the reverse strand, counting down.
AATTCCTTAAGGAACCTCTCGGTCATCTATCACATGAGTTACTTCACACTCATTACACACCGAGAGGAAAAAAATAACTAATAAAGGGGGGTTGTATGGTAAGAAAAGTAAACACATTCAAGGGTAACGGTGCAGTGAAGTCACAGACAGGAACTTACAGAGCAGGAGAGCTAAGAGGAATAATCAAAATCAACGAGGGTAATTGTGTTGGCTGTCATACCTGTAGCAGTGTTTGTCCTGCAGGAGCAGTAAAAGGCTCCTTCGGAGACAAACACAGCATTGACCTTGACAAATGTATCAACTGTGGTCAGTGCCTGCTTAACTGTCCTTTTGGTGCAGTTGAACAGATGAGCTTTGTTGATGTGGTAATGGCAAAACTTAAAGACAAAAAAACTAAGGTCGTTGCAATTATTGCTCCGGCTGTGAGAGTTGCCATTGGAGAAGAGTTTGGTGCTGAGCCAGGCACACTTACAGTGGGAAGACTATGGGCTGCTTTGGAAAAAGCAGGTTTTATAATCTATGATAACAACTTTGCTGCTGACCAGACAATTCTTGAGGAAGGCACAGAGTTACTTGCAAAAGTAGCAGCCCATGCAGGGCTTAAACAGTTGCCAATTGAGCTTTGGGGTAAAAAGATAAATCTTGACATTAAAGAGTTCTCTCATCATCCACTGCCCCAGTTTACTTCCTGCTGTCCCGCATGGGTGAGATATGTAGAAGTTTTCTATCCAAAACTTATTCCCTACCTTTCTTCAGCTAAATCACCCCAGCAGATGGCAGGAGCAACAGCAAAGACCTACGGTGCAAAGCTGTGGGGAGCGAAGCCTGAAAATATTTTCACCGTTGGAGTAATGCCCTGTACAGCAAAAATATTTGAAGCCTCCCGTCCTGAATTTGATTCTGCAGGAAAGTATTTAAAGAAGTCAGGTATGAGAGATGTGGATGCAGTTCTAACAACAAGAGACCTTGCAGAACTTCTAAAGCGTATGAACATAGACCCAATGAAAATGTCTGAGGATGCCGGCAGAAAACCCGAGATGTTCAAGTTTTACTCAGGTGGTGCCACTATATTTGGCACAAGCGGTGGAGTTATGGAAGCAGCTGCAAGATTTGCATTCCATGTGCTTTCTGGCCAGTCTCCTCAGGCAATGAGCCCTAACTGGGATTTTGAAGGAGTGAGAGGATTTACAAAACCTGTTGCATCAGCAACAATTTCCGTTCCTCTAAAAGAAGAATATCAGAAAGCTCTCAAAACAAAGGAACTTCAGGTTAAGGTCTGTGTAGTAAATGGTATAGGAACAGATGGGGCACATCTGAAGCCAATTGTTGAAGAAGTTTTAGCAGGGAAAAGTCCCTATCACTTCATAGAGGTAATGAACTGTCCTGGTGGCTGTATTAACGGAGGTGGACAGCCAGTTCATCCAATTGAACTTTCTCTCTTAGACCAGCTTTTTTATTCTCTTGTAAAAAGCTTTGAAGGAGGTAAACTATGAAAATCAGAAAGCTTACAAGAAGGTCTTTTCTAAAATTAGCAGGTGCTGGAATTATCAGCCTTTCCTTTACAAAGCCATCTTTTGCTGGTGATACAGCGGAGAAAAACTTTTTTGAGACAAAGGTTGGAAAAGAAAGACTTAAACTCATAAAAGCAAGACAGTCCGGGCAGTATAAGGATGACGTTATATCAAGAGAGAAATTTAAAATGGCCGCATCCCATGAAAACCCGATGATAAAAAGGTTTTACTCTGAGTTTGCTCATCATCCTTTAAGTGAAGTAAGTGAAGCATTGTTGCATACGCATTACAAGGCAAGGGTATAGTATTAGCCCGGGCTAATGCCCGGGCTTAGAGGAGAGTTTAAAATGGTGGTTTATTATAGTCTCGGCAACAGAAAATACTGGTTTACAACAATTGAAAGGCTGATGCAAATCTCAGAAGTTCTCTCAAAGAAAAGCTATCTTCTTCATAACACTGAGGCTATAAAGACTACCTATAATGATTGGTTTATTCTTGATGAAAAATACATAAGCAAGATAAGCGAAATAATTGAAGAATGCGCAAGTGAGATTAAAGATGAGGAGCTGTTATGTGACCTCATGGCTTTGAAAGAAGTTTTTGACGGCGGAAGCGTAGTTTTCGGATAAAAATACCTTATCCGAGGGAGAAACTCCTGAGGAGAGGGTTTATAAAAGTTAAATAAAACCTGAGACAGAGGAAAAATCTGAGGTCAAGGGATGAATAGAAAGATTGGAATTGTTGGAATAATCGTAGCTGAAAGAAATAAAAATGCTCCTTTAGTAAACCAAATCCTCTCTGAGCATGCAGAGATAATTCTTGCCAGAATGGGAATACCTCAAAAAGAGACAGACACTGGCTTTATCTCACTTTTTGTAGAAGGAAACACGGACCGAATAGGCTCTCTTACAGGAAAGCTTGGAATGATAAAGGGTGTAATTGTAAAAAGCCTTCTTATCTCTGAAAAGGAGAAGAAATGATACGCATAGAGAGGGACTCTCTTGGTGAGTTTTCCATTCCGAAGAATGCCTACTACGGTATTCACGCCTTAAGAGCAAAGAAAAACTTTTCTGTAACGGGACAACCACCTCACAGGGAGCTCATATGGGCTATGGCTATTGTTAAGAAAGCATGTGCATGGGTTAACAGAGAGATTGGAATGCTTGAGGATAACAAGGCAGACTCAATTCTTAAAGCCTGCGATGAGCTGGCAGTAGGTAACTTAGATGGACAGATTATCGTTGATGCTCTTTCAGGTGGAGCAGGCACAACCCTTAATATGAATATTAACGAGGTTATTGCCAACAGAGCCCTTGAGCTTATGGGATTTGAAAAAGGTATCTACGATGTAATTCATCCCCTCCTTCACATAAATCTAAATCAGTCAACGAACGATGTTTTCCCCACAGCTGTAAAAACCGCGATTGTAAGGCTTCTGAGAGAGCTCGCAGATGAGGTTGCTTTACTTCAAGGTGAGTTTCAGAAAAAAGAAAAGGAATATGCAAAAATTCTTAAGGTTGGAAGAACTGAACTCCAGGATGCTGTTCCTGTTACAGTGGGGCAGGAGTTTTCTGCATGGGCAGAGGCTTTAAACAGGGACTGGTGGAGGCTGAATAAGGCAGTAGAAAGGGTTCGTCAGGTCAGTCTCGGCGGAACTGCTGTGGGCACAGGACTTAACTGTCCCAAAATTTTCATTGATATGGCAATAGAGAAACTTCGAGAATTTACAGGGCTTCCCCTTGCAAAAGCAGAGAATCTCTTTGAGGCAACTCAGAATACCGACTCTCTATCTGAAGTATCAGGATATCTTAAAACCTTAGCTTCAGACCTTATAAAAATCGCTTCAGATTTAAGGTTCTTAAGCTCTGGACCAAAAGCAGGAATAGGTGAGTTAAGGCTTCCTGCTGTTCAGGTTGGCTCATCAATAATGCCTGGAAAGGTAAATCCCGTTATTCCTGAGATGGTTACACAGGTTGGAATAAAAGTGATTGTATCAGACCATGCAGTAAGCTTTGCCTGTAGCATGGGAAATCTTGAGCTTAACCCGTTTCTACCGCTTATAGCACACGAACTTATTGGTTCTTTAAAGATGCTTAAGAGCTGTTCAACACTTTTCAGGGAGAGATGCATCTCAGAAATAACCGTTGATGAGGCAAGATGTAGAGAGCTTTTTGATAGAAGCTCCTGTATTATAACTGCCTTTTCTCCCTATCTTGGCTATGAAGTCTGTGCAGAGATTTACAAAGAGGCTTTAAGCACAGGCAAAAGAGTTGAAGAAATCCTGATTGAGAGAGGATTTTTCACAAAGGAAGAGATTGAGAGCATAACTCAACCACAGGAATTAACAACTCCCGGCTTTGCCGGGATTAAATACTTAAGGAGGCTTTTAAAATGAAAGCTGTTTTAGCAAAAGAGGAAAAAAACTGGATAAACAGCGTGATTAAGGAAGAAGAGATAGAAAAGTATATGGAAGGCGGGAGGGACTTCATAGACGATGAGGAAATCTGGGAAAAACTAAAGCAAAATCAGAATCCAGAACCATCCCGAATAAGGGATATACTTCAGAAATCCCTTTCAATTGAAACACTTCTTTCCGATGAGACAGCAGCTTTGCTTAATCTTAAAGACCCGGAACTCTGGCAAGAGGTTTTTGATGTAGCAGCAAAGGTAAAGAAAAAGGTTTATGACAACAGAATTGTCACATTCGCACCTCTTTACTGTGGAAATCTATGTGTGAATAACTGCGTTTACTGTGGTTTCAGAAGAGACAATCATGTGATTAAAAGAAGGGTGCTAACTCTTGAAGAAGTAAAAAGAGAGGCAGAGGTGCTTGCTGGTGAGATAGGACATAAAAGACTTATTGTTGTTTACGGTGAGCATCCTGCAACAGGAGTTCATTACATAAGAGATACGATAGAGACTATTTACTCTGTCAAGGTAAAAACAAAAAACGGATACGGGCAGATAAGAAGGGTTAATGTGAATGCCGCACCAATGAGCATAGATGAGTTAAAGATGCTTAAGGAAGTTGGAATCGGCACATATCAGGTCTTTCAGGAGACCTATCATCATGACACATACGCAAAGCTTCATCCTAAGGGAACAATTAAACACCACTATCAATGGAGGCTTTACTGCCATCACAGAGCCCTTGAAGCGGGAGTTGATGATGTGGCATTGGGAGTACTTTTTGGACTTTATGACTGGAGATTTGAGGTTATGGGACTTGTCTATCATGCAAGGGAGCTTGAGAAACGCTTTGGAATCGGTCCCCATACAATTTCTTTCCCACGGCTTGAGCCTGCAGCAAACACTCCCTTTGTGCAGGAGACAAGATATAAAGTTTCCGATGAGGACTTCAAAAAACTCATTGCAGTGATAAGACTTTCTGTTCCCTACACAGGCATGATACTTACTGCCCGAGAGCCTGCTCACATAAGAAGAGAAATCATAGCTTCAGGAATGATAACCCAGACAGATGCATCCACAAAAATAGGAATTGGTGCATACTCTGACCGTTACACAGAACAGGAGCTTGAGCGACAGCAGTTTGAGATTGGAGACCCCCGTAGCCTTGACGAAGTAATCAGAGAACTTGCAGAGATGGGTTTTATTACAAGCTTTTGCACAGCCGGTTACAGATGTGGAAGAACAGGAGATAGAATAATGAGTTTGCTTAAGACAGGAAAAGAGGCAGTATTCTGTAAACTCAATGCAGTGCTTACTTTCAGAGAATGGCTTGATGACTTTGCCTCTGAGCAGACAAAGGAGGCAGGAGAGAAAGTTATTCAGAAGGAGCTTGACGAGTTAAAGGCAAAAGTGCCTCATAAAGTTTACAACAAGCTCATTGAATACTACGGGAGGATTAAAAATGGCGAAAGAGACCTATATTTCTAAGGAGACTCTTCATTCTGAGCCATCCATTTGTCATTCTGAGCCGAAGGCTAAGAATCTCCTTCTTGAATTAAACAAAATAGCAGAGTTTGTCAAAGAAAAATACAATGCCCACATTTGGTTTGTAGAAATAATGGGAAAGAGACACTCATACATAGCCGGACACAAAGAAGACTCATTTCTTCCACCAGAGTTAATTTATATCAATGACAGATACGCTGCTGTCTCCAATGAATGGGAGAGAATCACCGAGAAAGATGAAATCATATCAACCATAAAAATGCTGCTTTCAAAGGAGACAACTCCATGAGTGTGCCAAAAAGTCAGAGACTTCATATAGCTCTCTTTGGAAGGACAAATGCAGGAAAATCATCCCTTATAAACGCTCTCACTGGTCAGTCTCTCGCGATTGTATCTGATGTTCCCGGAACAACTACAGACCCTGTAGCAAAAGCCATGGAGATTCTTCCTCTTGGACCGGTTGTTCTTATTGATACAGCAGGAATTGATGATGTGGGAAAACTTGGTGAATTAAGAAAAAAGAAATCCTATGAAGTGCTTGATAAGACAGACCTTGTTTTACTTGTAATTGACCCTGAAAAAGGGTTTGGAGAGTTTGAAAGGGATATAGTGAAAAAAGCAGAAGAAACAGGAACTCCTTTGATTTATGTTGTAAATAAAATAGATATCCATCCAGAAGCTAAGAAGTATGAGTTACCTGAACCTAAGGTTTTTGTAAGTGCTCTGACAGCTGAAGGCATAGTTGAGCTTAAACAGGCGATAGTAAATTATGCTCCAAAAGACTGGACTCTTCCTACAGTCTTGGGAGACTTGATAAATCCCGGAGATGTAGTAATATGCGTAATTCCCGTTGACAAGGCTGCTCCAAAGGGAAGACTTATACTGCCCCAGCAGATTGTAATAAGAGACATTATTGACAACGAGGCAATCGCTATGGTTGTAAAAGAAAGAGAGTTGCTTTATGCCCTAAGTTTACTCAATAAAAGACCTTCACTTGTAGTTACTGATGCCTCTGTTTACAATAAAGTTGCAGCAGATACACCCGCAGACATAAGGCTTACATCATTTTCAATTCTTTTTGCCCGTTACAAAGGAGATTTGCAGACACTTGTTGAGGGTGTTCTAACTGTAAAAAAACTAAAGCCAGGAGATAAAGTGCTCATAGCAGAGGCATGCACCCATCATCCTGTGGAGGATGACATTGGAAGAGTAAAAATTCCCCGCTGGCTAAGGGCACAGGTTGGAGGTGAGCTTGAGATTGAGGTAAAAGCTGGTAGTGGTCCACTTCCTGATAATCTCACTGAATACAGTCTCATTGTTCATTGTGGTGCCTGCATGCTCAATCGAAAGGAGATGCTTAGTAGAATTCTACAGGCTAAGCGGGCTGGTGTTCCTATTGTCAATTATGGTGTGATAATGGCTCACATTCACGGAGTTCTTCATAGGGCACTTTCTCCTTTTCCACACCTTCAGGGAATGATAGATGAAGCAGAAAAGGAGGTAAAAGCAGAGATAGAAATTTTAAAGAAAATAACAGAAAGAGCAATTTATGAATAGCCATGAAATTTCGGCTCTAACATCAAGTAAAGATAAAACCTCTCTTAAAGACTGGATACTTTATCTTTTAAGAGAGCTTCCTTTTGAGGAATTGGCTCGGATGGCTGATGATGTGAGAAAGCAAGTTCACGGAGATACAGTCCATCTTAGAGCAATAATAGAGTTTTCAAACTACTGTAAGTGTAACTGTCTTTTCTGTGGAATAAGAAGGGAAAACAGGAAACTCCCTCGTTACAGGATGAAAGAAGAAGAAATAGTTAAGGTAGCTACAGAGGCTGTAAAGGAAGGCTTCAAAACTATTGTTTTACAATCTGGAGAAGAGCCCTTCTGGAATGCTGAAAGACTGAGTAAAGTTGTAAGAGAGATTAAAAAACTCAATGTGGCAGTAACTCTGTCTGTAGGTGAGTTAAGTTACAATGATTACGTGGTTCTCAGAGAGGCTGGCGCAGATAGATATCTACTTAAGTTTGAAACTTCCGATGAAAAACTATTCAGGAGACTCAAGCCCGATACAACCTTAGACAGAAGAATTCAATGTCTGAGATGGCTTAAAAAGCTCGGCTATGAAACAGGCTCAGGCATCATAGTAGGACTTCCGGGACAAAGCATTGAGTCCCTTGCAGAGGATATAGCTCTTATGAAGGAGCTTGAACTTGACATGATTGGCATAGGACCATTTATCCCTCATCCAGACACACCTTTAACCTCATATCCTTTTGGTGATCCCCTCTTAACTCTAAAAGTTTTAGCCATCACGAGGCTTATCCTTCCCAAAGCAAATTTACCAGCAACCACAGCACTTGGAAGTCTTTCCTCCAGTATGAGGATTAAGGCATTTTACTGTGGAGCAAATGTTATTATGCCTGATGTCACTTCTGAAATATATAGAAATCTCTATGAAATATATCCGGGCAAAACTCAAGGTAAAAACTCTTACTCATACTGGAAAGACACTCTTAAGAGCGTAGGAAGAGATGTTTCATAAGTATCATTTCCATTTTAAGCCTCTTCAAAAACTCTTGTAGTTTATTGATTTCCAATAAATCACAAGTTTTTGAGCAGTCTCGGTAATTTTAAAAGAGATAAGACAAAAGTAGATGGCATCTATGTATTAAAAGTATCAGAAGTATTTGCGTTGATAAACTAAGAAAGCATGGTTATATAGATATGTAGATATAGAATTTTATTTTTATTAAATCATCAAATCAATAACATTTATTCAAAATTGTATTTTCCTACAAAAAACTCCTTTATACTCTACAAAAATGTAGATAATTTTGTTCCATATATTCTGAGAAATGAATAATTTCAGACATTTATATGCTGGCATGGAGTTTGATCACCAAATCTAATAAAAAGTTATTTGGAGGTCAAAAATGAGACAGATAGCAATTTACGGAAAAGGTGGTATTGGTAAATCAACAACCACTCAAAATACTGTTGCTGCTTTAGCAGAAGCAGGATATAAATGCATGATTGTAGGTTGTGATCCTAAGGCAGATGCTACGAGGCTGATTCTTCACAAAAAAAGTCAGGCAACAGTGATGGATTTAGCACGAGAGAGAGGCTCAGTAGAAGATCTTGAACTTGATGAAGTATTACTTGAAGGATTTAAAGGGGTTAAATGCGTTGAATCAGGTGGACCTGAGCCAGGAGTTGGCTGTGCTGGTAGAGGAGTAATAACGGCAATTAATTTCCTTGAGGAAAATGGAGCATATACCCCCGAGCTTGACTTTGTCTTTTATGATGTTCTTGGTGATGTTGTTTGTGGAGGCTTTGCAATGCCCATAAGAGAGGGAAAGGCAAGGGAAATTTACATAGTCACATCAGGTGAGATGATGGCAATTTATGCAGCAAACAATATTTCAAGGGGTATTTTAAAGTATGCCCAGAGTGGAGGGGTAAGACTTGGAGGCATAATCTGTAATTCAAGAAAAGTAGATAAAGAATATGACCTCGTTTCTGAGTTCGCAGTGAAACTTGGAACTCGACTTCTTCATTTTATTCCAAGAGACAATATGGTTCAGAAGGCAGAACTTAACAGGATGACTGTAGTTGAGTATGCACCTGCCCATCCCCAAGCTGATGAATACAGAGATCTGGCAAAAAAAATTGCTGAAAATAAGAATCTGTACATTCCAACTCCTCTTACAATGGATCAACTTGAGGGGTTATTAGCAAAGTATGGATTTTTAGAATAGAAAAGTAGGAGGAGAAAATGCTAAGAGTAATTGAGCAGGATACAGAAAAATTAATAGAAAAAATTATTGAAAATTATCCTGAAAAAACAAAGAAAGAAAGGAAAAAACATCTAATCTATAACGATCCTGAATGTACCTCTTCTATTTGCCAGATAAAATCAAATGTAAAGAGCCGTCCTGGTGTAATGACCTCCCGTGGATGTGCCTATGCAGGCTCAAAGGGTGTTGTATGGGGTCCTATAAAGGACATGATTCACATAAGTCACGGTCCTGTTGGTTGCGGTCAGTATAGTTGGTGGTCAAGAAGAAATTATTACACAGGTAAAACAGGCATAAATGCCTTTGGTGCAATGCATATTACCTCTGATTTTCAGGAAAATGACATAGTCTTTGGAGGAGATAAAAAGCTTGAACAACTATGCAGAGAGATTAGGGAGATTTTTCCATTGGCTAAAGGTATTAGTATCCAATGCGAATGTCCTGTAGGTCTTATTGGAGATGACATTGAAAGTGTTGCCCGTAAAATGACAAAGGAACTTGGAATACCCGTGATTCCAGTAAGATGCGAAGGCTTCCGTGGTATAAGTCAGTCCCTTGGACATCACATTGCCAATGATAGCATTAGAGATTGGGTTTTGGGTAAGGTTAAGGGAATTCTTGAAAAGGAAACTCCCTATGATGTTCTTATTCTTGGAGACTACAACATTAGTGGTGAGGCATGGTCTTCAAGAAAGATTCTTGAGGAGATGGGTTTGAGAGTTATTGCCCAGATTCCAGGGGATTGCACTCTCAATGAGCTTACAAACATGCCAAGACCGAAGCTTATTCTGGTTCACTGCTACAGGTCAACAAACTACATTGCCAGATATCTTGAGGAGAATTTTGGAATTCCCTGGATGGAGTATAACTTCTTTGGTCCCACAAAGATATACGAAAGCATGAGAAAGATTGCCAAAAGATTTGACGACAAAATAGTTGAGCAGACTGAAAGGGTCATTGAAAGATATAAACCCCTAATGGATTCAGTTATTGAACAGTATAGACCACGCCTTGAAGGAAAAAGAGTCATGCTCTATGTGGGAGGACTCCGTCCAAGACACATTGTCGGTGCCTATGAGGACTTGGGAATGGTTGTTGTTGCCACAGGTTATGAGTTTGCCCACAGAGATGACTATGAAAGAACCTATCCAGAGCTTCCTAAGAACTCTCTCATATACGATGACCCTCCCCATTACGAACTTGAGAACTTTGCCGATGCATTGAAGCCTGACTTGGTAGGCTCGGGAATAAAGGAAAAATATGTCTACCATAAGATGGGAATTCCTTTCAGACAGATGCATTCTTGGGATTACTCTGGTCCCTATCACGGCTTTGATGGTTTTCCTGTTTTTGCCCGAGACATGGACATGGCAGTAAATAACCCCTCATGGAAGCTTATAAGGAGGAAAGGAAGATGAAAGTTCAAGACCATGTAAAACTATACAGGAGAGAAGACTATGAAAAACTCTTCAGAGACAAAAGGGAGTTTGAATGCCCTTACTCTGAAGAGGAGGTAAAGAAGGTTGACGAGTATACAAAGACAGAGGAATACAAAGAGAAAAACTTTAACCGTAAGGCGCTTACAATCAATCCAGCTAAGGCATGCCAACCCCTTGGTGCAGTGCTATGTGCCTTAGGATTTAAGGACACTATGCCCTTTGTTCATGGCTCCCAAGGATGTGTTGCCTACTTTAGAAGCCACTTAAGCAGACATTTTAAAGAGCCTGTGCCTGCAGTTTCTACGTCAATGACTGAGGATGCTGCCGTATTCGGCGGCTTAAGTAACATGATTGAGGGGCTTGAGAATGCCTATGCCCTATATAAACCAAAGATGTTTGCAATTTCTACAACCTGTATGGCTGAGGTAATAGGGGATGACCTTAATGCCTTCATAAAAAAGGCAAAGCAGCAGGGTATTATTCCCGAAGACTTACCAACTCCTTATGCAAATACTCCAAGTTTTACAGGCTCTCACATAAACGGCTATGATGCCATGCTTAAAGGGATATTGAGTTACGCCACACAGGGATTGAGGACTATAAAGGGAGAAAAAATTAACCTAATTCTTGGCTTTGACACCTATTCAGGAAACTACAGAGAAATAAGGAGAATGCTAAATTTAATGGAAGTTCCCCATATAATTCTTGCAGACATAAGCGATAGCCTTGATTCTCCAAACTACGGTGATTACGAAATGTATCCAGGTGGAACTTCTCTCGAAGAATTAAAGGATTCTATAAACTCAAAGGCGACCATCGCCCTTCAGAAGTATTCAACCCTTAAAACAGGTGAATTCATAAAGGAATCCTGGGGACAGTCCTTTGTAAACATTCCCTATCCTGTAGGAATTAGAAACACAGACCTATTTATTGATACAGTGAAAGAACTCACAGGAAAAGAGATTCCTCAGGAACTAATTGAGGAGAGAGGTAGAGTAGTTGATGCAATTATTGACTCCTATGCCTATATTCATGGAAAACGATTTGCCCTTATTGGAGACCCTGACTTACTTCTTGGACTCCTTAGCTTTATTCTTGAACTTGGAGGAATTCCTGTTCATATTGTTTGCACTAATGGAGACGAAGACTTTGAAAGGGAAGCCTATGAAATTCTTAAGAGAGAACCACTCTTTGGTTCAGAAGGAAAGGTTTACATAAAAAAGGACATGTGGCATCTTAGGTCTCTTCTTTTTACTGAACCTGTTGACCTTCTGATTGGTAATTCTTACTGTAAAGCTCTCTGGAAAGACACTGGAATACCATTAATCAGAGTAGGCTTTCCGATTTTTGACAGACATCATATGCATAGATATCCAATCCTCGGTTATCAGGGAGCCCTCAACCTTCTTACATTAATGGTAAACACTGTTCTTGATGAGCTCGACAGGGAAACAAAGGATTCACCAAGCTTTGATGTAATTAGATAGGAGGATACTGTGTATCTTGAGACAATAGAAAAAAAGAGCGAAGAAAAACAGCGGAAACACAAAGTATGTCGCTCAAGGGGTGGTGAGTCCTGTGCCTTTGATGGAGCAATGATTGTGCTACAGCCCATTGCCGATGCAGTCCATTTAGTTCACGGTCCCATATCCTGCTCAGCTAACTCATGGGAAGGAAGGGGAACTCTATCAGACAGGGGTTCTTTCCATAAAAGGGGATTTACCACAGACCTAAGGGAGCTTGACCTTATCGTAGGAAGTGAGCAGAGGCTTCTTAAAGTAATAGAGGAGATTATAGAAGAGACTAATCCTCAGGCAGTATTTGTTTACTCAACCTGTGTTACAGGTTTACTCGGTGAGGACTTAGAGAGAATTTGTAGAGATGCCGAGAAAAAATTTGGAGTAGACATAATCCCCGTCAATGCACCTGGTTTCATCGGACCTAAGAACTTGGGAAACCGTATTGCCGGAGAGGTTTTGCTCGATTACGTAATAGGCAGAGAAGAGCCATCCTTTACAACTGATAGAGACATTAACATAATTGGCGAGTATAACATTGCCGGAGACCAATACCTTATTGAACCCCTACTTGAGGAAGCTGGATTTAGGATTCTTTCAAGAATAACTGGTAACTCTACCTACAGAGAGATAAAATGGGCACATAGAGCAAAGCTAAATGTGATTGTCTGTAGCCGAGCCCTTGTAAACATTGGAATTGAAATGGAGAAAAAATATGGAATTCCCTATGTGGAAGTCTCCTTTTTCGGAAAAACCGAGACTACTCAGGCATTAAGAAAGATAGCGAGTTTTCTCGATAAAGAGGGAACTTTAACTGAAAAAGTAGAGAGACTGATTCAGAGGGAGGAGGAAAAGCTTGAAGAGGGCTTAAAGAGATATGGAAACCTGATTGGTAAAAGGGCAGTCCTATACACAGGTGGAGTTAAGTCCTGGTCTATGGTTTCAGCTTTAAAGGACATAGGTATAGAGGTTGTAGGAGTAGGCACAAAAAAGAGCACCTATGACGATGAAGAGAAGATAAAGGAACTTGTAAGTGAAGACTGCCTGCTCTTTGAGGATACTTCGCCGGCAAATATTTTGAAAATTATGAAAGATAAGAAGGCAGAGATTCTTGTTGCCGGTGGAAGAAACCTATATCTCGGCGTTAAAGAGGGAATTCCTTTTGTTGACGTCAATCAGGAACGTCATAGGGCATACGCAGGCTACAGAGGACTCCTTAATCTTGCCGAAGATATAAGTAGAGCCATTGAATTTTACTCAAAAGATAAAAGTAATAGGAGACCACTATCAATAAAGTTAAAGAAGGGCTTTATAGACCCCCTTAAGAACTCTCCTTTTGTTGGTGCTGCTATGGCTTTGCAGGGAATAGACAGGACGGTGCCACTTCTACATACTGCACAGGGATGTAACTTCATTGGAAAGGTATTGCTTATAAAGCATTTTCGGGAACCGATAGTGATGAACACAACAAAGCTCTTTACTGAAGAAGTGGTCATGGGAGGAGAGGAAAAGCTAAAGAGCAATATTCTGAACTTTAAAAATAAGGGTGCCCAATTAGTTGCTGTAATTACCGGAGCTCTATCCCACATGAAAGGAGAGGACATTGAGGCTGTAATAACTCCACTAAGGGATGAGACCTTTAAAGTCCCACACATACCAATTCCTGATTATGAGGGTTCTCTTGAGTATGGTTATGCAAAGGCAGTTGAAGGAATTTTGAGTCTTATTCCTGAGTGTGCTTGCAGAAAGAAAAGGGGACAGATAAACGTTGTTACAGGAGGACATCTTACACCTGCTGATTTTTCCGAATTAAGGGAGATTGTTGAACTTTTCGGCTTAAAACCTCTTATTTTACCAGACCTTTCTCAGCTTGATGGAAGCAGAGGCTTTTCAGGAATTACTAAGGGAGGTATAACTCTCTCAGAGATAGAAGATATGGCTTCCTCAGAATTTACCGTAGTAATAGGAAGAAGCTTGAAGGGTGCAGGAGAGATACTTAAAGAAAAATTTGGAATTGAATACAAAGTCTTCGATAGCCTTATGGGAGTAAACTCAAATGATGAATTTTTCGAGTTTCTTTCCTTTTTAATCGGCAGGGAGGTACCTGAGAAGATTAAAAGACAAAGAAGAATACTAATTGACGGTATGAGAGATGCCCAGTTTTATGTGGCAGGAAGGAAGGCTGCAGTAGCTACAGAGCCTGATTTGGCATTAGGGCTTTCTGAAATTCTAAATGAAGCAGGATTAGATTTAGAGCTTGTTGTGCTTCCAATAGGCGGTGAAATTTTAGAGAAAATTCAGTCTAAGGAAGTCCTAATTGGAAGTCTCTATGACCTTGAAGGTGATTTTGAACTCCTTCTTTCAAACAGTCATGCCGAGGAGAAAGCAAGGAAGTTGGAAGTAGTGCTACTTGAGATAGGTTTTCCTGTTTACAAGAGCTTGGGATTAACTCACAAGGTCACAATTGGTTACAGGGGTAGCCTGAATCTTATAAACGAAATGGCTAATTTGTTGCTAAGAAAGGAGGTGCACTGATGAAAGTAGCCTTTGCATCTACAGACGGAATAAGGGTGAATGAGCACTTTGGACGTTCTGGTCAGTTTGTGGTCTATGAAGTTGAGGAAGAGGGATATAAATTTATGGAGATAAGAAAGTTTTCAGAAGGTAGAGATAGGGCAATAGAGGAGAGCAAGGATACTCCAGAAGTTCACAATGACCTTGTATGGGATAAAGTGAAGGCTCTATCGGACTGTAAAATCATTTACATGACTGAGATAGGACCGCCTTCTGCTGCAAGGCTCTCTCAGAAGGGAATTATGCCCCTTAAAGTAAAGGAGGGAAGCTCAATTGAAGAATGCCTTGAAAAACTTTACGAAACAATAAAAACATCGCCGCCACCATGGCTAAAAAAATTACTCAATAAAAAGGAGGAATAACTATGAAAATGATTAGAGCATTCATAAGACCAGAGAAAGAGCAGGAAGTAGTCCTTGCCCTTGAAGGCGCAGGATATCCATCTCTAACAAAGATGCCAGTCTTTGGAAGAGGTAAGCAGAAGGGACTGCAGGTTGGACCAGTTCATTACGATGAACTTCCAAAAACGCTTCTAATGATGGTTGTAGACGATGAGGATGTCGATAAAGTAGTAAAAATTATTGAAGATAAGGCTCGCACAGGATTCATTGGTGATGGAAAGATTTTTATAAGCCCTGTTGAAAAAGCCTTTACAATAAGAACAGGAAAGGAGGGACTATGAAAGAGATTGTGGCAATAATAAGAAGAGATAAAACACCTGTAACAAAGAAGGCACTGGAGGAACTTGGCTTTCCATCTCTTACTCTTCAAGGTGTTGAAGGTAGAGGAAAACAGAAAGGTGATGCCTGCATAGAAGAGCTTGACTCTGATTTGCCTGAAAGCTACTGCACTGCTGTGAAACTGAAACCAACTCCCTCAACCTATGCCCTTGAACACAGTCTTCCTAAGGTAGCCCTTTTTGTGCCTAAGAGAATGCTTACAATAATTGCTCCAGATGAAGTTGTGGAACTAATCATAAAGAAAATAATTGAAGTTAATAGAACAGGAAAGCACGGAGATGGAAAAATATTTATATGTCCAATACAAAAGACAGTTAGAATAAGAACAGGGGAGGAAAATGAAAAAGCAATCTCTTGAGGAAGGAGTAATCAATACACATCCCTGCTTTTCAGAGAGAGGTCATGAAAGATATGGAAGATTGCATCTTCCTGTAGCACCAGTCTGTAACATAAGTTGCAATTACTGTAATAGAAATTATGATTGCGTAAATGAATCAAGACCTGGAGTATCAAGTAGAATTATTACACCATTGGAAGCTTTAAAAAGAGTGTTAGTAGCAACTGAGAGAGATAGAATCTCTGTTATTGGAGTAGCAGGTCCAGGGGATCCTCTTGCTAATGAGTCAACTTTTAATTTTTTTAAACTTGTAAGGAAAGAGTTTCCTAATATTTTTCTCTGTCTTTCAACCAATGGACTTCTTTTACCTAAGAAAGTAGAAGTTTTACAGGATTTAGGAATTTTTACGGTTACAGTGACAATTAATGCCATTAATCCTTCTACTGCAGAAAAGATTTATGCTTGGATTTTGTACGATGGGAAGTTAATGAAGGGCAGAGAAGCTTCTGAATATCTTCTTGAGAACCAATGGAATGGCTTGGAAATGCTTACGGACAGAGGTTTCTGTGTAAAGGTAAATTCTGTGTTAATTCCAGGAGTAAATGAGAGAGAGATTGAAAATATTGCCGAAAGAGCAAGAAGGCTTAAAGCTAAAGTGATGAACATCATTCCTCTTATACCAAACGGGAAAATGATTAATTTACAAAAGCCATCCTGTCAGGTATTAGAAGATATTAGAAAGGTTTGCGAAAAACATATAAGACAGATCAGACACTGCAGGCAATGCAGAGCAGATGCTTTTGGTAGTCTTGAAGAAGATAAAGATATTGAGCTTGAATTAATAAATAATGCTTTAGCTTTTGACTACTGTGAATCAGTTTAGTATTTTACCAGGCATAAAAGGATAAATTTTAAAACCTCTTCCCTCCAATCTTTTATCCTTTATGCCAGGTATTTAATTTTACAAAAATGCAAATTCATACAAAAATGTAGAATTTTTC
The DNA here is from genome assembly GCF_006538445.1 of Thermodesulfovibrio sp. Kuro-1. Lineage (NCBI taxonomy): Bacteria > Pseudomonadati > Nitrospirota > Thermodesulfovibrionia > Thermodesulfovibrionales > Thermodesulfovibrionaceae > Thermodesulfovibrio > Thermodesulfovibrio sp. Kuro-1. The sequence goes on along the minus strand of NZ_BJKS01000001.1, from coordinate 219,035 downwards.
ACTACTAATCTTCTTGAATTTCTTAATTTTTTATATGGCATAACAATTGAAATAAAAAAAAGAAATATTTGAAGTTTTTAAAATGTATGAAATTTTAAAGGAGGGCTAAAATGTTTGGAACTTTATCAAAATTAATGAATAAAAGAAATGGAAAAAGCTATCAAAATCAACAAGGAAATAATAATGAATTAATGGAAAAAATTTTAAGTAAATCTATTGAACTTGTTGATCTTTCTCCTCTAATTGAAAAAGAAGCAGAGGTTTTAAAATCAGGCACAGAAAAAATTGATGGAGTAGTTAATCTTGTTTCAAAGGAGATGGATGCAGTCAGGACAGTATTAGAGGAAGTTTCCATTTCTGCTACCGAAAATTTAAAAAGAGTATTCAGGGTAAGTGAAAATATAACCCTTACTAAGGAGAGTTTTAAGGAAACAGAAACAAGCATGCTTTCAATTAAACAGGCTGTTGAAACTCTGGTATCTACTACATTGAGTGTATACGATGCTATTAAAATGATTTCATCTCTTGCCACAACAATAAAGGAAATCGCAGATAAAACCGAACTATTATCCCTTAATGCATCTATAGAAGCTGCTCGTGCTGGCGAACATGGTAGAGGCTTTGCAATCGTAGCAGAGGAAGTAGGAAAACTCGCCCATGCAACTATGTCAGCAACAAAAGATGTTTCATCAAAAACCAAAAATATATTCTCTCTTATTGAAAAAATAAAGATTGAAACTAATATTATTGAAAAACAGGTGCAGAAAACCTATGTTAAGGTTACTGAAAATAGAAAGAAATTTGAATCCATAGATACTCCTCTTGAAGAGCTTGTCCGAAATGCTGAAAAATTAGAAAATGTGTCAGATAATTTAAAAAATACAGTTGACAATGTGGAACAATCGTTATATGTATTGTCGAATTTCGTAAAAAATGCCGTGCTTTCCTCAAATAATCTAAAAGGATTTGCAAATAAACTCCATACATTATCGGAAGAACAGATTTTAGATATAGGAAAAGTAAGAAGCAGAATTCATAAATATGCCAGAGAGATTGTAGAAAACGCAACTCTTTCAAGGGAGCTTAAATCAATGTTTCATTTCACTATGGAGCAATATCTTAGAGAATTAATTTATCAATATGATATTTTTGAACTTCTCTATGTCACAGATGAAAAAGGTGTTCAAATAACTGAAAATGTGTCAAGAGGAGAGTTCAAAGCCCAATATGGTTCTACAGGATATGGTGAAGACTGGTCAAATAGAAAATGGTTTATAGAGGCAAAAAAAAGGCTTTCAACTTATATTTCCGATATTTATATTTCAGTTGCTACAAATTCTTACTGCTTTACAGTCTCTTCTCCCATATTTAATGAAAAAGGAGAGTTTATAGGAGTTTTAGGAGCAGATGTTGATTTAAGAAAAATAATTGAGTTTGGAAATCAGAGAATAGTTTAATAAAAGAATGCTTTCTCTATTATTATGAAAAGCGCCTGAATCTTCAATATTTTTTCATTTATCTTCCCTTTGTCATTCTGAACGAAGTGAAGAATCTCTTCACGTCCAAGGGAAAAGACCTTTCGCTTTACCTCAGTATGACTCTTTCAGGACAAGTTTTCGTATTCATCAAGGGGGACGAAATGGAATAGTTAATATAATTGAATAGCCTCTATGAAGATATTTACAAAATTGTAAAGTTCTACATAATTGTAATTTCTTTTGTTTTAAAAAATCTTTAAATTTCAAAGAGTTTTATCTGGCACGAATTTAGCTTTTATAAATAAAAAAACTCAATGGAGGTGCTGTTATGAGACATTTTAAGTATTTAGTATCGGTAGTCTTGGTTATTTTCTTTTCTTTTTCCTTGGCAATGGCAGAGGAAGTTAAAAAAGAAGAACCAAAACAGGAGGACAAAGTAACGGGTAGTGTTTCTGCAGGAATTTACAGCAGGTACATATTTCGTGGTTATGAACTTAGTTCAGGTAGCGTTGTAATTCAACCATCTGTTACAGTTTCTTACAAGGGTTTTTCTGTGAATTACTGGGGAAACATTGATACAAATGAAAGACAAACCCAGAGTTTTGTTCCAGACAGACCAAGCAGAAAAAGCTTTAATGAGTCTGACCTTACACTGAGTTATACTTATCCAATTGATAAACTTTCTTTGACAGGTGGTTATATCTACTATGGAACAAAATATACTGATGAAACAGAGGAAGTTTTTTTAAGTGCAAGTTATGATATTATTTCAAAACCTACACTTACAATTTACCGTGACATCTCTGCATATCCAGGCACCTATGTGAATCTGTCCTTTTCTCATTCTTTTGAGGTTTACAAAGACATAACCCTTGACCTTGCAGCATCCTTTGGCTATTTCAAGGGCGATGATTCTTACTGGAGAACCTATGACAGTAGCACAGGAGAATACACAGGCAAAAAATACAGTGCTTTTCACGATGGAAAGCTTCAGGCAGGCTTTACAATACCAGTTATGAAAAATGTAACTGTTCAGCCAGTGGTTCAATACTGGTTTCCTCTTTCAAACAAGGCAAAAAGAGTTGTTGATGGCAGTTCTTATAATCACAATGGACATCTTGATGACACATGGGTAGCAGGCGTAGGTATTACTTTTAGCTTTTAAAGGAGGGAAAAAATGAAACGATTGATTACAATATTTTTACTTATTTTGATGGTATTAGCGTTATCAACAAACATAATATTTGCTGAAGGAGATATTCCTCAGCCGCAAGCCCAACCTGGGCTAACAGGGCAGACAGCACAGCCTCAGCCAAAGCTTGATACAGGTGATACTGCATGGATGATTGTAGCAACAGCTCTTGTTATGCTGATGACAGTGCCAGGACTTGCACTGTTTTACGGTGGTTTGGCTAAAAGAAAGGATGTGCTTAACACTATTGCTATGAGCTTTGTAGCCTATTGCTTGGCAAGTTTCCTATGGATAGCCTATGGATACAGCTTAGCTTTCTCAGGTGATATTGGTGGAATAATTGGACAGTTTAATAAAGCTTTTTTGAGCGAGGTAAAGATTGATTCATTGCAGGGAACTATACCAGAGGTTTTGTTCTCAATATTTCAGCTTACCTTTGCTGCAATTACAGTAGCTTTGATTAGTGGAGCCTACATTGAAAGAATGAAGTTTTCAGCATGGGTGCTCTTTACAATTCTTTGGATGAGCCTTGTCTATGTTCCTATTGCTCACTGGGTATGGGGTGGAGGATTTCTTGCAAAGATGGGAGCTCTTGATTTTGCTGGTGGAACAGTTGTTCATATTAATGCAGGGGTCGCTGCTTTAGTTGGAGTTCTCATACTTGGTAAAAGAAAAAATACTCTGCTTGTTCCAAATAACCTTACTCTGGTTGCAATTGGTGCTGCGCTTCTTTGGTTTGGATGGTTTGGATTTAACGCGGGAAGTGCAGCTGCATCAAACGGGCTTGCTGCACAGGCATTCATAAACACAAATACAGCTACAGCAGTAGCAGCACTTGCTTGGATGTTTACAGAGTGGGCAGTGACAAAGAAACCTACTGTGCTTGGACTTGCATCAGGTATGATAGCAGGTCTTGTTGCAATTACTCCTGCTGCAGGCTTTGTAAATATCATTGGTTCAATAATAATTGGAGCTCTGGCAGGATTTATATGCTACTTCAGCGTAACAGCAATGAAACCAAAGCTTGGTTATGACGATGCCCTTGATGTATTTGGAATTCACGGTGTTGCAGGAATAATTGGTGCAATTTTAACAGGAGTTTTTGCAGACCCTGCAATTAATGAGGCTGGTAAAGGACTTCTTTACGGAAATCCAGAACAGCTATGGACACAGACAATTGCAGTGGTAGTAACAATAGTTTACACAGCAATAATGACTGCGTTAATATTCTTAGTGATTAGAATATTCATGAAGATTAGAGTTACTGAGGAAGAGGAAATTATAGGACTTGATTCATCTCAGCATAGTGAAAGGGCGTATAACCTATAAAAAGGAGGAATACGATGAAAAAGATTGAGGCAATAATTAAACCCTTTAAATTTGAAGAAGTAAAAGAAGCCCTTGTTCTCGCAGGTATTCAGGGAATGACAGTTACAGATGTAAAGGGTTTTGGTAGGCAGAAAGGACATGTAGAGATTTATAGAGGTAGTGAACTTGAGGTTTTATTTATACCCAAGATAAAGATTGAGGTTGTTGTGCCAGATAGCCTTGTAGAAAAGGTAGTTAAAGTCATACAGGAAAAAGCATACACTGGCAATGTGGGTGATGGTAAGATATTTATTATTCCTGTTGAAGATGCAGTAAGAATCAGAACAAAAGAAAAGGGTGAACAGGCAGTTTGATATTCGGTCTTTGCATTACAAGGCAGGCTCTACCATGCCTGCCTTTTTTATTGCTTTCTGCTTACAATTTTTTATTGTGCTATAATTTTATAGTATGGAGAAAATTAAAAAACTCTCAGGACTTTTTAGAAAATATAACGTAGCCCTTGCCTATGTGTTTGGTTCTCAAAAGAAAAGGGCTATAAATACTTTATTCAGATTTATATAATGAACTATCTGAATTTTTTAAGCCTTATACATTAGATTTAGTTTTTCTTTAGGAATGCCATAGCTTACTACAAATGGAAGCAATTGAAGGTGAGTGTATCTATAAGATTTCAGACCAATTCAAAGAAAATTACGAAATGCAGATTTTAAGGAAGTATCCAGATGTTAAATATTTATTTGATAAATATTTTGAAGAGGCTTTGGATGAATATTAAATAGATGGTAAATTGACTCCTATATCTATTGTCTCTTCCATTTCTTAACCGCAAATGTTATAATAGTTTATCGGCAATTGTTTGCCGTCCAATGTATGACCAGACATAAAAACATAGAATTGAAGGCACTTTTTGAGGTAAGCAGAGTTTTAACGTCTTCCTTTGACCTTGCGCAAAATCTATATTCTGTCCTTGAAATTTTATCAAAAGAGCTTGATATGAGAAGAGGTAGTATTTTTATCTTTGATAAAAAGACAGAAGAAATCAGTATTGTTGCTGCCTATGGATTAACTCAAGAAGAGATGAGCAGAGGAAGATATAGAATTGGTGAAGGTATTGTAGGCAAAGTTATAGAGACAGGGTTGCCGATGTTTATTCCAGATATAGAGAAAGAACCTCAGTTTCTTAATAAAACAGGAAGTAGACCTAATAAAAAAGGCATTTCTTTTCTTTGTGTTCCTATAAGAATAGAGGATGAAATACTTGGTGTTATATCTGCTGACAGAATTTATGCTGAAGAGCAAGGAGATGTGGATGATGACTTAAGAGTGCTTTCTGTGGTTGCCTCTTTAATTGGACAGTTTATCAAATTATGGGAAAGCTATAAAATCATGGAAGATGAAAATATTATTCTGAGAGCTCAGCTTAAGGACAGATACAATTTTCCCAATCTTGTTGGACAGTCACCTTCTTTTCAGGCAGTTCTTAAAACAGTAATGAAAGTTGCTTCAACAGATGCCACAGTGCTACTGTTTGGAGAATCTGGCACAGGTAAGGAGCTTATAGCAAAGACAATTCATTTTCAAAGTAAAAGAGCAAAGGGACCCTTTGTTGCAATAAACTGTGCAGCAATTCCAGAAAATCTTCTTGAGGCAGAACTTTTTGGTTCAGAAAAAGGTGCATTCACAGGTGCTGTAAAAAGAATTGGTAAATTTGAACAGGCAAATGGAGGCACTATTTTTCTTGATGAAATAGCAGAGTTACCACTCTCACTTCAGCCAAAGCTACTGAGGGTGCTTCAGGAAAGAACAGTTGAGCCTCTTGGTTCATCAAAAACTATTAGGGTAGATGTAAGACTCATATCAGCTACAAACAAAGACCTCTCAGAGGAAATAAGAAAGGGAAACTTCAGGGAAGACCTATTCTGGAGGCTTAATGTTATTCCAATTTATATTCCACCTCTAAGAGAAAGAAAAGAGGATATTCCTCTGCTTGTGGAGTACTATCTTAAGAGTTTCTGCAATATTTATAGAAAATCTGTTTCAATTGATGAAGAAGCCTTAAAAGTGCTTGTTTCCTATGATTGGCCCGGAAATGTAAGAGAACTTGCAAACACTATAGAAAGGCTTGTTGTCATGACAGAGAGTAGTAAAATAAAGGTCTACGACCTTCCTGATACTGTTAGAGGGGTTTTTAAATTAAAGCCCTATTCCTTAGGAGATTTAAAGCTTCCCACAGAGGTTGAGGAACTTGAAAGAATTAGAATAATGGATACGCTGCCAAAATTTAATTTCAATATAAGAAAAACCGCACAGGCTTTGGGTCTTACTGAAAGGCAGCTTAATTATAGAATAAAAAAATACGGAATTATTATAAAAAAGGGAGTAAATTTACATGATAGCGATAATTAAGAATATAAAGACAGAAGGTCCTGGCAGTATAGAGAATTATTTAGTTGAGAATTCCACGCCTTATAAAATTTTTGAATCAGAAGATGGCGATACACCCTCAACTCTTGAGGGCTATAGCGGTTTAATAGTAATGGGTGGACCTATGGGGGTTTATGAGATGGATAAATATCCCCATCTTAAGGTGGTTTCAAGGCTTATAAGAGAGGCAATAAATAGAAATCTAAAGGTGCTTGGAATATGTCTTGGCGCTCAGCTCATTGCCTATACACTCGGTGCAAAGGTATATAAAGGACATGGCGAAGAAATAGGCTGGCATGATATAGAACTTACCGGTGATGGTTTAAGGGACCCTGTAATGATTTCTCTTGCAAAGCATCCTTCTGTTGGTGATGTATGGAGAAAATTTAAAGTATTTCACTGGCACGGAGATACCTTTGATTTGCCTATTGGGGCAGTGCATCTTGCAAAGTCTTCAGTCTATGAAAATCAGGCATTTAGATACAAAGATAATGTCTATGCTTTGCAGTTTCATATTGAAGTAACAAAAGAGATGCTAATTGAATGGTTTGAAGACCATCCTTTAAAAGAGCAGATTCTTACTGAAGCAGAAAAAATGCTCTCCGAATACTCTCAGCGAGCAAAGAATTTTTATAAAGCTTTCTGGGGCGAATAAATTTTATTTGATTGAAAGCAGGTTATTGTCAAATGTGAGAATTTCTGCTTTAAGTTTGCCAGAATAATAAATTAATGAAGCATCTGTAAAACTTAAAAGAAATTGAGAATTTTCCATGATTTTTAATATTTCTTCCCTAGGTGGTATTTCATTAATTATCATTATTGTATTGAAAAAATCATTAATTATTCTGAATAAATTTGATGAGAGCATATTTTGTTCTCTTGCTCTTCTGCATATAACAGTTACTGTTTCTTGAAAAACTAAGAAATTAGAAGCAAATATACCTTCAGTTTGCACAAAAAGTTCTAAAGCTCTTTTATGGTGAACATCTTTTGAAGACAGAAAAGCAACAATAAAAGAGGTATCAAGAAGATAGAAATTTTCATTCATATATATTTTTCTTGTCCTCTATCGCATTCCCTTGAAGACTGAGGCTACCGATAAAGGATTTTAAAAGATTTTTGTTGCCTTTACCAACAACTATCGGAAACCCTAAGGCGCGAAAAATACGAACAGCATCATGTGTAACAAAATCAAGTATAGTAAAATCATGTCCTAAATCTTCTAAAACAAATAACAAAGCTTTTTTAATAGGAATAAGTTTTCCTTCTAAAACAAGATAATAATTGGAAGTTTGCCCTTTTTGCGGATAAGATTCTTCTTTGTATTTTGATAAAATTTTTAAAACATCATCTTTACATATAGTTATTTTTTTTCCCCGCAACGTAAACTCTTTTTTTTCTTCCACTATTAACAAATTAACACCTCCATAAAAGTTTTATTAATAAATATACTATATTTATTTTTGGAATGGCAAGATAAAACTTTAATGCCAGCCCGAGCCTAAAGAACTTCTGAAATAAAAAAAGAAATAAAATAATCTACTAACTAATAATTTTATCCAGCTCAAGTTCCTTTAATTTAGCCTCCGTAGGTTTGGTGGTTTCAGGATCCCAACCTCTTTCTTTGTAATATTGAGTTAGCATGTCACGGAACTTAGCCCTATCAAGTACAGCACCTTTTTTCGGTCCTATTGTGAAGGCATCTTCAAAAAAGCGGTCAGGTAACCAATCATCTTCTCTTCGGAAGCCCTCACAGTAGTTGAAGAGCTTTTCTAAGTTAAAGACTCTCTCTCCTGCCTTAAGAAACTGTGCTCTGTCATATTCAACTCCTGTTATTGCACTGAGCATGGAAATTATTGGTTCTTCATAGACTTTATCCATGGCAGCGAATAAACATACTCCTGTTGAGTCAATCATAGCCCTAAAATTCTGCGCTTCAACACTGTCACCATTTAAGTGACATCCACCCCTGTTTGCAGTAGCATAGCAGAGTGCTCTTGGCGGATTTGCTTGAATGTTGTGGGCAGCAAGCTCAAGTCCTTTTACATGTATGGCAAACTTTTCACTACCCTGACCAATTTTTTGAAATAATGCCTTTACACCCTTTGAGGCAAGGTCTCCGATCCCGTCTCTGTATGCAATTTTTTGTACTATGGCAAGGGTTGCATCAACGCTTCCCCATTTAAGCTCAATTCCGTCAAGGAATTTTCTATTAATCATTCCCTTTTCATAGGCTTCCATTAGAAATCCGATAACTGCTCCAGTTGAAATTGCGTCTAAACCAAGGTCATCAACATTATAGATTATCTTGAGTAAACCAGCCATGTCTGATATTAAAAGATTAGAGCCAAGCATTGTTCCGGTTTCATACTCTGGCCCATCATGAACAATACCACCATATTTACCCTTTGTGCGGCCGCTCTTTTTGCAGGCAAGTGGGCAATACATACAGGCAATATCCCTTACCCAGACATCCCTTCTTGCTGCCTCTGCACCAATTTTATATGCTTCCGGGAAAGTGCCTTCTCTGAAGTTACGCACTGTTTCTGTGCCTTGATCACTACTTTTTACAATATAGCCAGCTGTTCCATAGGATCTCCAGTTTTTTGTATTAGGAGAGTTGTTTAACACTAATCTGGCTTTTTCAAGAATTTCAATAAATTTTTTATGATGAGCAACATCGGGCTGCTTACTTCCCTTTACTGCAATAGCTTTTAAATTTTTTGAACCCATAACACATCCCACCCCGCCACGACCTGCTGCACGGGTAGAAGTGTGAAGTATGGAGGCATATCGGACAAGATTTTCACCAGCTGGTCCAATGTATACTGTTTTATATCTTCTGTCTTTGAGTTCTTCCAAAATTGCCTTGTCAAAGGCATCTGTCCGCATGCCTTTAAATTTCTTAGCATCACGAATTTCTACCTTATCGTCATCTATCACAATGTAGCAGAGAGAGTTTGCTTTACCAGTAATTACAATTCCATCATAACCTGCAAACCTAAGCTCAGGACCGAAGAATCCACCAATATTTGAGTATGTGAGAGTTGATGCATGTGGATAGGGAGAATGCACAGGAGATGTTATAGGTGATTTTGTAACCACACAGGTTCTTGATGAAGAAGGAACAGGAAATCCAGAAAAGGGACCTGTCATGAAAATGAGAGGATTTTCAGGGGAAAGTGGGTCAACTCCGGGTTTTTGCAGATGATTCCATAAAATTTTTACTCCTAAACCCCGTCCTCCGATAAATTTGGCAAGGTCTTCCTCAGGGATTTCCCTTTTTTCAATCTTGCCGGTCGTAAGGTTTATGTAAAGCAATTTACCATAATATCCCTTAATTGAACTCATTTTACGCCTCCTAAATTACTTTGCCATACCACTGTTTTGAAAGCTCAGTGGCAATCTTTTTGGGTGATTTACCGTAAAATTTGCTACTGGTTTTAACCTCAACAACAGAAAGAGCATTGAAGGGACAGTGTTTTACACATTGAGGCTCTCCTCCACAGAGGTTACATGTGGGGCGAGGTTTTCCTGTCTGAGGGTCAAGCTCAATAACACCAGTTCTTTGCTCAGCACAGGCTTTTGCACAGCTTCCGCAGGCAATACAGCGTTTGGGGTCATTCTGAATGGTTTGAGTTTTCTCATCCCTATAAATGGCTCTCCGCCCTGTCTTTGGCTCTGGCTCAACAGGACAGGCTTTAACGCAGGGTGCATCAGGACACATGTTGCACACATTGGGGATGTCCACGTCTGGATTAAAGCTATGCACACGTATTCTTGAATACACAGGGTTTCCAAGCCCTGGAAGACTTTTACCATTAACTATAACAGGATTGTGATAGGCTGAGCAGACTGCCTCACAGGTTCTACATCCAGTGCATTTAGTATAGTCAACAAGCACCATTTTTAAAGTTTTCTTTTTACTATCAGCCCATGCTAAAGAATGAATTCCAAATTTGTTAGCAAGCAAAAGAGTGGCACCAGCTCCAGCAGCCTTTATAAATTCCCTCCTTGTAAAGTTTTTTCCCTTCATCTTAGCCTCCTGAATGATGGAATCTATGATTAATTATACACTTTTTAGCATGAAATTAAATTAGAACACTTATTAGTTAACTAAATGTTCTGTTATAATGTTCATATGAAACTTTAAGGGAATGTTATGACGCCAGAACAACAGGCAAGAGAAAGGATTGATAATCTTCTTGAAAAAGCTGGTTGGGTTGTTCAGGATTATCGTAGAGTAAATCTTAGCGATTCCTTAGGTGTTGCTGTTCGTGAATTTCCCTTGAGTGAGGGCATCGCTGATTATCTACTCTTTGTAAATAGGGTTCCTGTTGGTGTCATTGAGGCAAAGCCTGAAGGGACAACCCTAAGCGGAGTTGCAGAACAAACTGCGAAATACATATTAAACCCTACCAACAATCTTCCGATAATATTAGAAACCCTGCCCTTTGCTTACGAAAGCACAGGTACAGAGACATTTTTCAGGAATTTAAAAGACCCTGAACCACGCTCAAGAAGAGTATTTGCCTTTCATCAACCAAAAACATTGCTTGAATGGTTTAATGAAAAAGATACCTTAAGAGGCAGACTGAAAAAGATGCCGCCACTATACACTCAAGGACTGAGAGAGTGTCAGATTGAAGCAATCAAAAATCTTGAGAAGTCTCTTTCAGAAGACAGACCAAGGGCACTTATACAGATGGCATCAGGTGGAGGGAAAACCTTTACAGCCGTGAGCTTCATCTATAGACTTATCAAGTTTGCAAACGCGAGAAGAGTTCTTTTCCTTGTTGACAGAAGCAATCTTGGCAGACAGACAAGAAATGAGTTTCAGCAATACATAACACCTGATGATGGACGAAAATTTACAGAACTCTACAATATTCAGCATCTTACCTCAAACACCATTGACCCTGTAAGCCGTGTATGCATCACTACCATTCAGAGACTCTATTCAATGCTCAAGGGAGAGACAGAGTTTTCCCCTGAACTTGAAGAATTTTCAGGTTTTGAATATCCTTCAGCAGATGAACCAAAGGAGATATCCTACAACCCTCAGATTCCTATAGAGACCTTTGATTTTATTGTTACAGATGAATGCCATAGGTCAATTTACCATATATGGCGACAGGTTCTTGAGTATTTTGATGCCTATATCATTGGACTTACAGCAACGCCCTCAAAACAGACGCTCGGATTTTTTAATCAGAATCTTGTTATGGAATACAGCCATGAAAGAGCAGTTGCCGATGGAGTGAATGTGGGATATGACGTTTATCGCATAAAGACAGAGATTACAGAGAAGGGGAGTAAAGTTGAAGCGGGCTTTTATGTTGACAAAAGAGATAAATTAACAAGGCAGCTTAGATGGGAACAGCTTGATGAAGACCTTGAATACACTCCCTCCCAATTAGACAGAGATATTGTTGCACCAGACCAGATAAGGACAATTATAAAAACCTTCAAGGAGAAATTATTTACAGAACTTTTTCCTGGAAGGACAGAAGTCCCAAAGACCCTTATCTTTGCAAAAGATGATTCCCATGCAGAAGACATTGTTCATATTGTGAGAGAGGAGTTTGGAAAGGGAAATGACTTCTGTAAAAAGATTACCTACAGGACAACAGGAGAAAAACCCGAAGACCTTATAGTAAGCTTCAGGAACTCCTATAATCCAAGGATTGCTGTGACAGTTGACATGATTTCCACTGGCACAGACATAAGACCCCTTGAATGCCTCATTTTCATGAGGGATGTAAAATCACGTGTTTATTTTGAACAGATGAAGGGAAGGGGTACGAGGGTTATTTCCCCTGATGACCTTCAGGCTGTTACACCCGATGCCCTTCATAAAACACATTTTATTATTGTAGATGCCGTTGGTGTATGTGAGAATGATAAGACAGACTCCCGCCCCCTTGAGAGAAAAAGAAGTATTCCCTTTGATAAGCTGATTCATTCAGTAGCTCTCGGAAACAGGGATGAAGATACCCTCAGCTCGCTTGTAGCCCGTTTGAGCAAGCTTGACAGAGAACTTAATGAAAAGGACAGAAGGGAGATTGAAGCTTTAGCAGGTGGAAGAAAAATAAAAGAGATTATTAACAGGCTTATTGATGCCATAGACCCTGACAAAAAGATTGAAAAGGCAAAGGAGATATTTAATACGGATAATCCCTCTAATGAGCAAATAAAGAATGCCTTAGAGAATCTTGTTGATGAGGCATGCAAGCCCTTTGATAACCCTGACCTAAGAGAGATACTCATTACAATAAAAAAGAGGAATGAACAGATTATTGATACAATAAGTAAAGACAGGGTCATACTTGCTGGATTTGATGATTCTGCTAAGGAGAAGGCAAAGACAATCATAGATACATTCAAGAGATTTATTGAAGAAAACAAAGACGAGCTTATTGCTATTGAACTTCTTTACAAAAAGCCCTATGGTAGAAGGCACATAACCTATGAAGAGATAAAGAGGCTTGCCGATGCAATTCAGAAACCACCCTATTACCTTACAACAGAGCTTGTATGGAAAGCCTATGAGCAACTTGAAAGGTCAAAGGTCAAAAAGGCAGGTCCTCAGAGACTGCTTACAGATATAATCTCCCTCCTCCGCTTTACTCTCGGCAGCACCGAGTTTCTTGAGCCCTTTCCAGAGATAGTTGAGGAGAGATTTAGCGATTGGCTAAGAGAACAGCAACGCTCTGGCAAAACCTTTACACCTGAACAACTTGAATGGCTCACAATGATAAAAGACCATATAGCCACCTCATGCTCCATAGAATTAGAAGACTTTGATTACGCCCCCTTTTACGAAAAGGGCGGACTCATGAGATTCCACTACCTCTTTGGGACAGAATCTGATATAATTTTAGAGGAATTAAATGAGGTATTGGTGGGATGAAAGTATATGATAGAAAGAGAAATTGAGAGATTAATAATAATGCCCAAAAGAATTATTGAGAGCTCTTCAAAGGAGTTTAGTGAAGAATATCAACACTTCAGAAGGGATTTTAAACTCCAATCTATTGATGGAAATTATAAATTCAGGATGTTCATAAGAAAACACAAGGAATTTCAGGAAAATTTTTCCATAGGACTTGATCTTCTTCCCTCTCCTGATAAAGGAATGCCTTTAATTAGGTGTAATGGACCTCATTATGTGACCGAAGACATCTTAAAACCTTCTCCTCATTATGATTATCACATTCATATGATAAAAAATGACGATATTGAAAAGGATATTCGTAAACTCTCTTTTGCTGAGATAACTGATAGATATAATTCTTATAAAGAGGCTCTTGATTATTTTATTAAAAGGACAAATATTATAAACGCTAATGATTATTTTGATTTTCAAAAGAGTTTATTTGGTGACTTATGAGAGAAATACTGGAGATACTTCAGAAACAATGTAGTCAGAAGATTGGTTTAAGAGAAAAAAGACCTAATGTCTGGCAGGTTTTGATACCTTTTTATCATGAAGATGGAGATATGGTTGAGGTCTTTATTACTCCACTTGGAAATAACCTCTTTAGGATATCAGATTATGGTTTAACATTAATGAGATTATCATATTCATATGACATTGATACACCGAATAAAGAACGTATATTTAACTCAATAATTTCATCATATAATATACAGAACGAGAGAGGAATTTTATTTCTTGATACAGAATTAGAACATCTTTATCCTGCATTAATGCAATTTATAGGCGTTATATTAAAAGTAAGTAATATGAAACTTTATAAAAGAGAGGTTATCCAGAGCCTCTTTTTTGAGATGCTTGATGATTTTGTTTTTACAAATCTTGCTCAATATGAACCGAAAAAAAACTTTCATCCTTTACCTGATATGCCTGAGTATGAAGTAAATTATTGTTTTAACCACAGTAGAGTTCCAGTTTATCTTTTTGGTGTGAATAATTCATCAACAGCGAGGTTAACAATAATCTCCTGTCAGAAATTTATTATAGAAAAGTTAAAGTTCAGAAGTGTTACTGTTTTGGAAAGCCTTGATTGTCTTAGCAGGAATGACCAGAAAAGACTAATGACTGCTGTTGATAAAGTTTTCCCAGAATTCACAGAGTTTGAGAAAAATGGGGTGGATTATATAAGGAGGGAGATGGAAATCTTGGGGTGAGGGGGGAGTAATATGTCATTTTTTAGATATCCCAAGGGCTCTGAATGGCGTAAGTGGGATTTGCATGTACATACTCCAGCATCTGTATTAAACAACCAATTTGACGGTATAAATGATGACGAAAAGTGGGAAAAGTATTTGGAAAAATTAGAATCTCTTACAGATATTTCTGTAATAGGATTAACTGATTATTTTTCCATAGAAGGATACAAAAAAGTAAAGGAATATAAAGATGCAGGCAATTTGAATAATATTGAGTGTTTACTGCCTAATGTAGAAATTAGAATCATTCCTGTAACCTCTACTGATTCTCCAATCAATTTGCATATAATTTTTTCGCCAGAAATTGTTGATGATCTTGACAGTAAATTTTTTTCAAGCCTTGAATTTAACTATCAAAATGAGGTCTATAAGTGTATCCGAAACGATCTAATAAAACTTGGAAGAAAATATAGAAATGACAACAGTCTTCAGGAAAATATTGCATATAAGATTGGAATTGAACAATTTAAGGTTTCTTTTGAGAAAGTAGAAGATATAATAAAGAAAGATAAGGCGTTGCGTGATAATTCAATAATTGTTGTATCAAACAGAAGTGGAGATGGTGCATCGGGAATTCAACATTCAAGCCTTGCTGCTACAAGAGAGAATATATACAGATTTGCTGACTGTATTTTTTCATCTAATCCAAATGATAGGGACTATTTTTTAGGGAAAAAAAGTGATAATTCAGACGTGATAACTAGAAAATATGGTAGATTGAAACCATGTATTCATGGATCAGATGCTCACAAAATCATTGAAATATGCTATCCTTGTATAAAGAGAAGTGAACCTGGTCATAATTGCAACAATCAATCGAATTGTTTATTAAGATATTGCTGGATTAAGGCTGATCCTACATTTGAAGGTTTAAAACAGATAATTTATGAGCCTGAGGAGAGGGTTTACATAGGCGAGGAGTCTCCACAAAAAATAGAAAGGAATAAAATAATTAAATCAATTACTATTTCTAATTCGAATAAGTGGTTTGACAGCAAACCTATTTTATTAAATGATGGTTTAGTCAGTATCATTGGAGGAAAGGGAACCGGTAAAACCGCTATTTTAGATTTAATTGCGTACGCAGCAGGAAGTTACAAGTGTTATGAGAAAGATGAGAATAAATCTAAGTCATTTTTGAAAAGAGCATTTAGAGATTTAAAAGGAACGAAAATAAAACTCGAGTGGGATGATGGAAGTTCTGTTGAAGAAGAGATTAAAGACAAATTGGAAGAATTCGATAAAGAAGGCAAAGTAAGATATTTGCCACAAGATTATGTTGAGCAACTATGTTCAGAAGTTGGTAAAAATGAACTTGAAAGGCAAATTGAAGATGTAATTTTTCAGAATATACCATCGGAACTTAAGGCAACATACGTAAATTTCAAAAGTTATAAAGATGCTCAATTGAAGATTATTCATAGCAATAAAGAAAGAGTCACTAAACAGATACAGAGCATAAATGTGCAAATATATAACTATAATGATTTAATTAACTCTAAGCCTTCCAAAGAGGAAAATATTAGAAAAGCTAAAGAAGAAATAGAAAACTTAGAGAATGAAATTAAGAAAATATCTGATGCTATAAAAGATTCTGATGAACAAAAACAAATTCTCCAAAAAATTCAATCTCTTACAGAACAAAAGTCAAACCTTGAGAAGACAATCTCAGAAATTGAAAGTAAGCTATTAAAAATAAAGGAGATAAATAATAAGGTATCTAACTTCCATGAGGATTCTAAAAAATTCTTAAATGAATTGAAACTTGACTTTTCGGCTGTAGGAGTTACTAAAGATCAAATTGATGAAATAAAGATTGTTTTATATCCTGAAGATTTAGAGCAGATACTGATTGCCAGGAAAAAACTTCTTGAAAATGATATAGAAGAAAAAAAAGAAGAATTAAAAGTAGTTAACACTAATTTTGAAAAAGAAAAAGATAAATTAGCACTTGAGAAATCAAAGCAGAATAAAATTGAAGAAATAAATAAGTCTTTATCAGAACTGAAAAAAAAGAGAGAATCTTTAATTTCTGATATACAAAAAATAGAAACTGCTGAACATCTTTTGCCACAATTATTAAAGGAAAGAGAAAATATTTTTATAAAGTTCTTTGAACTATTATTTGAGGAAAAAGATGTTCTTAAAAATATTTATTCGCCGTTAGAGAAAGTCTTAAAGGCAAGCGGAGAAATAAACGAAAAATTATTTGATTTTACAGTTAAATTTGATTTTGACTTAAACTCTATGTCAAGTGATGGGCATGAATTGATTGATTTAAGGGCAGATGGGGTGTTTCGCCAATCAAGACCTGAGGCGCTTAAAGAAAGATTAGAAGAGTTGAAGTTTAATTTAGATTTAGAAGGTGAAAAAATATCGGATAGCAATAAGGAATCTATCAGAAGATTTTTAAAAGAGGTTGAGGAGTTATTTACTAAAAATGATAGAACCCTTGCCTCTCAATTAAAAAAAAGAAGATATATTGAACTAGATTTTTATAATTGGCTCTATTCAACAAAATACTACAATATTAGTTATTCAATTAAGTTTAATGATATTGAGCTTAATCATTTATCGCCGGGCTTAAAAGGATTAGCACTTATTATCTTATTTTTAGAACTTGATCAGGAAGATAAAAGACCTATTCTAATAGATCAGCCGGAGGAGAATCTTGATAATAGGTCTGTTTATCATACGCTCGTTAGATATTTCAGGAATGCCAAGAAAAGAAGACAGGTAATTATTGCCACACATAATCCCAATCTTGTTGTGAATACAGACTCAGAACAAGTTATCGTGGCTAATTTTGATAGAGGTTTAGAAAGTCAGGAATCAAGAGTTTCCTATGTCAGTGGTTCTCTTGAAAATACATTTAAAGATGATGCATCAAATCTTCTATTAGAGAAACAGGGTATTAGAGAGCATGTCTGTGAAATATTAGAAGGTGGGAAGGATGCTTTCGAGAAAAGAGAACAGAAATATGGATTTGCATGATGAAGTTTCTAAAACTCTTCCAAATGGCTGGGTGTGGACGAGGTTGGGGGAGGTTGTAGAAATCTTAGATAATAAGAGGATACCTGTTAATACGGATGAGAGAGAAAAAAGAATTTCTGGTAAATCTCCGTCAGAATTAATACCTTACTATGGTGCTACAGGACAAGTTGGTTGGATTGATGATTATATATTTGATGAAGAACTTGTTTTATTAGGGGAAGATGGAGCTCCTTTTTTTGAGCCTACAAAAAACAAAGCATATATCATCAGAGGAAAAAGTTGGGTAAATAACCATGCACATGTTTTAAGAGGAATTAATGGAGTTATTTTGAATTCTTTTATATGTCATTACCTAAATATTTTTGATTATCATGGATATGTTACTGGTACAACAAGGCTTAAATTAAATCAATCATCAATGCAACAAATACCTATCCCTCTCCCTCCTCTCAATGAGCAAAAGCGGATTGTTGCGAAGATTGAGGAGTTGTTTACGAGGCTTGAGGCTGGAGTTGAGGCTTTGAAAAAGGTAAAGGCTCAGATTAGGCGTTATCGCCAGGCTGTCTTAAAGTATGCCTTTGAGGGCAAGTTGACTAATTCTTCATCCTGTCATTCCGAGCAAAGAAGTGGCGAAGGAATCTCAGAGATTGTCACGCAACCTTCAGTTGCTAACAATGACCTTCCTGAATTGCCTGAGGGGTGGAGATGGGTAAAGTTGGGGGAGGCAGCAGAAATTATCATGGGACAATCCCCTCCTTCCAAAACATACAATACTGTTAGAATTGGATTGCCATTTTATCAAGGGAAAGCCGAATTTGGTCTTATCTATCCAATTCCATCAAAATGGTGCTCAAAGCCCAAAAAGATTGCTGAGAAAAATGATATCTTACTATCTATCAGAGCACCAGTTGGTCCGACAAATATCTGTTTTGAAACTTCATGCATAGGCCGTGGATTAGCCGCAATTAGATTTGGAGGGCTTTATAAATTCCTTTTTTATTATCTGCGAAATGTTGAAAGAGAAATTAGTAAGATTGGAACAGGGAGCACATTTTCAGCAATCTCCAAATCCCAAATCTCAAATCTCAAATCTCAAATCTATTTATCCCCCTCCCCCTCTTCCAGAGCAGCAGCAGATTGTTTCAGAGATAGAGAGGCGATTTTCTGTGGTTGAGCAGATAGAAGGGATTGTTGACCAGAGTCTTAAGCAGGCAGAGAGGCTCAGGCAGAGCATCCTAAAGAAAGCCTTTGAGGGCAAGCTTGTGCCACAAGACCCTAATGACGAACCTGCTGAGAAATTGCTGGAAAGGATAAAAATTGATAAAGCAAAACAGACAAATAAAAATAAAATTAAATCTGTTAGAATAGGAATGTATGAATAAAAGAGCTTCAGAGTGGTTAAAACAAGCTGAGTATGACATAGATACAGCGAAATTTATGTTTAGTGGAGGCAGATATTTTTATGCTGTCTTCATGTGTCACCTATCTATTGAGAAGGCATTAAAGGGACTATATCAAGAAAAATTAAAAGAAATACCTCCAAAGGTTCATAATCTTGTTTATCTTTTAAACAAGATAGGTGTTAAACCACCTGAGGAAATTGGAAAATTTCTCGTAAAACTGAATGAAGCCCATGTGGTTACAAGGTATCCCGAGGATATAGAAAAACTTCAAAAACACTTCACCGAGCCTATTACAAAAGCTTTAATTGAGAAAAGTATTGAGGCACTTGAATGGAAAAAAAAGCAGTTTTAGAGATTATATATAGATTCAAAAAAGCCATAGAGTCTAAGGGAATAAAAGTGGATAGAATAATTCTTTTTGGTTCCTATGCTACAGGGACTTATCATGAAGGGAGTGACATTGATATAGTAGTTATATCTGAAGACTTTAGAGAAAAAAGTTACTGGGAAAGAATAGAGATTCTTTCCGATGCTATTTATGAGATATTTGAGCCAATTGAGGCTGTAGCTATGACACCTGAAGAGTGGGAAAGTAGGGATTCAATGATTGTTGATTATGCTGAAAAAGGAGAGGTAATTTAAAAGTAAACGACCAAAAAAGTCATGCCCAATGAATCTTCAACCATAGTACAACGATTATGGAATTACTGTAATGTCCTTCGAGATGATGGTGTAAGCTACGGAGATTATGTAGAACAGCTTACCTATCTACTCTTTTTAAAAATGGCTGATGAACAGACAAAGCCACCTTTTAATAAGCCTTCAATTATTCCAAAAGAGCTTGATTGGCAGAGCCTTATTGAGAGGGATGGAGACAGTCTTGAGGTTCACTACCGTCATATCCTTGAGAGTTTGGGAAAAGAAAAGGGCATGCTTGGAGTAATATTCAGAAAGGCTCAGAATAAGATTCAAGACCCTGCGAAACTAAAACGTCTCATAGAGCTTATTAATAATGAGACTTGGACTGGACTTGATATTGATATAAAGGGTGAGATATATGAGGGATTACTTCAGAAGAATGCAGAAGACGTCAAGGGTGGTGCTGGACAATACTTCACTCCGAGACCACTTATTAAGGCAATTGTAGAATGTATAAGTCCTGAGCCAGGACAGACCATTCATGACCCTGCCTGCGGGACAGGCGGTTTCTTGCTTGCTGCCCATGAGTACATCTCAAAGAATTATAGGCTGGACAAGGAACAAAAGAGATTTCTGAAATATAACACTTTTTCAGGTAGGGATATAGTTGATAGTGTTGTTAGACTCTGTGTGATGAATCTTTATCTCCATGGCATAGGTGGAGAGGAAAGCCCTATTGCTACAGGAGATTCCCTGATTTCTGATACAGGAGAGCGTTATGATATTATTCTTACAAATCCACCCTTTGGAAAGAAAAGCAGTATTACTATTGTAAATGGAGAGGGGAAGGCTGATAGAGAATCCCTCACTTATGAAAGGCGGGATTTTTGGGCAACTACATCAAATAAACAATTGAATTTTCTTCAGCATGTAAAAACTATCACAAAGATTAATGGAAAAGTTGCCATGGTTGTGCCTGACAATGTGCTTTTTGAGGGAGGTGCTGGAGAGACTATTAGAAGAAAGTTGCTTGCTGAATGCGATGTTCATACACTTTTGAGGCTTCCAACAGGAATATTTTATGCGCAAGGAGTAAAAGCAAATGTTCTTTTCTTTGACAGAAAACCTGCCAGTGAAAAGCCCTGGACAGAGAAACTCTGGATTTATGACCTGAGAACAAATATGCATTTTACACTAAAGACAAATCCATTGAGATATGAACATCTTGAGGATTTCATAAGGTGCTATAATCCTGAAAATAGAAGAAACAGAGAGGAGACAGAAAGATTTAGGGCATTTACCTATGAGGAATTAATTCAAAGGGATAAGGTGAGTCTTGACATTTTTTGGCTTAAAGATGAAAGCCTTGAAGACTCAGAAAACCTTCCTTCGCCAGATATACTCGCAAGGGAGATAACAGAAAATCTTCAATCCGCCCTTGAGCAGTTCAGCAGTATCTATGAGGAATTAGAAAACAGATAGTATTTTTAAATATTCTCTACCATCTCCCAGACGCCGCAGGGGCAGATTCCTACGCAGAAGCCGCAGGCAATGCATTTATTTTCATCTACTACGTATTCATATCTGCCATCGGGCTTTTCTACTCTGCTTATAGCACCCCAATAGCATGTCATCTCACACATGTGGCAGTCTCTACAAGAACCACAGGATAGACATCTTTCTGCTTCTTGTTCAAGGCTTGTTACAGCACGACATCTTTCATAGTAGTCAATTTTAACTTTTTCATAGGGTATTCTTGGTCTTAAATCTCTTGTTATTGGTGCATGCATGAGTTCTCCATGGAGATATTCTGCAAGAAGCCTTCCATGTCCTATTGCATGGGTTACAAGTCCAAGTCCTGTTACATCTCCTATGGCAAATACTTTTGGATTTGATGTCTGGAAAAACTCATTTATCACAACCCAGCCTCTCTCAGTATGAATCTGATGAGGAACAAAGTCTAAGTCAGGCATATCACCTATTGCAACTATAACGAAATCTGCATCTAAGCTTGTTCCATCAGTAAAATAGATTTTCTTTTCCTCGGGAACATATTTTTCTGTCACCTTAGGCCATATAATCTCTACTCCCCTTTGCTTTGCATATTGAAACTCAGCACCAAAGGCAGCTGGTTTTTGTATATCAACAGCGGTAACTGATGATGCACCACAAAGAAATGCTTCAACTCCTGTGTCCATTCCCACATTTCCAGCACCAATTATAACTACTTTTTTCCCCTTCAGGTCATAGGTCTTTCCTCTGTTTATATCTCTCATGAACTCATAGGCAGAAACTGTGTGCTCTGAGCCGGAGAAAGGTATTTTTCTTGGTTTGTGAGCTCCAACGGCAATTACTACAAACTCATATTCCTTTAAAATTTCTTCAAAAAGCTCTTTTGTCACTTTTGTGTTAAGCCTTATATCAGGAACAACTTCTTTGAATCTCTCTATTTCTTTATGAAGAATTTCTTTATTAAGTCTATGCTCTGGTATGCAAAGTTCTATTTTACCTCCAATTTTATCTGTTGCCTCATATATGGTAACCTCATGTCCCTTAAGGCTTAGTTGCCATGCCACAGACATTCCAGCAGGTCCTGCACCAATTACTGCTACTTTATGACCTGTAGGTTTTGGCTTCTTAGGTGCTGGAAGCTCCAGTGAAGCTTTACCGAACTCTTTGACCGATATTGGCATGTCAATTATGCCACGAGTGCATGCCTGCATGCATAGATTGGGGCATATCATTCCGCAGACAGTTGCAGGTAAGGGGCTATATTCAAGAACCATCTCAATGGCTTCTTTTACTTTTCCAAGCCTTATAAGTGCGGTTCTTTTATGAGTTGGTATGTGGGTTGGACAACTGTATGCACAGGGTGGTGCATACTTTTCATTTGCCCAAACTGGTTTATATCTACGATATTCACCTGTTACAATGTATGGGATTATCGTTGGTTCATGGTCAATGTATTCGGCAAAAATTCCTCCTTTGCCTACTTCCTTTTCCCAGTAGTTTTTTCTGAATTCTTCCATTGAGACTTTAAACCACCGTCTCTGTCTTCTTTCCTGAGGAGTATAGGGAATAAGCTTGTGCCATTCATTCGGGCTTTTTGTAAGTTCATCATAGAGTTCTACTCTCTCAATTGCTGTAAGATAGGGCTTTAAATGTTCACAGAGCCACTGCCAGTCCTGCTCAGTTATCTCAAGAAGTTTCACATCTCTTTCAGAATACCCGTCTATTCTCCCGCGGAAATAAATAACACCACCAACCATTCCAACACAGGGTCTGTATCCGAGAACACTTCTTGAATTACGGGGATTTACGCCGCACACTACAGCTATTCCTCCTGCCTTAAACTCAGCGAAAGAGTCTCCCACATCTCTTAGATACCATGACTGCGGTGGGTCAAAACGGGGATTGTGTTTTGTCATTGTGTCACAGCGGGCACCACCACTTCCCTGAACATATAGAATTCCCTGTGCAGCAGCATTCCATGCTCCGTTTGTAGCATCACCAAGCACTGTTATCTTAGCTCCACAGTTAAGCCATCCCACGTCATCGGAGACACCACCCTTTACAACTATCTCTGTTCCAAACATCCCCATTGAGCCGCATCTCTGCCCAACAGGACCTTCAATTGTAATCTTTATTGGCTCACCCTGAGGATATATTCTTCCGCCAATTCCGTGCTGTCCGTCTGCATATATATGAAGATTTCTTGCCCCATCCCTTACTGATTCCTGAATAAACTCCTCAAGAATTCGTGAGGGAACTCTTTTTCCGTTAATATTGCCGTATATGGTGACAGTTCTGTCATCAATCCATCTCACAGCATCTTGATAGGAAATCACTGATTCGTGTAAGCCAACTTTTGGCATTTCTTTTTGTTCTTTTTTCTTAGCAGGCATAGCTTATCTCCAACCTTTCTGCCATTGCTTTATCATCTATACTTAAACCATCAGACATTCCAATTGGAAGCTCTGTACTTCTTCCCATAGGTGCAAAAATTTTACGAAGCTCTACATCCGCAGCTTTGAATATCTCCACCACTCTTTCTGCTACTTTATCTGGGTCAAGACGTCTGTAAAGCTTAGGGTCTTGAGTTGTTATCCCTCTCGGACATTTACCAGTGTTGCATAGATTGCATCTATTATACTCATCTCCAAGACAATCAGCTGTTGCCTGCATTATGTATTTTCCTATTGCAACAGCTGATGCACCAAGCATTATAAGTGCTGCAGCATTTGCTGCAAGATTACCTTTTTTACCAATGCCTCCTGCAGCAATCAAAGGAAGTTCATTCTGTTTACCCTGCTTTACAAGGTCAAGGTAGCATTCTCTAATGTTTGATGCGATAGGATGTCCCATTTTATCAAGGGAGACATTGTATGCTGCACCAGTTCCACCGTCTTCTCCATCTATGCATAATGCAGCAGCATAAGGATTACGGGCTAAGTTGTTTAATACAGCTTTTGCTGTTTTTGTTCCTGAAATTTTTGGATATACTGGGATTCTGAATCCAAAAGCCATAGACATGGACTGAATCATCTTCATAACTGCCTCTTCAATAGAATACTTTGTCTGATGTGTTGGAGGAGAGGGAAGGTCAACATATTTGGGAACACCTCTTATTTCGGCAATAAGCTTAATTACTTTCGGTGCCATAAGAAGTCCACCATCACCTGGTTTTGCACCTTGACCGTACTTTATCTCTATTGCTGCTGGGTCTTCTGTCATGTAAGGCAATGTATGAATTATGCTATCCCATCCAAAATAACCTGAAGCAATCTGAAGGACAAAATATTTCACATATCTTGATTTAAGAAGTCTTGGAGGGAATCCTCCTTCACCAGAGCACATAACTACTGGAATTCCTTCAACTTCATTCAGATAAGCTACACCCATGGCAAGCCCTTCCCACATGTGAGGTGAGAGAGCTCCAATGGACATGCTACCAATCATTATGGGGAATATTTCTCTAACAGGTGGAATGAACTTACCTGAAGATTTATCAACAACAAGTTTACCATCTTCAACTTTGAGAGGTAACTCTTCTGGTGGTAAGATTCTTCCAATGTATGAGCGGACTCTAAATTCATGCCTTCCTGCATCTAAGGCAGGGTCAGTCAGCATGGATATTCTTGTAAATTTAATTCTGTCAAGAGTGGAAACTCCAGGGTCATTTCTTCTTCCACCCCTTTTGTATCCTTCACCGCCACGGTTTTTGTAAAAGAGAAATTTATTTTGAGGATTGTATTCAGGTTCAATGGCATTATTGGGACATACAAGGGCACACATGGCACAGCCTGTGCAATAGTTTTCCATGTTGTTAACCTGTTCAATCACATGAATGATTCTTCTTACAGGTCTTGGCTTAGGTGTGTCTCCCCCTGATTCAATAACCCTTGTGTATTTAACAGCAGGCTTTATTGCACCATTTGGACATACTGCTGTGCATTGACCGCAACGTTTGCAACGGTCTTCTCTCCATCTAACAATGTAAGGAAACTCTTTTATAGTTAATTTATGGTTATAGTCAAGCTTTAAGCCTGTAGCTGGTTCCATACCTTTACCTCCTTTGCATCAGGTGATACAATCACCATGTCATACTTCATTGGAAATATATCCTTTGATTTGTCTCTTTCAGGAATAACTTTATCAAGACCACAGAGTTCTGACATTAGGGCATATTTGCCCTTTACTCCTCCGACAACACCGGGTCTTAGCTTCTTTGCGTCCTGCACCATAAAGCATGTTCCATCAGGGATAAATCCTATAACCATGTTAGGTCCATCGATACATAAAGGTCTAAGTGATTGCTTTATTAGTGATAGTGCTTCTCTATCAGGTCTTTGTTCAATTTCCTGCCATTTGAGGGGGGTGATAACGTCTTTATAATATGTAAGCGGGAAACCGAGCCTCTTATTAGTGTAGTGAAGTATGTGGCAGAAAACTTCACTGTCTGAATTATATCCCATATAGCCCGGGAAACCTCTACTCATTAAGAATTCTCTTATGGGAACAAAGGCTGTATTTTCACCATTTGTCATTGTGCAGTAACCCTGTAAGAAAAAGGGATGACAGGCATAAAGATAAATTTGGTAGTTGGTGTTTTGTCTGCCCTGTGCAAAAATAACCTTTGCTTTAAGAATGTCTTTGTCAAGTCCAAAAAACTCGCCAATTTCAAGGGGGTCTCCCACTTCTTTAAGTGTGATCACATCAGGATAAAAAGAAAAAACGAAAATAGATTCATCAGCTTCACCCATTTTCCTAAGAGTTAATCTCGTGTTCATAAGAAGGTTTTCTTTTTCCCTAAACGATTTGTCCTTCCATTCATCAGGATAGTCATACACTGCTGCAAAATAATAATCTCTTTTTATAATTCCTTTCACAGGCTTAATTTTGGGTTTCCATTTATGGATGAGTTTAAAGCCTGTCTCTTCCATACAGGCATCAAGAATTTCTCTACCCTTTCTTGAACATATTCCTGAAAGGATAGGGTATTCCTTCAGGTCTTTAAACTCTCCTCCGAGATCTTTAAGAGTAAGCCCGAGCCCAGAGCCATCATGCCCTTCTTTCATTGTTTCAAGAGCAAGTATATTCTCCATCGGAGAAAAATATTTGGATGAAGTTATAGCTGCTAATCTACACATTCAAAATCTCCCTTCGGCAAATGGTTACCATATCATTAGAATATTACCAAAACAACATTTTTGTCAATGTTATTTTGCTTTGTATTAGGTTTGTTATCAGAATTTAATATTTATAATGTGTGAAATTTTGAAAATTACTATTCAAACTTTATCAAGTTTTTTCCTAATGTTTAAAATTTCATCCATGCCACTATTTGTCATTAAGTAAAATAATTGTTTTTTTAATTGGAAAAATTCAGATTTAAATCTAAGCTCTGATGTTCTTTCCCAAGTTTGCGGAAGATTGATTTCCTTTAATATTATCCCGGGATTTTTATCCAATACAATAATTCTATCGCATAAAAAAAGAACTTCTTCTATATTGTGAGAAACTATTATAAAACTTGTATTTTTTATTTCATAAATGTATCTCACAAGATGCCAACTTTTCAAAGCAGTTAAGGGATCAAGGGAACTAAAGGGTTCATCAAGCAACAGAATTTCTGGTTCTGGTATAAGCGCTCTACATAAAGCCACCTTTTGTTTAAGTCCTCCAGATAACTGATGGGGGAAATAATCTGTTTTATCTGACAGTTCCATTATATCCATTAAAGCATAGGCTTTATCAATAAAATTCATAATATTTGTGGTATTAATATTTTTCAATGCAAACATTATGTTCTCTTTTACTGTTAACCAGGGAAATATTCTATAATCTTGGAAAAGAAAACCAATTTTTAATGTTGGTTTTTTTATTTCCTCCCCATTAAGTTTTACCTTGCCTGTAGTAGGAGTTTCTAACCCAGCTATTATTTTCAAAAGAGTTGACTTTCCTGCTCCTGAGAAACCTATTAATCCAATAAATTCTTTTTTGTCTACTTTTATATTGATATCTCTTAAAATTTCTTTTTCTTCATATTTTTTGGATATATTTTCCAAAATCAGTTCCATTTAAGTTAACTCCCTTGAATTTTGTAAATATTTGAATAAACGAGGTTTTATAGATTTAAAAAGGAAATCTGAAAAAAGCCCAATGAGTCCAATAATAAACAAGTAACTAAATATTAAATCAGTCTGCAAAAATCTCTGTGCTTTTAAGATTCTAAATCCAAGTCCTTCATTAGCAGCAACAAGTTCTCCTACAATTAAATATGTCCATGCCCATCCAAGAGTAACTCTATAGATATCAAAAAGATTTGGTCTTATACCGCGTAAAATTATTTCAAATAGTATATCGTTTCTTGAATAGCCGAAAAGTTTGCCAACTTCAATGTAACCCCCAGGGAATCTTCTTATCTCATCTGAGACCATAACAAGAATTTGGACTATTGTACCTAAAAAAATTAAAAATATTTTCGAAAGTTCTCCAATTCCAAACCATGTTAGGGTCAGAGGTGTAAAAGCAGGTACTGGTAGATATCTGAAAAAATCATTAATAGGTTCAAGAAATTTAAAGTACTTATAATACCCAATTAATATACCCAATATTGTCCCAACAATTACAGCTATAGCCCATCCAATTAAGACTCTTATTACACTTACTGTAAAGTCTTTTAAGAAATAACCATGTATCCAGGATAATTTGAATGAAAGGAAGGTATTATATGGAGAAGGGAGAGCTATAGGGCTTACAAATAGGCTTAAAATTTTCCATATTATTACAAATATTGAGAAATATATAAAACACAATAAAAAATATTTGTAAAATTTTAAAAAGTTAATAGTCATTTTGTTTTACTCCTCTGAATAATTTCAGAGTCAATTGAGTTTGTTAAGTCTGGGATTTTTTCTATGCTTTTAATTTTTTGCAAGAATTCAGATATTAATTTTCCACTTATATAAAGAGAATAATTATTAGAATAATCGCTACTAAATGCTTTTATATTTTCATCATAGCCAAAGAGTTTAATTCCAGAGAGCATTTTTTTAAATTCTTCAGGCGGAACATTAACTACTTTAGCCATTATTGATGTAGCTTCATTCGGATTTTTATTAATAAAATCAACAATTTTAAACCAGCATTTACTTAATTTTACAAAAGCTTCTCTTTTTTTATTTAAACTTTCTGTCCGTGCTACAAGTAAATCAGGAACCAATCCTGGAGTATCCTTGCTGGAAGCAATTATATGCCCTTTTTTCTCGTTTAAAATTTTAGTAATCCATGGTTCCCAAATAGCAGCAGCATCAACTTTTTCTTGCATTAAAGCAACAGCAGCATCTTGAGTTGTCATGTTAATAATATTAATATCCTTGTCAGTTATTCCATTTTTGTTCAAAATATATAAAAGCAAAAAATGATCAATTGCTCCAACTTCAACTGCTATTCTTTTACCTTTTAAGTCACTGATATTTTTAATATCCTTTCTTGCAACAATTGCGTCATTCCCAAAAGAGTTATCATTTACGAGAATGATTTTTAGAGGAATTCCTTTTGCTAAAGAAGGTATGGTATCACTTAGAGTTTGGGAATTTGCATCAAGATTTCCTGTAGCTAATGCATTTATTGAATCACTATATGTATTAAACCAGACAAGTTCAACGTTTACACCTTCCTCATCAAAGAAACCTTTTTCTTTTCCAATATACCATGCCACCCATCCAGGCCAATCACTGACTCCGATTTTAATTTTTTCTGATTTTGAAGTTGATTTGCAGGATAAAGCTGTAAAAAGCAGTATTACGATTATCCCAATTATTAAATATATTCTTCTCATGATTTTCCTCCTATTTATAATGGTCTTACAGGATTTCCTTCTTTAAGTCCTATTTTTTTAATAGCCAGCCCACACATTACTTCTAATATTAATCTTGACGCAAATAATGACGTTATTCCTCCATTGTAAGAACTATTGTCACTGACATCATAAGTTGGAGCTACCTCAACAAGATCAAATCCAAATTTTTCTATATTTAATTCTTTTGATATGAGTCTTATCATGGCATAAACTTCTCTTGTTAATAATCCACCAGGTTCTGGTTCACCAGTTCCAGGGCATATGCTGGGATCCATTACATCAACATCAAATGTAAGCCAGATAGCATCTGTTCCATCCAACGCTCTTTCAATAGCTTCTTCAGCGACCTTTCTGTATCCAAGTTCCCATACATCAAAAGATGTAAACCATTTCATACCTATATCTCTCATCCATTCAAAAGTTTCTTTTTCAGGCCAGAATCCTCTTGGACCAATTAAAGTATAATTTTTGCCATCCAATATTCCTAAATCCCAAATTCTTCTAATATGTGCGCCATGGTCAAATTCAAAACCACATAAGCCTTTATCTGCAGTATCAGCATGACAATCAAAGTGAATTAATCCAACTTTTTTGTATCCTTTTGCTTCCGCCCATCCTTTTACATTTGCTGCTGTTATAGAGTGATCTCCTCCGATTATAAATGGACATATTCCATGTTTTGATATTTCAAATATCTTCTTTTCAAAGCTTTGTAGTGTGCCGAGTGTATCACCAGGAATTACCTGAATATCTCCATGATCCACTACTATAAATATTTCAAATGGATCAACTCCTACTTCTATGTTAAAATGCGAGTAAGGCGGAGATGGCACTGTTGAAGCAGTTCTTACTGCTCTTGGACCATATCTACTGCCAGGACGTATAGTTGTTGCCATATCCAGAGGTTCTCCAAGAATTACAATATCAGGTTTGATTTTTAAGAGTTCTTCCATAGATTGAATATACGGAAGTTTAAGAAAAGTAGGGATTCCCATAAAAATAGGTTCATTAATGTTTTTAAATTTTTCTCCATAAAAAAATTTCCCTCTACTTTCTGTCATCAGGCTTTCCTCCTAAAAAATTTTTTTAGACTGTTCAAAAACTTGTAATTTATTGAAAATCAATAAACTACAAGCACTTTTATTTTTCAATTACCTCCAATCTGTCATTCCAAGCCTTTCTCTAATGTCATTCCGAGCCGAAGGCGAAGAATCTCCTCTTTTCTAAATTAAGGAGGAGATCCTTCGGGCTCTGCCCTCAGGATGACCCTTTTCGGGTCAGATTCCTCAGGGTCATGGAGACCCCTCGGAATGACAGTTAGTAATTGAAGAACCTCAATTTTTTTATTTATTTTTTTTAACTGCAAAATATATGCCTAAAACAAAACATTTGAGATATAATGGTTTTTAGCTACCTTGTTAGAAACAAAAATTGTGTAGTACGACAAAAATGTAGAGTCTTAGTATTTTCTAATTTTTAAAGCAGGTCTATTTAGAAGGGTATTTCTGAGTATTGTCCAAATCTTCTGGATTGTTTCATTTATGTCTAAGTTATTAAAGCCAAGCATTCGGACTATAATTCCTATGTCATGAAAAAGGGAACTGCTTGCCTTTACAGAGTTACAATTTTGGAGAATAAAATGAATTTTATCACTTAGAGTTCTATCTATTTTTTCAGAGGTGCAAATAAGTTGCCCATAAAAGGAATATTTTTCAAAAATACAAATGTTGTTAAGATTATTCTCAGGTCTTAAAGCTACATTATCATAAAAAATCAATTTGTTTTCATAAAAAATTTTTGTTTTTCTTTCAAAATAATCATAAAGAAAGGTTTCTCCTCTTTCAAATCTTCCAGGGAAAATTATTTCACCCATAAATAAAGTAGCACCTTTTTCAATTTTAATATCTGTTTCAGTTCTAAACTTACTCCCAGCAAAGGGAATATAAGGATCAGGAAAGTACTCAAGTAAAGCATTTTTACCTAAATGAAAACTTTCCTTTAAATACGCTTCTTTCTCCCTCATTTTGTATATTTTTGTTGCCGACTGGGTTGTAATGAATGCCTCTGATTTTGATGAGAGATTTATTTTTATATCATAATTGTCATTCTGTAATAAACCTCCTGAAGGATTCATTATGAAGATAAAAGCCTCACCTGAATCATCAAGATATAGAGATTTAGCGATTTTAAGAGGTGATTTAGCATAGCAATCCTTTATATAGGTTTTACCATCTTTACATTCTAATTCCAAGTAAAGGAAACTCTTTTGGTCAATCATGTTTGTCGTAAGTCTTCAAATAGTGCATTTTTTTTAATCCATTTAATAATTTCTTCCAAGCCCTTTTCTTTCTTTAAATCTGTAAAGACAAAAGTACGGTCTCCCCTCATTTTTTTTGCATCGCGCTCCATTATTTTTAAATCCGCACCTACCATAGGAGCAAGGTCAATTTTATTTATAACAAGAAGATCTGATCTGGTTATTCCCGGTCCACCTTTTCTTGGAATTTTATCTCCTGCAGCTACATCAATAACATAGATGAAAAAATCTACAAGTTCGGGGCTGAAAGAGGCAGCTAAATTGTCCCCTCCACTTTCAATAAATATGATATCAAGAAAGGGAAATCTCTCTATTAGTGATTCTACTGCTTCCAAATTCATAGAGACATCCTCTCTAATAGCAGTATGAGGACATCCTCCCGTTTCAACTCCTATAACTCTCTCTGCCGGTAATTTCCCATTTTTTATTAAAAATTCTGCATCTTCCTTGGTGTATATATCGTTTGTTACAACAGCCATTTCATATTCATTAAGCATTCTTCTGGTTAATTTTTCAATTAACATGGTTTTTCCAGAACCCACAGGTCCTCCTACACCTATTTTTACTGGTTTCATAACCACCTCCTATGACATAAATAATCTGCTGTAAAGTCTCTCATGGCACATACATCTTATTTCATATGCAGGAGCAAAGGCTCCTATATCCTCTTCTGACAATTCCATAACTTCCTTAGCAGTTTTAATCATTATTTTATGAAGAGAACATACAATCTTTTGGGCTTCTTTTTGTCCTAAAGGTAAAAGTTTTAAGGCAACTGATATGAAATTAATAACTGTGTTATATATGAATAGAATCAATGAATGAAATTGAGGGATTTCTAAAACAGATGTTACCATTCCATACACAGAAGAATGATTTCCATGAGCCTCTCCATGTTTTACTCTTTTTGAGTATTGTTTTATAAATTTGTTTTCCCATAATTCAACTGCAACAGAGAGTAAAGTTTTCCCCATCTTTAGACTTGCTATTTTAGTCTCATAAGCTGACTTTGTAGCTGTTAAAGTTTGGTCAACTCTTATTACAGACTCAATATCTTCAATAGCTGTATATCTGTGAATTAGATATAGGGCAAGAAAATCTGAGTATTTTAAAATTTTTTCAACGATTGTAGTTAAAAATTCTCTCAAATCCTCTCCAGATTTTATGAGTCCTTCTTGTACATAGGTTTCAAGACCAAAAGAGTGATGGAATCCTCCTACAGGAAAAAAAGAATCACCTAATTGAAGAGAGAGGATAAAAGCTTTAGTGGTGATGATGTCCTGAGAGTTGCAAAGCATGTGGTGGTTTCCTCTTAACCTTTTCAATTTTGAAGTTAAATTTTTTCAGATAATTCCATAATAGAGATTCAAAAGGAGTAAAAACTATATTTTCTCTCTCATCAATGAAGATAGAAACATGTCTATTTCCAAGAATATAGCATATATGAGCCATCTCTTTCATATTGTCAGGTTTTATCGATATTAGTTCTATAGGTTGGATTTCGAGAATTATCACTTTATTTTCATCAATATAAATAATATCTCCATCTTTAATCTGCTCTCCTTTTTCAAAACAAATAGCGATTTCTGTACCCTTATCTGTTCTACCTCTTATCAATCTTTTCCCTCTATCAGTGTAATGAAGAAATAATCGCTCTAATGTCCTGCTTCCTATATCAAAGTCTTCTATGTTTCCTATTATTTTGTTTACTATCATGTTGTTTATTATCATGATTAAAATAAAAAGTATCTTTGAGCAAGGGGTAATTGTTTTGCAGGTTCTGATTTTATTAGTTCGCCATTAACTCTTACTTCATAGGTTTCAGGGTCAACTTCAATTTTATCAATTACGTCATTGTGAATCATGCTTTTTTTTGTTATATTTCTACAATTACTAACAGGTAGTATTTTTCTTTGCAGTTTTAGCTTTTCTGCTATTCCATTTTCAAAGGCAAATTTTGAGACAAAGGTAATACAAGTGGTATAATTAGCTTTTCCATATGCTCCAAACATTAATCTACTTATGAATGGCTGAGGAGTAGGAATGGATGCATTAGGATCACCCATCTGAGCTGCGATAATCATTCCTCCCTTGATTATTATCTCTGGTTTTACTCCGAAGAAAGCAGGTTTCCAAATAACTATGTCTGCTATTTTACCCCTCTCTAAGGAACCTACGTACTTTGAAATTCCATGAGTTATAGCGGGATTGATTGTATATTTTGCTATATATCTTTTAACTCTAAAATTATCATTATCTCCCTTCTCCTCAGGTAAATGTCCTCTTTCTTTTTTCATTTTATCTGCTGTTTGCCAAGTTCTCATTATAACTTCACCAACCCTTCCCATTGCCTGGGAGTCTGAACTCATCATACTTAAAATTCCCATGTCATGTAAGACATCCTCTGCTGCTATTGTTTCTGGTCTTATCCTGGAGTCTGCAAATGCAACATCTTCAGGAATTTTACTATTTAAATGGTGACATACCATTAGCATATCAAGATGTTCTTCAATAGTATTAACTGTATAAGGCATAGTTGGATTCGTAGATGAAGGAAGAACATTCATAAAGGAAGCTATTTTAATTATATCTGGAGCATGTCCTCCACCAGCACCTTCTGTGTGATAGGTATGTATTGTTCTTCCATTAATTGCAGCTATCGTATCCTCTACAAAACCTGATTCGTTTAAAGTATCTGTGTGAATTGAGACTTGCACATCAAAAGTATCAGCGACAGAAAGAGATGTATCAATTGTAGCTGGCGTTGTTCCCCAGTCTTCATGAAGTTTTAGTCCTATAGCTCCAGCTTTAATTTGTTCAATAAGAGGTTCTGGTGAGGAAGCATTACCTTTTCCAAGAAATCCCACATTAACAGGAAATTCTTCTGCAGCTTCAAGCATTCTGTGGATGTTCCAGGTGCCTGGAGTACAGGTTGTAGCTTTTGTGCCAGTAGCAGGTCCTGTTCCACCACCAATCATTGTAGTAATACCTGAAAAAAGAGCAGTTTTAATCTGTTGAGGACATATAAAATGAATATGAGTGTCTATTCCTCCAGCTGTTGCAATTAAACCCTCACCTGATATTACTTCAGTACCAGCACCAATTACTAAACAAGGATCGACTCCCTTCATTATGTCTGGATTACCAGATTTTCCAATTCCTGCAATTATTCCATCCTTTATTCCTATGTCGGCTTTAACTATTCCCCAGTAATCAATGATTATCACATTTGTTATAACAAGGTCTAATGTGCCTGTTATACTACTTACTTTTGAGCACTGTCCCATTCCATCCCGAACAACCTTTCCGCCACCAAATTTACATTCCTCTCCATAAACAGTATAATCTCTCTCTATCTCAATTATTAACTCTGTATCGGCAAGCCGAATTCTGTCTCCTATAGTAGGACCAAAAAGTTCAGCATATTCTTTTCTGCTAATTTTTAAACTCATAATTAATCCTCCTTTATAAAACCTTCATTTTTTGCTTTTTTTATACATTTTTCCTTTCTGCTTTTCCCTATAACGCTTCCTTCAGTAAGTCTGTTTAGACCATAAACAGATTTAAATCCTTCAATTGATACAAGGCTGATTTTCTTCTGTTCTCCCGGTTCAAATCTTACAGCTGTTCCAGCAGGAATATTCAGTCTCATTCCGAATGCTTTTTCTCTTTCAAATTTAAGACCTCTATTTACTTCAAAAAAATGGAAATGAGACCCAACCTGTATTGGTCTGTCACCAGTGTTACTTACAACTAGCTCTATAGTTTGTCTGTCAGTGTTGCAAATTACAGGATCATCTTTTAGAATATACTCTCCTGGTATCATCTCTTCCCTCCTATCTAATGGGATTATGTATTGTTACAAGCTTTGTTCCATCGGGAAATGTTGCTTCTACCTGAACTTCGTCAATCATCTCAGCTACTCCTGGCATTACATCTTCTTTACTTAAAATTTTAAACCCCATACTCATAAGTTCTGCTACTGTTTTTCCCTCTCTTGCACCCTCTAAAATCTCTGAGGTAATTAATGCTACAGCTTCAGGATAATTTAGCTTTAATCCTCTCTCTTTTCTTGACTTTGCCAATTGAGCAGCAACATAAATCAAAAGTTTTTCAATCTCTCCTGATGTTAAATGCATAAAAGCCCTCCCTTCTAATTAGAGACTGTTCAAAAACTTACAAATGCTTGAAAATCAAGCATCTGTAAGCTATCATTTTTTGTCTTTACCCCCAAATTAACAAACTCCTTATAAAGCATTCTTTCATGTATTCTCAATATGTTAAAATCCTTAAATCTCTCTTTGATGGAGGTCATTAAATGAGAAAAACCATTCAAAACTCCTTTGCTGACCTTACTATTGCAAGTATGATTTCTCCTGATGACCCTCTTAAAATTCTCTTTGACAGTATTGACTTTTCTTTTATCTACAAACTCTGCGAATCTAAGTATCACAGTGTGGGCAGACAGGGTTATAATCCTCAAAGTCTCTTTAAAGCACTTCTTCTTATTTATCTCGGTTATGCTTCCTCTGAAAGAGACCTTGCAAAACGCCTTGTATTTGATGGCAGACTCTGTTATCTCTGCGGTTTCTCCTATGGAAATACTCCTAAGCATAATACCTTCCATTACTTTAGAGAGAGACTTGGTGAGGATGCTTTTCATGAGATACTTCTTAATCTTATTGCTCAAGCTTTGTGTCTTGTTAAAAGCAAAAACCTTAAACTCTCTATAGATTCCTCTCACATAGAGGCTTTTCCTTCTGATAAAGATGCTCAGTGGGGATATAAGTCTAAGGATTTCAGCTTTTATGGATACAAAGTTCATCTTGAAGTTACAACAACACCTCTTCCTGTGGCTGTCTCTGTAAAAGTTACTGAGGCAAACAAGTGGGATGGACACTTTCTTGGTGAGCTTACAGATTCTGCCCGCAAAGAGATTGAAAATACAGGAAAAACTATAAAGGCAGTAATAGCAGATGCTGGTTATGATAGCACTGACAATGCTAAATATCTTCTTCAGCACAACATTACACCATATATAGCTGAAAATCCAAGAAATAGAAAAAATTCTATTTATACAGAACTGATAAAGGTTACTCCAGATGGAAAACTCCTGTGTCCTGGCAGTGTGGAGCTTTGTTACTGGGGAAGGGAACACAAAAGAGGAAGAGTTAAATTTCGTTGCGGACTTTTTAAACAAAAAGGTCAAGGGTGTCTTTTTAGACAGTGCTGTTTCCAAAAAAGTGAATATGGTCCTACTTTTTATTTTAAGGAAGACATAGATATTCAAAATGTACTGAAAGCAATTCGCAGTAAGAAAACTTTTAAGGAAATTTACAAAAGAAGAACTGTAGTAGAGAGATTTTTTAATGTTCTTAAGGGAGTGCATAAACTTACCAAGTTGAGATTTAGGGGAATCAGTAAGGTAAGCAGTCATGTTTTCATGAGTCTTTCTGCATATCTTAGCAGAGTTATTGCAGGATTGAAACTTAATGGGGAGTTGATACATATTTAATTGACTGACAGACAATAGAAAAGTTTCTACAAAACGGGATAATATTTTGTAAAAAAGTAGTAATACTTTATTTTTTAGATATGAAAGGAGCAATAAAGTATTCAACTTTTGATATAAAGATGAAAATTTTTTATTTATGACTTTCAAAACTGCCCCAAAAAATCTATAAGGTTTAAACTCTTTCATTTTTGAACAGCCTCCATTATATTGTCAGGTAATTTTTAATAACTTTTTCCTCAAGTTCTTTAACTTTTCCTTCAAAGACTATTCTCCCCACATCAATGACATATATGTAGTCTGCTACCTTAATTGCAAAGTCAAGATATTGCTCTACTAAAAGAATTGAAACTTTTTTCTCCTCATTTATTTTCTTTATGGCTTCCTGTATCTCAAAAACAACAGAGGGTTGAATTCCTTCTGTTGGTTCATCCATAAGTATAAGTTTTGGTCCTCTCAATAAAACTCTTGCGATAGCTAATTGCTGCTGTTGACCACCACTAAGGTTACCTCCTTGACGATTCATAATAGATTTAAGAGCAGGAAAAAAGCTTAAAACTTCATCCATCACTGTTTTCCCATAACTTCTTAGACCAACAGTCAGATTTTCAAATACAGTAAGATAAGGGAAAATCTCTCTTCCCTGAGGCACATAACCTATTCCTAAGTTTGCTCTTTCATTTGGCAAAAGATTGGTTATATCCTTTTCATGGAAGATAATCCTTCCACTACGAGCATTCAAAAGTCCCATCACAGTCTTAAGAAGTGTGGTTTTTCCAACTCCATTCTTTCCTATGAGTGCTATGATTTCACCGTCACTGACTTTCATGTTAATTTTTTTTAAAATTTCAGCTTCATTGTATGAAACTGTTAGATTTTCAATCAATAGCATTTCTAACCCTCGTTTCTTCCAAGGTAAACTTCTCTAACTTTTTCATCATTCTGCACTCTATCTATATTTCCTTCACATAGAATTTTGCCTTCATGCATAACAGTAATTCTTTTAGCAAATTGACGAACAAAGTTCATATCATGTTCAATAATTAAGATGGAGCAACTCTTGGTATCAAGGATATTCTTTAATAGTTGTCCCATTTGAAATCTCTCCTCTTTCGTTAATCCAGCCACAGGTTCATCAAGTAGAATTAGCTCTGGTTCTTGTACAAGAATCATTGCAATCTCTAAGAGTTGTTTTTCCCCATGCGATAAGAAGGCAGCCTTTAGATCTCTCTTTTTTCCCAACCCACAGAAATAAAGAATGTTCATGATTTTTTCTTCTTCTTTTTTGTCAACCTTTGAAAGAATTGATGTCCGTACGTTTTTCTTTCTCCTTAGCGATATGTCCATGTTGTCAAATACTGATAGGTCTGTAAATACAGAAGGGGTTTGAAATTTTCTTCCTATTCCTAATAAAACTAATTCATGTTCCTTTTTTCTCAGTATATCTATATTTTCTCTGAATATCACTCTTCCACTCTCTGGCTTTATTTTCCCACATATAACATCTAAGAGAGTTGTTTTACCTGCTCCGTTTGGACCAATAAGGAATCTCAGTTCGCCATAATCTACATAAAGGCTAAGTTTATCTATAGCTTTAAATCCATCAAAATCAACAGTGAGATCTTCAATATAAAGAAGTGTTGTCTGGCTCATTGCTGTCTCCTTCATTTCTCCTCACTTAACAAAATATTTTGTTCTTTTTTACTTTCCTTAAATAATTTTTTAATAAGACCAACTATACCTCCTGGAACAAATAGAACAACAACTATGAAGAGTAAGCCCTGAAAATATAGCCATAAATCAGGAAAAGATTCACTTAGGTATGTTTTTGCTACATTTACTAAAAGTGCTCCTGCACATGCTCCATAAAGATTAGATCTTCCTCCTACAGCAACCCAGATTACCATCTCTATAGATGGAACAATGCCTATCATAGCAGGAGAGATGATTCCAACCTGTGTAACAAAAAGTGCTCCTGCTAATCCTGTTAAAGTAGCTGAAAAGGCAAAAGCGAATGTTTTATACTTAACTGGGTCATATCCACAGAATCTAACTCTATCTTCCATATCTCTTATAGCAATTAATACCTTGCCAAATCTTGAATTGATTAATCTTTGAGAGATTAAGAAAGATAGAACGAGACAGATAGCAGTAATGAGATATAGAAAGAGTTGGGTATTTTTGTTAGAGAGTGAAAAACCCAAAATTGTAGAAAAATTAGTGATTCCATTTGTTCCACCAGTGTAAGGTTGCTGTCCAACAAGTAAAATAGCAGCAATCATTGCCATTGCTTGTGTTAATATGGAAAAGTAAACTCCCTTTATTCTACTTCTGAAAACCATATATCCAATCAATCCTGCAACAATTGCAGGAAGAATTAATGATGAAGTAAGGGCAAAAAAGAAATTTTGGAAAGGTTTCCATAAAAACGGAAGTTCTAACAGCCCACTCCACACCATAAAATCAGGTAGTTTTTCACCAGAGGCTTCCAATTTTAGATACATTGCAATTGAATATGCACCTAAGCCAAAGAAAATACCATGGCCGAGACTGAGCATTCCTCCAAATCCCCAGATAAAGTCCAGGGCGATAGCAACAATACAAAAAGTAAGAAATTTAGCAAGAAGATTGAGTCTAAAATCTGACAGGAATAGAGGCGCTAATGCAATAATTAAAAGAGATACTGTAATAAGTATTTTTTTTCTATTTACTTCCATTAAGTTCATTTTGTCTTCCTACTCAAGTGCTCTTGTTTTTAATGCTATAAGTCCTGATGGTTTCCATTGCAGAAAAATTATTACTATAATGAGAGCTAAGACCTTTCCCATTGTAGCTGTGCTGCTGAATTCAAAAGTTGTGTTCAAAAATCCTATTATAAAAGCAGCTAATATCGTGCCTGATATTTTACCTACTCCTCCGAGTACAACAACTAAAAAAGCATCAACTATGTAATAGGTGCCCAATGATGGACCTATAGGACCTAAAAGGCAGAGAACGCAGCCCGCAACTCCTGCTAAACCCGAACCAATGGCAAAATTAAAGGCATCAACTTTTTTTGTGTTTATTCCAATACATGAAGCCATCTGTCTATTCTGCATAACTGCTCTCATTGCACATCCTGATTTTGTTCTGTAAATATAAAGATAAATTCCACATACACTTAGAAATGCAATAAAGAGAATAAACAGTCTCGGAAAGGGTAACTGAAGAGAATCCATAATCTCAAGTCCTCCTTGAAGCCATGAAGGAGTTTTAACCTCTACATTTGGTGCTCCAAAAATATTACGCGCCATTTGTTGAAATATCAGACTTATACCCCATGTGACAAGAAGAGTATCAAGGGGTCGTCCGTAGAGAAATCTTATAATTCCCCTTTCTAATATAAAACCTGTAAATCCTGCTGCTATGAAGGAAGAGGGTAAGGCAAAAAAGTAAAAATAGTTCAAGTATTCAGGCATTGTTTTTAGAAACAGATTCTGGATTAAATAGGTCATATAGGCTCCTATCATTATTAATTCACCATGGGCCATATTAATTACCTTCATTATTCCAAATATTATTGACAGTCCTATTGCCACTAACAGAAGTATGGTGCCAACACTCAAACTGTTAAATATCTGTAGAATAAAGACTTCCATCATAACCTCCAAAGCCAGGTGGATAATCAACGGAGGTTATCCACCTGGTAATAAATATCCTTACTGGAC
This sequence comes from Thermodesulfovibrio sp. Kuro-1, assembly GCF_006538445.1. Taxonomy (NCBI): domain Bacteria; kingdom Pseudomonadati; phylum Nitrospirota; class Thermodesulfovibrionia; order Thermodesulfovibrionales; family Thermodesulfovibrionaceae; genus Thermodesulfovibrio; species Thermodesulfovibrio sp. Kuro-1. The sequence continues at coordinate 178,480 of NZ_BJKS01000001.1, read as the reverse complement.
TGATATTTCTTTTGCCCAGGGATAGCTCTTTAAATAAGGGTCTGGTTTAACAGGTTTCCCTGAGTTCCATATTTCCTTAAACTGTCCATCATCCATTACGACTCCTATTCTTACAGTTTTCCAAAGGTGTTGATTCTCTCCATCAATTTTTACATTTCCCTCTGGAGCTTTGAATTCAAGCTCTTTTGCTGCCTGTTTTACCTTTTCTATATCTGTTGAGCCTGCCTTTTCAACAGCTTTAGCCCAAAGATATACCTGGATGTATGCTGCTTCTATGGGGTCATCTGTAACTCTGTTCTGTCCGTATTGGTTTTTGAATTTCTGAACAAATTCTTTATTCTCTGGAGTATCTGTAGATTGGAAATAGTTCCAAACAGCGTAATGTCCTTTCATATACTCAGCACCAATTCCTCTAATTTCCTCTTCAGCAATACTTACAGACATTGTAGGAATATCCTTTGGTGTAATACCTGCTGCATGGAGTTGCTTGAAAAATGCCACATTACTGTCACCATTAAGGGTATTGAAAACCACATCTGGTTTTGTAGCCTTTATTTTATTTACAATCGTACTGTAATCAGTATGCCCAAGAGGAGTATACTCCTCTGCAACCACGCTACCTCCCATTGCTTTAAGCTGAGCCTTAATAATTTTATTTGCTGTTCTCGGGAAAACATAATCAGACCCTAAGAGGAAAAATTTCTTCTTACCCTGACTTATTAACCATTCAACTGCAGGAACAATCTGTTGATTAGCAGAGGCACCGGTGTAAAATATATTTGGAGAAGATTCAAATCCCTCGTACTGAACAGGATACCACAACAGTCCATTGTATTTTTCCACTACAGGCAAAACAGCCTTACGACTTGCCGATGTCCAGCATCCGAAAATTGTCGCAACTTTATCCTTTTCAAGCAACTTTTTAGCTTTTTCGGCAAAGGTTGGCCAGTCAGATGCTCCATCTTCAATTATAGGAACGATTTTTTTTCCTAATACGCCACCTTTACTATTTATCTCGTCAATTGCCATTAATTCAGCATCCTTAAGGGATGTTTCACTTATAGACATAGTTCCACTTAAAGAATGAAGAATACCCACTTTAATAACATCCTTTTGTTCCTCCTTTGCACCGCCCTTACAGCCAAATAGAATAAAGAGTGATACAAAAATAAGAACGAAACATTGATAAGAAATTTTCTGCCAGCTTCTTCTCATGATTTTCCTCCTATAAATCTTTTTTTGAGATTAAAAAGCAAACTTTATACCAAATATAAATCAAGAGAAATCAAAGGTAGAAAGAAAAAATATTAAGACAAAAATGTATTTTTATACAAAAATGTATTGATTTAGGTATTTTGTTTATTAAATTAAATATTATAAATGTCTGAATATTAAACAATTTTAAAATTGAAAAAAATTAGTAAGTTTTCAGGCATATATTTTGTTTAATGATTTTAAGGATTAACTTTTTAATAGTTCCTACAAAATTGTTGACAAAAATTTTTATTATTGCTATGATATGCTATATGGCAACCGTTAGCCGTTAAATTAAAAAATGATAGATTGAATAGAAGATATTTAGAAAAGTTTGTTAAAGTATATTTAGTTTAATTTTTGGGGTTAATCTTAAAGAGGCTTTGCCTCATAGAAAATAAAAAAATGGAGGATGTTATGACTTATTCAAAGCCAAGAGATGAAAAAGATGTTATGAAACTGGTCAAAGAAATGAATGTTAAATTTGTCAGGCTCTGGTTTACAGATATTCTTGGCCAGCTTAAAAGTTTTGCAGTTCCAGTGGAAGAGCTTGAGGTTGCTTTCTCTGAGGGGATGGGATTTGATGGTTCATCAATTCATGGATTTGCAAGAATTGATGAGTCTGATATGATTGCAAGACCTGATCCGACAACTTTTGCAGTTTTGCCATGGAGACCAAAAGAAAGTCCTGTTGCAAGAATGTTCTGCGACATCTATGAACCAGATGGAACACCATATAAAGGTGATCCAAGATATATTCTCAAGACAAATCTTGAAAAAGCAGCGAAGAAAGGCTTTACTTTCTATCTTGGTCCAGAACTTGAATTTTTCTATTTTAAAACCGATAAGGACCCAGAAATTTTAGATGAAGGGGGTTATTTTGATTATCCCTTAGATGCAGCTGAGGATCTTAGAAGAGATACTATCTTAGCACTTGAGCAGATGGGAATTAAGGTAGAATACTCACACCATGAAGTTGCACCCTCTCAGCATGAGATTGACCTTAGATACGCTGAAGCTTTGAATATGGCAGATATAGTGATGACTTACAGAGTAGTTGTTAAGGAAATAGCAAAAAGACACGGTGTCTATGCCACATTCATGCCAAAGCCTCTTTTTGGTGAGAATGGAAGCGGAATGCATACTCATCAGTCACTTTTTAAAGGTGATAAAAATGCTTTCTTCAATCCAAAGGATCCATATTATCTTTCAGATATAGCCAAGAGTTATATAGCAGGTGTCCTAACACATATTAAAGAAATTACGCTAGTGCTTAATCAATGGGTTAATTCCTATAAGAGACTTGTTCCAGGATATGAAGCTCCAGTTTATATTTGCTGGGCAAGAAGAAATAGATCAGCTCTTATAAGAGTGCCTCTTTACAAGCCCGGAAAAGAAAAAGCAACAAGGATTGAATTAAGAAGTCCTGACCCAGCATGTAATCCCTACCTTGCTTTTGCATGTATGCTTAATGCTGGATTAACTGGTGTTGAGAAGAAATATAAGTTACCTGAACCTATTGAAAAAGATGTTTATCATCTTGCTCCTGAAGAAAGAAAGTCTCTCGGTATTGATAGCCTTCCTGGTAGCCTTATTGAAGCTATTGAGTATGCTGAAAAGAGTACAATTTTAAAAGAGACGCTCGGAGAACATATTTTTACAAACCTAATTGAAAGTAAAAAGAAAGAATGGGATGATTATCGTATAAGAATTTTCCCCTATGAATTAGAAAGATATCTCCCAATTCTATAATTCTGAAGGATAGGGGTGACATAAACCGTCCCCCTATCTTCTACCATCTTCCCCATGCACAGTAGTAGTCAAAATGGTCATCATACATATGAAGTCTCTTTTTAATAACAAATAGCCTATGAAGGACTATACCAAAAATGAAGCCACCTACATGAGCCCACCAAGCAACTCCACCAACATCAGTTGGGCTAAGCAATGAACCGAGTCCTGAAAAAAGTTGAATGAAAAACCACATAAGTATATAAAAAATTGCAGGAAGTGCAAAAAAGAAGGGAAAAAATAAAATTGGGAATAGAGTTATAACTTTTGCATAAGGGAACATTATCATATAGGCACCTAAGACACCAGATATGGCGCCAGAAGCACCAACTGTTGGTATAGTTGATGTAGGATTAGTAAGACAGTGAATCCATCCAGCTCCAAATCCACATAGGAGATAAAATATTAAAAATCTAAAAGAACCCATTTTATCTTCCACATTGTCAGCAAAAATCCACATAATCCACATATTACTTATAAGATGGAACCACCCACCATGCAAAAACATACTTGTTAGAAAAGGAAGATAGTAAAGGGGATCAATAGGCAGAGTATCTATTAGCATATATCTTGCTGGAATTACACCGAATATATGGAAAAGATAGTCTAAATCTTCTTTGCTGAACATGAGCTCAAAAAGAAAAACAAAGCAGTTTAAAGATATAATTAGCCATGTCATATAAGGAGTATATCTTCTTGGAAGACAGTCTCTTATTGGTATCATGTTTTTTCACTCCTTTTAATCATCAAAGCTTTCCAGATAGTTGGTATAACTGAGATTATAATTATACCAAGTATGAACATTGAGAAATTTTGCTTTACAAAGGGAAGATTTCCAAAAAAGTATCCTGCAAAGATAAATGAACCACTCCAAAGCATGCTGCTAAAAATATTGTATATCTGAAATTTTGGATATCTCATTTTTCCTATACCTGCTACAAAAGGTGCAAAGGTTCTCAGAATAGGCAAAAATCTTGCAATTATTATTGTCTTTGCTCCATGCTTTTCATAAAAAAGCGCAGTTGTTTGCAGATGTTTTTTATTGAATAAAAGGGAGTTTTCTTTATGAAATATTTTCGGTCCTATAAACTTGCCAATGTGATAATTTAGAGTATTTCCTAAGACAGCAGCAATACTTATAAGAATAAAGGAACTCCATGGACAAATAAACTCTCTTGATGAAAGTGCTCCTACGGCAAACAAAAGAGAGTCTCCCGGAAGAAATGGTGTTATTACGAATCCTGTTTCTGAAAAAATAATGAAAAAAAGCACCACATATATCCAAATACCAATCTGGGAAAATAAAGCCTCAAGGTAAATATCAATATGAAGGAGAATATCTATTAAATCAGACATTGCCTTTAAGGAAAAAATCCATAAGCTTAAACCCTTCTTCTATTTTTATATCTGGAGAGTTTAGAATCTCTTCTGAAAAACCTCTTTTTATATCTGTAACTTCCTTTTTTCCATCATAAATGACAAAAGGCACAGGATCAGAGGTATGAGTTTTTAGTTTTATCGGTGTAGGATGGTCAGGAAGAAGTAATATTTTGAATTCTTTAAATCTCTCAGGAGCTTGTCTTAGAATTTTACCTACTACAATTTTATCAATATCCTCAATAGCTTTAATTTTGAGTTTATAATCTCCCTGATGCCCTGCTTCATCAGGAGCTTCTATATGAAGATAAACAAAATCAACACGCTCAAGAGCATTAAGTGCATATTCTGCTTTACCTTCATAATTGGTGTCAATCCAGCCAGTTGCCCCTGGAACATTTATTATATGAAAACCTGCAAGAATTCCCAGCCCTTTGGTAAGATCAACTGCTGAAATTAATGCACCACTGAGCTTATATTTATCCTGATAGGTTGGCAGATTTGGAGTTCTTCCCTGTCCCCATAACCATATACTGTTTGCAGATTTTTTCCCTTCAGCAATTCTTTTCTTATTTATAGGGTGGTCTTTCAATATTTCTACGGATTTAAAAATAAGCTCCTTGAGAAAATTAGCATTTTTCCCAATAGGAAGATATCTTGAAATCTCTTTGCCAGTAATATCATGTGGTGGAGTGCATTCCACATCCTCTGTGCCTCCTTTCCAAATCATGATATGCCTGTAGCTTACACCAGGATAAAATCTCAATAAATCATTTCCAAGCTTTTTATCAATTTCTTCTATTAAAATTTTTGCCTCATCACTTGTTATATGTCCTGCTGAGTAATCATCCATAATAATCTGCTTTTTGTCAGAGAATTTTAAAGTAACAAGATTGCATCTATAAGCTATATCATCCTTAGAAAGTGTAAGTCCCATGCTAACAGCTTCTAATGGTGCTCTGCCAGTATAGTAGACTCTCGGGTCATAGCCAAGAATGCTAAGATTGGCAACATCACTGCCGGGAGAAAATCCTTGAGGAATGTTTCTTACTGTTCCCACTATGCCCTTTGAAGCAAGAAAATCCATATTAGGTGTATGGGCAACCTGAAGGGGAGTTTTTCCTCCAAGTTCATCAATTGGATAATCTGCTGCACCATCGGGGATTATTACAATATATTTCATAAAATTTTCTCCACAAAGGCTTTAACACTTTCTAAATCAGCAGGCAATACAAGAGGCTCATCAGCAACTTTAAAAACAATGTCTGGATCTTTTAGTCCATTACCTGTAAGAGTGCATACTACTGTGCTTTGCTTTTTGAAATATCCTTGTTTATATAGTTTTATTACACCAGCTACGGAAGCAGCAGAGGCAGGTTCACAAAAGATTCCTTCACAAGAAGCAATCATTTTATAAGCATAAAGAATCTCTTCGTCTGTAACCATATCTATTGTTCCACCTGATTCATCCCTTGCTGCTACTGCTGTTTTCCAACTTGCTGGATTACCAATCCTTATAGCTGTTGCTACTGTTTCAGGCTTTTCAACAGGATGACCAAGCACAATTGGAGCTGCACCCGATGCCTGAAACCCGAGCATCTTTGGCAAGCTGTTTATTTTTCCCTTTTCTCTGTATTCTTTATATCCCTTCCAATAGGCAGATATGTTGCCTGCATTTCCTACAGGTAAAGCATGATAATCAGGAACTCTTCCTAACTGGTCACATACTTCAAATGCTGCTGATTTTTGCCCTTCAATTCTGTATGGATTTATGGAATTAACAAGAGTGATTGGATATTCATTAACTATAGCTCTTACAATGTTTAATGCCTGGTCAAAGTTTCCCTTTATCTGAATAACCTTAGCACCATGAATCATTGCTTGAACAAGCTTTCCTGTTGCAATTTTACCTTCTGGAATAAGCACTATTGCTTTAATTCCTGCCCTTGCTGCATAAGCAGAAGCACTGGCAGAGGTATTTCCTGTAGAAGCACATATAACTGCCTTTGAGCCTTCTTCAACTGCCTTAGAGATTGCTAAAGTCATACCTCTGTCTTTAAATGAGCCTGTAGGATTAGCACCATCAAATTTAAGATATAATTCCAAATCTATATTGAGTTTCTTTGTGAGATTGTTTACTTTTACAAGAGGAGTATTGCCCTCCAAAAGAGTAACTATAGGAGTTTTTTCGTTTACTGGGAAATGCTCAAAATACTCACTAATTATTCCTTTCCAATGTGATTTGGTATTCATGGCTATTCAATAATATCTCCTTCTATTAATTCAACAACAACTCCCTGCTCTCTGAGGGAGTTAATTCCTTTTTCAAGATTTTCTTCAAGTCCTTCAAGTTCAAGAATCATCTCTCCAAATGTATCTGTTACCCTTGCTCTGCGAATATTTGGCATAACATCATATTTTTTTGCCATTCTGAAAAGCACAGGCTCTTTGATTAATTCTTGTGGAAATGTGAGCCTTACTCTTAATTTTTTGACTTCAGACATGATGTCCTCCTTTAGAGTCTGCCTCCTGCTATTGCAGGAACAATTGAAACTTCATCGCCGTCTTTAACTATAGTTTCTTCTCCCTGAAGAAATCTTACATCTTCCTCATTTACATAAACATTGATAAACCTTCTTATCTTACCATCCTGACAGAGTCGCTCTGCAAGTCCGGGAAAACTTTTATCAAGAGCATTGATTATATCTATTATTTTACCCGGTTGTGTTTCAACAACATCCTTGCCACCAGTGATTTTTTGAAGTGGTGTTGGTATCAAAACTTTTACTGCCATTTTTATTTCTCCTCCTTTTGTTTGATTCTCTTTAAGGCTTCTTCAAAGGAAGCAAGATTTGGTTTAATCTGATAAACCTCAGCTGTTTTACCATTTAAAACCTCAGCTGTTTTAAGTCCATTGCCAGTGATACAGAGCACCGTGCAATCCTTTTTATCAATTTTGCCTTCCTTCAAAAGTTTAATATATGTTGCAAGTGTTACTCCTCCTGCAGTTTCTGCAAAAATTCCCTCAGTTCTGGAAAGTATTTTGATTGCTTCAATTATTTCATCATCAGATACATCTTCCATTGCTCCTCCGCTTTCTCTCACAGCCTGTAAAGCATAGTATCCATCTGCGGGATTACCAATAGCAAGAGACTTGGCTACTGTATTTGGTTTTACAGGTCTTATTACGTCTGTACCCTGCTTGAAGGCTGTTGATATGGGTGAACATCCAGTTGCTTGAGCACCGTATATTTTTGTGTCTACATCCTTAATAATGCCAATTTCTTTAAATTCCTTAAGAGCTTTCCATACTTTTGTAAGAAGTGAACCACTTGCACAGGGAACAACAATGCTATCAGGTGTGTCCCATCCAAGTTGTTCAACTATTTCAAATCCTATAGTTTTTGACCCTTCCGCATAAAAAGGACGAATATTTATATTTACAAATGCCCATCTGTATTTATTCGCAATTTCACTACATAGTCTGTTTACATCATCATAGTTTCCGTCTACAGCAACTAAATTTGGCTCATAAACAATGGATGCAAGAATTTTGCTCTGTTCAAGGGTAGCAGGAATAAAAATAAATCTATGAAAACCTGATTTTGCACCATGCGCAGATACAGCATGGGCAAGATTACCTGTTGAAGCACAGGCAACAGTATCAAAACCGAACTCCTTTGCCTTGGTGAGAGCAACTGCAACAACTCTGTCTTTGAAAGAAAGGGTTGGATGGGCAACTGTGTCATCCTTTATATAAAGTTCCTTTACACCAAGAAATTTTGCAAGATTTTCAGCTTTAACAAGAGGTGTAAATCCTGAATTAAGCCCCGCTTGTGGTTCTCCATCTATGGGTAGAAGTTCTTTATATCTCCAGAGTGTTTTTGGTCTTTTTTCTATAACTTTTCTTGATAAAGCTCTCTTTATTTTGGGATAATCATAGACTGCCTCAAGGGGTCCGAAACAGAATTCACATACGTATATGGGCTCAACAGGGTATTCTCTTCCACACTCCCTGCATTTAAGTCCCTTTACATATTTCATCTCCCACCTCCGATTTTAAAAATTAATTTTTTATTTTAAATCAAAAAGGTGAAATATGGCTATTGTTTTTGAATTAAATTATCTATTGACCTTGAAAAACAATTCCTTTATGAAATCTTTCACTGCAGGAATGTCTGTTAAAATTAACTCTTGTCTGTTACCATCAAATAAAATAGTCCCATCTTTGATGAAGATGAATCTATTACAGAGTTGCCATGCTACATATACAACATGGGTTATTATCATAAATCCTATGTTTTCTTTGTCTGCAAGGTCTTTTATTAATGCCATTATCCTTTCTGAATTTATGGGATCAAGACCTGCGGTTGGCTCATCATATAAAAACATCTTTGTTTTTCCTATAGCCAGAGCTCTTGCAATTGCCACTCTTCTGTGCATTCCCCCACTTAGCTCTTCTGGCATAAGTTCCTCTGCATCTGTTACCCCAACTCTATTAAGTAGTTCTCTTACCCGTTTATAAATTTGCTCATCAGGAAGCTTTAAAATCTCTCTCATGAAAAAAGCTACATTTTCCTTAACAGGCAATGAGTCAAAAAGTGCTCCTTCCTGAAAGACTATACTGAATTTTCTTCTTATCGGAATTAATTCTTCCTCGGTTAATTTGGTTATATCTACTCCATCAATAAAAATTTTCCCTCTATCTGGAGAAATCAAGCCTAAGATAAGTTTTAAAATGGTTGTTTTTCCCTCTCCGCTTTCTCCAAGAACTGCTATACGTTCATTAAATTTAGCGGAAAAACTAACTCCTTTTAGGACTTCTCTATCACCATATGAGAACCAAACATTGTCAAACACTATCATACGCTAAATCCCAATGCATAAAGCAGAATTCGTGTAAGCACAAAATCCATTGCAATAACAACCACAATTGATGTAACCACTGCCTTGGTTGTGGATGTTCTCAAACCCTTTGCTCCTCCTCGTGTTGTAAGTCCGTAAAAGCAACTTATGCATGAAATTAAATATCCAAAAATAAAAGGCTTTATTGAGCCTGAGAGCACATTTTGAAATGTAAGTTCCTTGATTATGCTTGACCAGTAAAAAGAGCCACTTTGATTACTTACAAATACTGCTATATAATAACCACCAAAAAGACATACTAAGTCACCTATAATTGTAAGACATGGCAACATAACAACAGAAGCAACTACTCTTGGAACTACCACTTTTTTTATCGGATCAATCCCATATACTCTTAGTGTATCTATCTGATGTCCCAGTATCATTGAGCCAATTTCTGCAGTCTGTCCAGCTCCGACTCGTCCAATGAAAACAAGTGCTGTCACAAGAGGACCTATTTCTCTGATTACTGCAATCCCGACAATTTTGCCTGTATACATTTTTAATCCGAGTCCACTGAGTTCAGCGCTTAGTTGAAGAGAAAGAGCCATCCCGACAAAAAGGCATACTAAAGAAACAATAAAAACTGAAGAAGAACCCGCATATTCCATTTGTTCTACAATATCATCAAAGTAAAGAGGTTTCCTAAAAAGTCTAATTATTGAATTTACACAGAGAATATAAAAATCCTGTAGGTCAGATATTATTTTTTGAATTTGTATTGTTGATTTCATATGAAACAAAAATATCTTACCATAAAATTAGGCTGTTCAATAAATAATAGGCTTTTGAAATGTCTTGTCTTAACTTATAATTTTTGACATTAAAGATGTGGTTTTGATAGTTTAAAGCATGAACAATTTTGGAAAACAAAAATTTGGGCATATAGATATTCCTCTTCAAAGAGTACATATTGAACTTACAAATATATGCGATTTTAACTGTATTTTTTGTCCAAAATCTGTTATGAAGAGAAATCGGGGATATATGGATAAAAAACTTGCAATGCAATTAATTTCAGAGATTCATGAAAATAATATCTGTGACAAAATAACATTCCATGTAATGGGCGAGCCTACACTCCATCCAGATTTTTTTGAGATTTTATCGTATTCAGATAAAACAGGAATAAAAGTAGGGCTTACAACTAATGGAGCAGGACTCGGAGGAGAAGTCGGTGAAAAGCTTCTTGATTATCCGCTTTATCAGATAGATATTTCACTTCAAACACCGGATGCAAAATCCTTTAATTTAAGAAAGGCTCACCTTACATTTGATGATTATTTAAAAGGAATTTTTAATTTTTTCACAGCATATTACTCAAAGCATAGTAATACTATTTTTAAGTTTCGTTTTTTAAATACAAGCTTTCGGAAAAAGGATATGGAAAGAAAAATAGGACCAATAAGAGTTATTTCATCTACAGATGAACTGAGAAATACTTTTAAATACTGGGCAGGAAAGATTTATGAAGCTTTGAATGTTAATACAAGCTTAATAGAAAATGCATACAAAAAAATAGATAAACTGGTCTCTTATAAATGGAATGTTGTAGAGGTTTATTCAAATGTTTTTTTTGAAACCTATATACTTGAAGACTGGGGAAATGCTTTTTATGATGGCAAAATATACAAAGCATGGGCAGGATACTGTTTTGGTATGAGAGACCATTTCAGTATTCTTTACAATGGTGATGTTACCCTGTGTTGTGTAGATTTTGATGGAAACACAAAAATCGGGAATGTTAAAGAATCGTCATTAAAAGAAATTCTCTCATCCGATTACTTAAGAGAAATAGTTGAAGGATTTAAAAAATTCAAAGTTATTCATCCTTACTGCAAAAGATGCATTGGAAGTAAATCATTACTTTCGTGGCTTCTAAAACCTTGTTTATCAATCTTAGCTTTGAAAACTCTTAAACCTTTCTTTTATAAAAAAATCAAACTTTACTGACTCTACAGTCTTAACTTTCAAGAAGTTGCAAATTTCAGGCTTTTGGGTTGGTTTGACATTTAGCTATTAATTCTTCTATATGAGTACAAAGTCCGTGAAGGAGTTTAAGTTCCCAGAATGTAAGTCCAGTTCGTCCGAAAAAATGCCTAAAATTATTTATTATTCTTTTTTCAATGTCAGGGTTATCAGGTATGTAGTCAATTTTTTTCAAAAGCTTAAAGAGCCTTTCATAAAGTTTATTAAGCTCTGTTTGACTTACATAAAACTGACGGTTCATATGAAAATCTTTCAACTCCTCGCACCTCATAAGTTCATATGCAACAATTAAAACTGCCTGTGCAAGATTTAAAGAGGGTTGTAACAGCGATGTAGGAATAGTTATAAGATATCCACATTTTTCAACTTCTTCATTGAAAAGCCCTTTGTCTTCTCTCCCAAAAAGTATAGCAACTTTATTATTCTGAGCTACTTCATAAACTCTTTTTACGCCATCTTTTACATCAATAATTGCTCCTCTTTTTGCTCCTCTTCTACGAGTTGTTCCAATGATTAATGCTTTATCTTTTAATGATTCATCAAGTTCTCTAAAAATCTGAGCTTTCTCAAGAACGTCTTTGCTTGCCCATGCCATCCAGTATGCTTCATCCTGAAGTGGGACAGGATTGATAAGTGTAAGATTTGTGAAACCCATATTTTTTATTGCTCTTGCAGAAGCGCCAATATTTCCTGATTCCTTTGGTTCAACTAAAACAAAATAAACATTTTCTTTCCAGGAATGATTTAGGGTAGGCATTTAAAATGGTTCTTCCTCCGTCAGATTAGAACCTTCAAGCTCAATAAGAGTTTTGTGAAGTTCCTCTTCAGCAGTTTTAAGTTTGCTTTTACAAAAACGAATAAGCTCAGTTGCTCTTTTTACTTTTTCAACAAGCACATCTACATCAACTTCTTGAGACTCTATGTACTTTAAAATTTCTTCTATTTCTTCAATAGCCTTAGAATAGCTTAGGTTCTCCATAATCTTCCTCCTTATTTATTACTTGTCCATATATTTTCCCTTTATAAAGTTGAATCTGAACTTTTGCGCCAATGGAAGCTTCTTGAGAGTTTTTCAAAACCTTTCCATTCAAATAAGTTATGCTGTAACCTCTTTTTAAAATATTTTCTGGGCTTAGAAGATGAAGTTTTTCCCGTAGTCTTTCTATCTCAATATTTTTTAATGCAAGAGTATTTTTTAATTTTGTAAAAAGCTTTTCTTTGTAAGATTTTATCGTGAAATTTCCTCGTGTAATATTCTCTCTCATTTTCATTTTTACTCTGTTACTGAGATTTGTGATTTCAACTTCTTTTGTTTTTAGTATATAATTCGTCTTTTTATGAAGATTCTGTTTAAGTGAGAATAAGAACTCCTTTTCGCTGTGAACTTTTTTCAAGATACCATTATGAATCTCGCTTACAATCAAGTTCATCTTTTGAGACAGTTTTTCTCCCGAGTTTCTCACAGCCAGTTTAAATCTTTCCTGAAGACTCTGATTTTTTGAAATTTCAGTATTCAGAAAAGCTTCAACTTTATGAAGAATTCTCTGTTTGAGATTGTCAATTTTTGAGTCAAAATCTAATGCTCTGTCAAGAATAAATTTTGCTACCTCAGAAGGTGTTTTAAAAGACATTGAAGCAACACAGTCCGCAACAGTTTCATCTCTTGTATGTCCTATCCCTGTAAACACTGGTATAGGCATTAAAGCCATTGTTTTTGCAAGTTCATAATCATTAAAAATTGCAAGGTCAGCAACAGAGCCTCCACCACGAATTAAAATAATAGCATCAAAATCTTTAAATTCAAGACTACATCTTTGAAAAGCGTTTATTAAGGAATTCACGGCAGTTTCTCCCTGAACAAAAGCATCAAAGAGTTTAGTATAAAATTTAAATCCGTATTTATTTTCTTTTAAAATCTTTAAAAAATCTTCGTATCCAGCCGCAGATTTACTTGATACAATTGCAATTTTTTGAATAATAAGTGGAATCTTAATAAACTTATTTTTATCAATAAGTCCTTCTTTGGTGAGTCTTTCAATTGTTTCTTTTTTCTTTAGAGCCATTTCCCCAATGGTGAAGGACGGGTCAATTTGAAGAATATTTAGTTTAAAACCATATTTCTCATGAAATGTAGCTTTTCCAATGAAAAGAATTTTTATACCCTTTTGAATTTCAATTCCTGTTTTAAGGTAAAAGTTAGAGATTGTTTCAACATTACCACGCCATATAACCGCACCACATTGGGCAATAATTTCATTGTCTTTTTTTTCAACAAGTTCAATCCAGTAATGTCCATTTTTATCGCAATCTATTTTTGCTATCTCAGCAATAATCCACTGATAATCAGAAACTTCCTGAATAAATTCTTTGATTTCGGTTAAATACTGGGAAAGAGTTTGATAAATTACATCTGTTTTAAGCATTAATACATGCCTCTTTGATGAGATTTTTCATCTCTCTTACAGCTTTCTCAATTCCTACAAGAACAGCTCTTGCAATTATACTGTGACCAATATAAAGTCCTCTTAGTCCTTTTATTGCTGCTATAGATTTTACATTATAATAGTTTAATCCATGTCCTGCATTTGTTTTGAGTCCAAGACTTATGGAGTAAGCTACTGCGTCTTTAATCCTTTCAAGTTCTTTAAGTTGAACATCTCCTCTGGATTCAGAGTAATATCCTGTGTGAATCTCAACCATATCTGCTCCGATATCCTTTGAACACTCTATGTCATTACGCTCTGGATTTATAAAAAGACTCACAGGAATTCCAGCGTCCTTTATTTTTTTTATTGCTTCTTTGAGAGAATCCTTAAGTTCAATTACATTGAGTCCTCCTTCAGTGGTAAGCTCTTGTCTTTTTTCAGGAACAATTGTGACCATATCAGGTTTAATATTTAAAGCAATATTAATCATCTCTTCTGTTGCAGCCATCTCTAAATTTAGCTCACAGGGAACTACTTCTCTAAGAATTTTTAAGTCTCTGTCTTGTATATGTCTTCTGTCTTCTCTCAAATGGATGGTTATGCCATCAGCACCACCAAGAATTGCCAGTGTTGCTGCCATTACAGGGTCTGGTTCAAAAGTTTTTCTTGCTTGTCTTACAGTTGCAATATGGTCAACATTTACGCCCAAAATAACCATACTTAACCTCCGGAGATTTGATTGATTTGATTATATCACTTTTTAAAAATAGTTGACAAAATCTGATTTGAGCCTGTTCAAAAACTTGTAATTTCTTATAAATCAAAGAATTACAACTCAGAATATTTTTCATTTACCTTCATTTGCCATTGTTCGCCTTTTTTCTGTTATTGCAAGCCGCAAACAAGGAATCTCCTCCGCTAAAAGGAGGAGACTCTTCCTTAAGCTCAGATTGACATAATAGGACTGTCATTCCAACCTCTCTTTCTGTTATTCTTACACCTTTTTTTGTCATTCCAAACAAAGTGAGGAATCTCATCCTTTAATGATGAGCAGGAAACCTTTCGGCTTTGCTTTAGTAATTCTCGCAGGGTAGATTTTTCGGAGTTGTTAAGACCCTTTGGAATGATAGTTAATAATTGAACAACTATGAAAAAACGTATAGCAATGGTAAATATAAAAACATCATGAATATAACTATTTGATTTATTTAGATTTTTTCGGGGGGGGGTAATAGATTTTTATTTGAATACCGAATTGGATCGGATTTAGTAATTTGAAACATTTAAAATAATATCAAAAAATTTTTTTAAAGTTCAAGAGGGTGGAACTTTGATTTAACATTTTTTACAGCGATGTTTAACAAAAATTTCCCATATTTATAGTTTTAAGTTCAGAGAATTCTCTAATTGTTTCATAATCATGATCTTTATGAATAATTGTAGCTCTATTTTCAATAGCTATAGAGGCAATAATGCAATCTATGGTTTTTCTTACTGTTTTACCCTTTTTCTTACAATTTCTAAAAATCTCTGATGCTCTAATATAGGTTTCTATTCCTTTTGGTTTCAATACTGGGAAATAAAGGAGATATTCCTTTATAAGATTGTAAAGTTTATCATCTTTAATGCCTTGAAGAATTTCAGTCAGTATTATTTCTGTAATATAAATCTCTTCTTCAGAATTAATAAGTTCACGCAGGGTTTCACAGGCTTTTGTTTTTTCTCCACGAAGAAAATCAATCCAGACACTTGTATCTACAATTAGCAAAATCTCCCCTTTCTCATTTCATCAAGATTCCCTTCCCATTGGACTTTACCTTCAAGTTCAAGTATTTTTTTTCTCTTGAGTTTTTTTACGAGTTCACTGATTGCAAAATTAACCACATCTTTTTTAGTTTTAATCTTTGTTAATTCCATCGCTTCTTTTAAAATGTCTTCGTCTAATTCAATATTGGTTCTACGCATAATTAAACCTCCTTTAATTTTATACACATATTATATCACTTTTTTGTGTATAAATTGCTGCTTTGAATCAACAAAAAAGTAGGCATTAGTCTGTCAGGGATTTTGGTCTGAAAATCAGGCTTGTGATTCAAAAAAGGAAACGAGGGCATTTTATTTCCAGTTTTTTCCTGGTTTTCCCCAGTCATATTTATCAAACTTACCAGAAGGATAGTCATAGGTGGCTTCAAGAGTTAAAAGTTCTTCATCGTCAGTTCCTTGGAGAGTATCTTTCCAATGAGAAAGTTTCTCCTCAGGATTAAGTCCCAGTTCAGCTTCAATATGGTCAGGTAGAGTATCTCCATCTTTGTCCTTTTCGGGATTGTATCCATCTGTCCAGAAAGTTAGTGCATTGTTGAAATGGGTAAACTCATGCATGATTATCACTGAAAAAGTATCTATGTGAGTATATGTGAGAAAATTTCTACTGGTTAAAGTTGATGAAATTGATAGTTTTATCGCTGGTAATCTAATAATAAAATTCTGCCGGTCTTGAGGTTCAAGATTTTTATTTAAATCGCAGACATTTATTGTTTTATGCTCAGAGTAATAGGGATTATATTGTCCTACCACTCCTCCATGCAAACAAACGCATTTATCAATTGGAATACTATCACAATGAAATGCCAATCTCACATTTTGTCCAAAGGGCATTGCTGCAGGAGTCTGCTTCCAGTAATAAAACCAGTTGGGATATCTGCCTTGAGGATTGTTTTTTTCGTCACGAGGATAAAAAATTAGAATCTCCCTTGTCTTCTCAAGTGAGCATCCTTCAATATTCAGACGAGCTTTAACTTTCTGTTTACCGAAGGATTCACTGTGTGTTGGTAATCCGTTATATGTTACCTTTACAGTCGGACCTTTTGGTTTGGACAAACCCGAAGATGGTTGAAATACCTTATGTGAGCCTTCCATCTCAGGAATTTCCCACTCTATTGATTCTTCATATTTAACAGGAGTAGTTTTTGCTCTAAGTTCAAGAGTAAGAGTTCCTGGATTTTGTTCTGTAAAAATATACCTTTCCCCCTCTGAAGGTGATAATATTTCTATATTAACGCTTTTGGGTTCTTTGCATTTTTCAGGTTCATCCTTTTTGACTTTGAGATACAGAGTGATGGTGGAACCAGTTATGCAGCTTGACGATTTGTCAACATTTCCAATATTTTTAGTTATTTTAAAGCTACCTATGTTTAATAATTTTTCAAGTTCATGATTAGTTAATTTCCACCTTCCACTTGTGCAACCTACTTTGGTAGAGTCTGAATAATGAAGTCCATCTTTTGTATAGAATATTATTTCTGGAGTATTGGCTACTATCTCTAATTGGTCTTTCTCTAATTGATCTATGCCCACCACTCCCGAGTAGAAATTAGGATAAATTTCTCCTTTATTGATTTCGTAGTGAATAAAATTTGCATATCTTGTGCAAAATTTTGGCACAAAATAACTCCATTTTATACAGGTTTTTCCATAAAAATTCTCCACTTTTATGTTTGTTGAAAGGCTATCAAGTTCATATTCTTTATTTTTCTCAAACTCTTTTTTATAAGTATTATATTTGCGAACAACTAATATATTACCTACAAAGGTCTCTTTAATTCGGTAAAATAGTTCTTTTTCTATATGACTACTGTCATAAAACCTTTTTTCTCCTCCGTTAATTACTATATAACCTTCAACTGGAATAGCTTCTACGATTTGAGGTTCTTCTTCCTGGTTTTCTAAATCTTCAAACCTTTGTTTTGCCTGTCCATACTGCATATTTAATATATCTCTCCGCCTCTTAATTTCCTTCTCCGGGGTGTCGGCAGGTCTTGATGTAATAACGGGAATTCCTAAAATTTCTTCAGTTTTTATATTAGCTTCATCAATAGTAATTATAGATTCCTTATATTTTTGCATGAGTTCATTAAAATCTATTGTTTCTTGAGCGAAAAGATTAAATTTGTTTTTTTCTTCAATGGGTGATTGAGCTGACGAGTTGCAATAAAAAGCGATTAGTAAAAAGAAAAGAGTTGAAAATAAAAAAATTTTCCTTTCTATCACTTTAACCTCAAGTTTCTCCTTTTCCCTCAAGTATAATGATTAACATAAATTTTTTCAATTGAAAGTTGAAAAAATAAAAGAATAAACCTTATTCAATAGAGAGTGGACACGGTCAATTAGTAGAGGTTAAACTTTCTGCATAAGCAGGAAGAAAAAATTTTATAGGGGCAGTATAAATAAAACAAAACAATGCAAAGCATTTTCCTGGGGACGAAGTCCGAAAGTATCAAACAGACCGCAGAAGAAAAAGTGGCAATAGTTTTGGAAGGAATTAAATGCGGTAAATCTGTAGCTGACATTTGCAGATAGCACAAAATTAGTCCACTTATTATCGTTGGAGACTCTTACACAGGAGTGAAACTCTGTAACCCCTTGAAAATACTTATCGGGGCGAGTGGATTTGAACCACCGACCCCCTGCTCCCAAGGCAGGTGCGCTATCCAAGCTGCGCTACGCCCCGATAAATTTTAATCTAATAGAAATCCTTGAAAAAAGTCAAATTGTTATCTGTGCTTAAAATTTAGTATTATATATCAAATACCTTTCCGGAGGTGTATTATGTTAGAAAATATTAAATGGTTTGGGCATGACAGCTTTAAAATTACAGGAGAAAAAGTTATCTATACGGATCCCTTTCAAATTAAAAAGCCTGATAAGGCTGATATTATTCTTGTTACTCATGAGCATTATGACCATTTCAGTCCTGATGATATAAAAAAACTTTTAGCTCCTCACACAGTTATTGTTCTTCCAAAGGATTGTTCAGGCAAGATTAAGGCAAAAGAAGTTATTGTTAAACCAGGAGATAAAATTAATATAGAAGGTGTGGAGATAGAGGTTGTTCCATCTTATAA
Organism: Thermodesulfovibrio sp. Kuro-1; assembly: GCF_006538445.1. Classification (NCBI taxonomy): domain Bacteria; kingdom Pseudomonadati; phylum Nitrospirota; class Thermodesulfovibrionia; order Thermodesulfovibrionales; family Thermodesulfovibrionaceae; genus Thermodesulfovibrio; species Thermodesulfovibrio sp. Kuro-1. The sequence continues at coordinate 159,837 of NZ_BJKS01000001.1, read as the reverse complement.
TTTGAACAAAAAGTTTCATCCAAAGGAGAAAGGTTGGGTTGGATATATTTTCAAAGTAATGGGGAAAAGAATTTATATTGCAGGAGACACTGATTATATTCCAGAAATGAAGTCTTTTAAAGATATTGATATTGCTTTGCTTCCAGTTTCAGGAACTTATGTAATGACTGCTGAAGAAGCGGTTCAGGCTGCGTTGGATATTAATCCTAAGATAGCAATTCCAATGCATTATGGAAGCATTGTTGGTTCTGAAAAGGATGCTCAGTATTTTGCTGAAAAACTCAAGGGCAAAATAGATGTTATAATACTTCAACCAGAGAGGTAAACTATGGAATTTACAGGAGAAGAGTTAAAAAAGTTATTGTCTTCAAAAATTCAGGAAATTGGTAAAGAAATTGTAGCTTATGATGAGGTTGAATCAACTAACAGCAAGGCAAATGAACTTTTAAAACAGGGATATCCCTCAGGAACAGTTGTTGTAGCAGATAGACAAATAAAAGGCAAAGGCAGATTGGGCAGAAAATGGATTTCGCCTTCAGGGAAAAATCTTTACATGAGCATTGGTATAAAACCGACTATTCCTCCAAAATATGCTACATTACTTACTTTAACCAGTGTTGTAGCATGCACAACAGCTTTGAGAAGATATGCAGATGTGCCTGTATTGATTAAATGGCCTAATGATATGCTTGTGGATGATAAAAAAGTTGGTGGAATTCTTACAGAAATGAAGATTGAAGGAGAAAAAATAAAGTCTGCCGTAGTAGGCATTGGTATTAATGTAAATATGACAGAAGAAGATATGCCAGAAGAGATTAAAGAAATAGCCTCTTCTCTTAAGATATGTAAAGGAGAAGATTTTTCAAGAAGTCTTCTTGCTGTGGAAATAATCAAAGAATTTGATAAGTGGTATCAATTACTTGAAAAGAGGCAGAGAAAAACAATTATTGACCGATGGATGCAGTTGAGTGGCACCATAGGAAGGCAAGTTAAAATTGTTTTATCTGACAGAGAGCTTATTGCTACAGCTGAAGCTATAGATGAGGAAGGTAGGCTAATTGTAAAGCTAACTGACGGAACATATGAAAAAATCTGCGCAGGGGATGTTACTTTACTCCGAGCAAAATAATGCTTGTTGCTGTTAAAATAGGAAATTCCACTATTAATCTTGCTTTTTTCAAAGATCCCTATCAATCTGATTTTAGAATTGTTTCATTTGATACACAGGAAGTATCAAGCTGGACTGATAATCAGAAACTCCTTAATTGTCCATTTCTCAGTGATAATTATAATTTTGACTGTATAATATGTTCTGTTGTACCTGAAATTACAGAGAAATTTCTGGATTTTTTTACAAATATCTCTCATAGAACAATTGTTATAGATTACAAAACTCCTTCAGGATTAAAGCTTAATCTTAATAAACCAGAAAGTTTTGGAGTTGACAGACTTGTTGCTTCTGTGGCTGCCTATGAATTATTCAAAGAAAATATCGCGGTTGTAGATGCTGGAACAGCTACTACAATCACAGTCGTTACCAGTGAAAAAGAGATTGTTGGTGGAGCAATAATGCCAGGAATAGGCACAATGAATTATGCTCTTAATGAAAAAACATCAAGTTTGCCACTGATTGATTTAAATAAGGATGTTGAAGTACTTGGCAAAGATACTCATTCAGCAATTCTAAGTGGAATAGTTTTAGGAACAATTTATGCAGTTGAAGGAATAATAAGCGAAATTGAGAAAAAAATAAACCGTGACCTTATAATTCTTTTAACAGGTGGATATTCTCAGTTACTATCAAAATACATGCATAAAAAACATTTATTGAATAAATATCTTGTAATTGAGGGTATGAGATTGATATACTTAAAAAACATTAAAAATTAGGAGGGTGTTATGAAATTTCAGAAGATTCTTTTACCAACAGATTTTTCAGATGAGTCTTTGTACGCTCTTTCTTATGCTGTAGATTTTGCGAAAATGTTTAATGCAAAATTATATCTTCTTCATGTTATCTATGATATTGAAAAAGCATCAAATCTTCATATTCCTCGTCCGTCAATAACCGAACTTTATAAGGACTTAGAATCTCATGCCAAAAGAAATCTTGATTCTTTTGGTATTGATATTCGTGAAGATTTCAAAAATGTTGAAACAGCTGTTTTAAGAGGAATTCCTTATGAGGAAATTATAAAGTTTGCTAAAGAAAATAGTGTTGATTTGATTATTATTGGAACGCTTCCAAGAAGTGGAGTAGAAAGATTTTTTGTTGGAAGCACAACACAAAGAGTTATAAGAAATGCTCCTTGTCCTGTTCTTGTTGTAACTAAAAAATAGTAAGAATGCAGTGTGAAGTTTTAGTTGTTGGTGGCGGACCCGCTGGTAGCACCGCTGCAAGATTACTTGCAGAAAAGGGAATAGAAACAGTTTTAATTGAAAAAGACCTTACATTTAATAAGCCCTGTGGAGGAGGGATTCCGTCCGCGGGGCTGAAAGAATTTAATATTTTAAATAAACTTCGGAATCAGATACCTTTTAACATAGTAACAAAGGTGAAAATATTCCCTCCTTTTTCAGAACCAATAGAGGTTTCACTCCAAGGTGGAGAAATACTGATTTTTAATCGTCAGAGCTTTGATTCATTTATGAGAAAGTTAGCTGAGAAAAGCGGAGTAAAAATTATTGAGGCAGAACTAATAAATATAGAAAATAGTGAGTTAACAGTTAGAAAAAAAACTGGTGAAGTTCTGGAAATTTATTCTAAATATATCATTGCTGCTGATGGAGTTAACTCAAGAGTATGCTCTATTAAAGGGTGGTCAAAACCTGAATACTACTGGACAGTTAGTCTACATATCCCTGAAAACTTTATAGATACAAAAGATACATGCGAATTCTGGTTTGGTAATTCTCATGCTTCATTTTTTTATTCTTGGGTTTTTCCTGGTTTTAACTATTTTTCAGTGGGAACAGGAGCAGAAGATATTAAAAAACTAAGAACTCTTATTAGTAACTTTGTTGAAAAAAGGTTTGCAGATAAGTTAAATATTAATTCTTTCAAGTTAAGAGCTTATAAAATACCAAAATGGAGTAGAAGGAGTTTTTTTAAAGAAAATGTTATTTTTTGCGGTGATGCTCTTGGAACTGTAATGCCTATTTCATTTGAAGGGATATATTATTCTATGAAATCTGCTCAATTTGCCTCTGAAGCAATAGTGCAAAAAGATTTAAATCTTTACAAAAGATTATGGGATGAAAATTTTCTAAAGCAATTTAGCATAATGAAAAAATTTCAGGATTACATGTTTGGCAATGATGAAAGAATAGACAACTGGCTTAATATTCATAGAAATCCTGCTATTCAGGAACTTGCGATGGCTTTATGGCTGAGGAAAGAACATGGTCGTAAACTTATTCCTCTTTATTTAAAAGCTTTTGGAAGTCTTATTTCAAGAATCACTACATTTAAGATAAAATAAAATTGTGAAGAAAGCTTTAATTTATTCTTTTATTTTCCATATTTTACTATTTATTTTTATACTGCTTTTACAGGATTATTTTAAGTCTCAACAGCCTTCAGAACCTGTTTCAGTTATAATTGTACCTTTGTCTCCGCAGGTGCCTAAAATACCACCTTCTGCCAAAGCTACCCCACCTAAGACATTAGAAAAACTTCCTCCTATAAGAGAATCAAAACAACCAAAATATTTAAGTGCTATTCCAAAAGGAAATCAAGGGCAGAAAGAAGAAAAACAGAAAGAAACTGCTTCTACAGGGAATTTAAAAACAGAGAAACATTTTACAGAGTTAACTCCTAAGCAGTCTCCTAATATTTTTGATAAAGATGTAATTGCCAGACTTTCAAGGAAATCTAAGGAGAAGCAAGAGTTAGAAACATCACGCGGTTTAAGTTTTTCTGCAAAAGAATTCAATGATTGGGGATACCTTGAAAGACTTAAGGAGAAAATAGAAAGAGTCTGGCAGTATCCTCCTCAGGCTGCTCAGAGAGGTATATATGGTGACCTTTATTTGAGATTTACAATTGATAAAAAAGGCAAACTCGTTTCTGTAGAACTTTTGAGAACATCTGGCTACAGAATGCTTGATGATGCAGCAATTAAAGCACTAAAAGATGCTGAACCATTCTGGCCATTACCTGATGACTGGCAGAAAAATACTCTTACAATAACAGGACATTTTATCTATACACTGCACGGCTTTTATCTGAGGTAATCTTTTCAATTTGAATTCTTGGTGCATCAAGCCATAATCTTTCAAGGTCATAGTAGCGTCTTGTTTCTTCAAGAAATATATGAACAATCACATCACCATAATCCATTAAAACCCAGTGAGCATGTGAAAAACCTTCTATTCCGTAAAGCTTATACCCTTCCTGTTGCATTATTTCTTGTAAATATTCTGCCAGTGCTTTCACTTGGGTTGTGCTTTCAGCAGAACAGATTACAAAGTAATCAGTTATTATGGTAAGCTCTTTCAGCTCAAGAATTTTTATATCCTGCGCCTTTTTGTCATGAAGGAATTCTGCTGTTTTTAAAGCCTTTTCTTTTGAATCCATTATTTTAATTATATCATAATTTATTTAGATTCGAAAATCACAATTTCCATTGAAGCAAAAAACTCACTAATGCAACTGAAACTATAGAAGCTGTTTCAGCTTTTAAAATTCTTTTGCCTAAAGAAGCTGTTTTTATATTCATTTTCTCTGCCTGGCTTACTTCTTCCTGACTGAATCCTCCCTCGGGTCCTATCAATAAAAATATGTTTTTATCATGATTTACTTCAGATATTGTTTGAATTAAAGGTGATGTAGCCTTTTCCCAGAAAAGAATTCCATTGTCTATGGTTTTAATCAATTCAGAGAAATTAATAACATTGTTTATCTCAGGAACGATGCTCCTATGTGATTGTTCTGAAGCTTCTTTAGCAATTTTTTCCCATCTTTCAATTTTACGAGTATGTCTTACAATACATCTGTCACTAACAAATGGGATAATTTTTTTTACACCAAGCTCTGTTGCTTTTTCTATAATCATATCCATTTTTTCACCTTTAAGTAGAGCTTGACATAAAATTATTGAAAATACATCTTCTGTATGAAGTTCTTCTTCCTGAAGAATCTCTATAGTTTTTAAGTCAACTATTTTTGCATGAAAGCTTTTTCCTTTACCATTAAAAATTGAGAGTGTATCTCCTGGATGACATCTTAAAACATTGAAAAGATATTTTCTGTCTTCATTTGAAAGTTCTAAAATTTTTCCCGGAAAAAATTCACAGTGTTGAACACAAAGTCTTATTTGACTCATTAGAAAATTAGTTCAGTGCCAATACCTTTTTGAGTAAAAATTTCAAGAAGTAAACTATGAGGAATCCTTCCATCTATTATGTGAGTTTTTCTGACATCTCCTTTAAGTGCATTAAGACAGGCATAAACCTTGGGAATCATTCCTCCGCTAATAATTTGTTGTTCTATCAATTTTAAAGCTTCCTCATTTTTAAGAGTAGGAATATGATTGTTGTTTTCATCGGTTATTCCTTTAACATCAGTAAGAAGTATAAGTTTTTCAGCTTTTACTGCTACAGCAATTGCAGAGGCTACTGTATCAGCATTTATGTTATAACTTTGACCTTTTTTGTCAAAGCCTATAGGTGCAACAACAGGAATAAAGCCTTTATCCTGCAAACTCTCCAACACATCCACACAGACTTCTTCTATTTCACCAACAAATCCGATATCTGTTTCTTCATTATTGATTTTTAAATATTTTTTCTTTGTTTTTAGAAGATTTCCATCTTTTCCTGTAAGTCCAACAGCTTTTCCACCATGAGAATTAATAAGTTGAACAATTTCTTTGTTTATTACTCCACCAAGAACCATCTCAACAATTTCCATGGTTTCTTTATCAGTTACCCTGTGCCCATGAATAAACTGAGGCTCTTTATCAAGTTTTTTCATAAATTCTGTAATTTTTGGTCCTCCTCCATGTACAACAATAGGTTTTATGCCTATAAAATTGAGCAAAACAATATCCTGAGCGAAAGCATCTTTAAGAAAAGGGTCTTTTTGAGCGGCGCCTCCGTACTTTATTACAAAAGTTTTCCCATAGAATTTTCTTATATACGGAAGTGCCTCAACAAGGATATTTGCCTTTTCAAGAAGTGTTTGTTCTATATCATTCATTTAGTTCTTCTCAGAAACTCTTCTATATCAAATGCAGTGCTAACAACTTCTTTTGCTTTTAGCGCTTTGTCTTTTTCTCTTATAACAGCCTTGCCCATAAGTTTTTCCATTTTGTCAACCGCTGTAAATGTATCCATACCAGTAACAATAATTGGGATACCTTTCGCTTTAGCAATTCCTGTTACAGTTTCATTAACATGCATTCCGCCGGTAAGTATTAAACACTTTGTGGAAGTTTCCATTGCAACTATCTGGATATCTGTTCTGTGGATGCCTGTTATAACCGCTTTGTTTGGAATTCTTAAGAAATAGGAAAGTGCTGTTTCAGGGTCCATTGCTCCGATGGATAGATTGTCAACAAATTCATCAAGTTTATCTTCGCAGCAGACAAGCCCGCCATTTACTGCTTCCATAAGTCTTCTTACTGTAACAGCTTCCAGAAATTTATCTTTTTTGAAAACTCCCAAGACTTTTATTCCCCTTCCTTCAATAAATGGAACTACCTTTTCTTTAACATGATGAAACTGTTCAGGAGGAACTTTATTTATAACTGCACCTATAAATTTTTCACTGCTTAACTGTCTTATACCGAATATGTCATCCATTGCAAGTTCGCTATCCCAGTGTTGAATGGCTATAACCTTCCCATTTGTCTCCTGTAGTAAACTTATAACATCAATTCCAAGTGTAAAGCCTTCAAATATGTTGTTAGGTCCGACAACTATTACAAAATCTTTATTACTTTGCTGTGAAAAGGAGTTAATAACTTTTTCTTTTATTTTTAAATCAGTGCCTTCAAGAAGTTTATACTGTGTTTCATAAGTAAAAACAAAAGGAGATATAACACTTAATGGTTCTTCAAGTCCTAATAACTCCTTTATAAAAACAGCTTCTTCATCAAATATTTCTTCACCTTTTTTTAAAGGAATTCTTCCGAGCGGTCTTATATAACCTGTTTTATAACCTCGTTCTTGAAGAGTGAGAGATAGTCCTAAAGCAAAAAAGTTTTTTCCTGTAAAGGCTCGATTTGATATTATAAAAATGGGTATCATGTTTGTCCTCCCTGTTTTTGCTACTAAATTATTATTCTTGCATCAAGTCCTATCCCACCATTATTGAATACCATATAAGGATTAATGTCAATCTCTTTAATTATAGGGAAATCCGTAACCAACTTGGAAAGTTTTCTTATACAGTTAGCTATATCAGTTTTATCGTAAGGTTTTTCACCTCTTACTCCATCAAGTATTTTGCTGCCTTTAATTTCAGTTATCATTTCAAGTGCTTCCTGTTCTGATACAGGAACTATTCTGAAAGAAACATCTTTCAGAACTTCCACATAAATTCCTCCCAGTCCAAACATAATCATGTGTCCAAATGTTCTATCATAACTTACGCCAAAAATAACTTCTTTGCCACCTGTAACCATTTCATAAATCATTATACCTTCTATGTATGCATCTGGCATAACTCTTTTGACATTTGTTGTTATTTCTACAAAAGCATTGTAAACAGCTTTATCATTGTTAAGATTGAGCTTAACTCCACCAACATCTGTTTTATGAAGAATATGAGGTGATGAAACCTTCATGACTACTGGATAGCCAATTCTTTCTGCAATTGCCACAGCTTCCATTGGTGTTTTTGCCAATGCTCTTTCTGGGAAAGAAAAACCATAAAGAGAGAGTATTTGCATTGCCTCTTCTCCACCAATTTCTGAAACTCCCTGGGATTGCAAACTTTGAATAATCTGTTTCACTTCTTCAATATTTTGTTCAGGTATTTTTATCTGAAGTTCGTCGGATATTTCTTTGCTTTTAAGTTGGACAAAATCAACAAGTTTTCTATAGGCATGAATTGCAATAGAAGGGTCAGTAAAACATGGAATTCTGAACCCTTTAAGTTTATTTATCGCATTTCTTACTCTCTGCCCACCAATAAAGGTTGCAAAAACAGGTTTATCTGTATTATTTGCTGAAGAAATTACAACATCTGCAATGTTATCAACGTCTGTTACTGCCTGAGGAGTAAGAATTACACAGATTCCTTCTACAGAATTATCTTTTATAGCTTGATCAAGAACAATTTTATACCTTTCTGAGGTAGCATCTCCAATTATATCAACAGGATTATAAAGAGAAGCAGTTGAAGGAAGTTTTTCAGCTATTGTATCTATTGATGTTCTGGTCATTGGATCAAGTTTTATCCCGAGTCTATCTGCTGTATCCGCTGCAATAATTCCAGGACCACCAGCATTTGTAATAATGAGAAGTTTTCTGCCCTTTGGGGTTTTTTTTGAAATAAACATCTCTGCTGTATCAAAAAGTTCCTGAATACCCGAAGTTCTGATTATTCCTGTTTTTCTAAAAGCTTCTGTAAAAGCTCTATCAGACCCTGCAAGTGCGCCTGTATGTGAAGAGGCAGCTCTTGCACCTGCTTCTGTTGCACCAGATTTGATTAATATTACAGGTTTTATTTTTGTAACTTCTTTAGCTATTTCAATAAATCTTTTGCCATCTATAACATCTTCAATATATCCCAGAATTACATCAGTGTCTGGGTCTTTTGCAAAGTATTCAAGGAAATCTGTTTCATTTAAGTCAGCTTTATTTCCGAAGCTTACAAATTTTGAAAAACCAAAGTTGTTCTCTATTGCCCAGTCTATGATTGCAACACCTAAAGCTCCTGATTGAGAAAAGAAAGCAACTCTTCCTTCAGGAGGCAACTCAGCAGCAAAAGAAGCATTCATCTTGTTTTTTGTATTCATAACACCAAGACAGTTTGGTCCAACCATTTTTATCCCTGCACTTCTTACAATCTCTACAATTTCTTTTTCTCTTGCAACCCCGTCTCCACCGACTTCTTTGAAACCTGCTGTAATAACAACAACACCTTTTACTCCTGCTTTCGCACAATCTTTTAAAGAGTCTGCAACAGCTTTAGCTGGAATTACTATTATAGCGAGGTCTACTCTGTCAGGTATTGCTGATACAGAAGGGTAGCAGGGCAGAGAAAGTATTTCAGTTCTTCCAGGATTTACAGGATATATTTTGCCTGTATAACCATTAATAAGATTTTTAAGGACAGCATTGCCCACTTTTTTTTCTTCTTGTGAAGCACCAACTACAGCAATGGAGGATGGATTAAAAATAAAATCAATCATATAATAATCTATCACAAAAAAATACTTGATGGAAAGAAAATTTATTTATTTTTATATAAGATTTTCTTTTACCTTTACAAGGTTTGTAATTGTTTCATTTACAGGTATGGATAAATTGCATTGCTTTGCAAGTTTTACAATTGCTCCGTTGAATGCATCTATCTCTGTTTTTTTACCGTTTTTTATATCATAATACATTGAAGGAAAATGTTTTGCTGTTGGCGGAACGAGTTTCTCATAGAAGTAATTAAGATATTCTTTATAATCTGCCCAGTTAAGTTTTATTTTCTTAAATTTTGCAACATTGAAAATTTCTTCAACTATTTTATTCATTATTTTTCTTGTCTCTTCATGTTTGGCAAGTGTACCATAATTGCATTCAAGAATTGCTCCTAAGGGATTTAATGCTGAATTATAAAGAATTTTATCCCAAAGTATTGCATAAACCTCCTTAGATACCCTTGTAGGAAGTCCTGCTTTGTTGAAAATGTCAGCAATTTCATTTAATTTTTTTTCTGGAATCATATTGTCAGGTTGTCCAATGACAATATCATCAGCAAAAACAGTTACTTCAGCTATTGCAGGTTCAACTATTTTTGCACCGAATATTATTCTTGAAAGTATAACTCTTTCTTTACCTATAACTGAGCTTGCTATTTCATAATTTCCATACCCATTCTGTGCAAGTAAAACAAGAGTATTTTGCCCGAGTAAGGGTTTAATTTGATTTATAACAATCTCAGTATCGTAGGCTTTAACTGAAACAATGATAAGGTCTAAATCTCTATCTTGAATTTGTTCAGAGCTTGTAAAAATATTATCCAGTTGTGCTCTTTTTTCTCCGAAAAGTCCTTTTATTTCTAATGTTTTATTTCTAATTTTTCCGATGTATTTATCTTTTGTTATTCCAAAAACAGTTTCACCTGATGCCTTTAGTGAAGTAGCAAAAACTGTTCCTAATGCACCCAAGCCAAAAATCAGTATTTTCATATTCAATTCCTTTTATCAATAGGATTAATCGTCTGATTAGAAGGATTTTTAGATGATTCAGGAGTTTTTAAATTATTTTTTGATTCTTCAGAGCCTGATGATAAAGTAAAATCTTGAGGTTCTTTATTTGAGAGAGCTTCTTTCATAAACTGTGCCCATATTGGTGCAGATACTCTTCCCCCTGCTTCTCCATGTCCGAGACTTTTTCTCATATCATCATAGCCAACCCATACTCCTGCGACAAGTTGAGGAGTATAACCAATGAACCAGGCATCTTTAAAATCATTGCTTGTTCCAGTTTTTCCTGCTACAGGCCTTCCGATGTTTGCTCTTGCTCCTGTACCGTAACTAATAACATCTTTAAGCATATCCGTGACTGTATAAGCAACCTCAGGTGAAATTACATTCTGAAGTTCAGGTTCATTTTGAAGCAAAATCTTCCCTGAAGCATCAGTTACATATTTTATTGCTATTGGTTTTATTTTTTTACCTCCATTTGCAAATATGGCAAATGCCGATGTTAGTTCCAATGGTGATACACTCAGACTACCAAGCGCTATAGTTAAGTCTGCTGGCATTTCTGATGTTATCCCAGCTCTTTTGGCAAGATTTATTATTGAATCAACTCCCAGCATTTCAGCTAATCTTACAGTAGGAACATTTCTTGAGAAAGCTAATGCTCTTCTTAAAGTTATTTCTCCCCAGAATTCTCCATCGTAGTTTGATGGTGACCATTCTTTAAGTCCTGTTTTATAACTAATTGGCTCATCAAGTATGGTATCCTCTGGTTTAAATCCTTTTTCAATGGCTGTGGCGTAGACAAAAGGTTTAAAAGAACTTCCTGGTTGTCTTTTGGCATAAACTGCTCTGTTGAACTCTCCTCTTTGAAAACTATATCCACCAACCATTGCTCTGATGTAACCTGTTTGAGGATCTACTGCAACTAATGCTCCTTCTATTTCAGGCTCCTGTTCAAGAGAGAATAAAATTTCTTTGCCAACAGATTTAACCCTCACCATTATTACATCGCCAGGTGATAGAATATCAGAGAGCTTAAAATTCTTGAATGTTTTAACTTTACCTGAAGAATCAACAACTTTATTTGCCCATTGAGCATCTTGTAAATTTAATTTACCTTTTAACCCTCTTGCCTTGATAATTGCTTGATTAGGTGTTACCGATAAAACCACTCCTTTTGCAATATCTCCTTGTGATGGAGTAAAAGATACTTTTTCTTCTTTTTCTTCATTTTTAATTGATATTTTTCCAACAGGTCCTCTCCATCCATTTCTTTTGTCAACATCTCTGAGCCCTTCCTGTAATGCTCTCTGCGCAGATACCTGAGCATGGGTATCAAGAGTAGTGTAAACTCTTAAGTTGCCTTTATAAATTTTTTCTATATCAAAGGTTTCTTCAAGCTGTTTTCTTACATATTCAAGAAAGTAATTATAGTTTTCAGTGGAAATTCTTAATGAACTTAAATGAATTGCCTGTAAGGAAGCTCTTTTTCTTTCCTGGGGAGTAATTAATTCTTCTTTTTCCATTCTTTCAAGAACAGTTTCCTGTCTTTGTTTTGCTTTAACTAAATCATTATAAGGAGAGTATGAATTAGGAGCTCTTATTAAGCCTGCAAGTAAAGCTGCTTCTGGAAGTGTTATATGAGTTATAGATTTACCAAAATAAATTCTTGATGCCATTTCAACTCCATAAGCTCCATGCCCAAAATAAACGTTATTAAGATAAAGTTCAAGTATTTTTTCTTTGCTAAGCTCTTTTTCTATTTTCATTGCTAAATAGGCTTCTTTAATTTTCCTTGAAATAGTTTTTTCTGGAGTAAGGAACATTATTTTAGCAAGCTGCTGAGTAATAGTACTTCCTCCTTCTTTAAGTTGCATATGAAGAACATCAGTAATTAGAGCTCTGCCTATTCCGATATAGTCAATTCCTTTGTGTTTCCAAAAACGCGAGTCTTCTACTGCTATAACCGCATCTATTAAATGTTTTGGTATTTGTTTTATGGGAATATAAATGCCTTTTTGAATTTTAAACTCTCCAATTAATGTTCCATCTTCAGCATAAACCTTTGTTCCATGAGGAGTTTTTACTTTATCAAAATCTTTTATTGAAGGAATATCTCTGAATAATGCAAAACCGGCACCTGCAACAAAAGCAATTATTACAATTACGGTAATTATGATTATCTTGAGTTTCATAAACTATATTATAACATGATAAGGTTTTTGATAAATTGAGACAAAATAATTTATAATAATTTTAATTTAATTTTAATTAAAGAGGGAGGATATTATGAAAAAGTACAAATGTAGTGTATGTGGTTATGTTTATGATCCTGCTCAGGGTGATCCTGACAATGGAGTGGCTCCGGGAACAGCCTTTGAAAATTTACCGGATAGTTGGAGTTGTCCAGTTTGTGGAGCTACCAAAGATATGTTTGAGCCAGAGGAGTAATTTAGGAGGATATTATGAAATCCGTTGAAATTGCCTTAAAGATGGAAACAGACGCTGTAAAATTTTACACAGAAGCATCTGAAAAAATTTCCCATCCTGTTGGCAAAAAAATGTTTCTTACCATCGCAGAGGATGAGAAGAATCATATAAAAATGATTGAAGAAGTTATTAAAGGACTTGACCTTACGATAAAAGAGGCTAATCCAATAAAAACAGTTAAAACAATATTTGAAGATATGAAAGACAAAATGATGGAAAGAATTAAAGCTCAGAGCGATGACCTTGAAGCATTTAGAATTGCAATGGAGATGGAAAAGGCAGGGATAGAGTTTTATAAAAAAGTTCAGAAGGAAGTTAATACGGAAAAGGAAAAAAAGCTTTTTGAAAGATTAATTTTTGAGGAAGAACAACATCACAAGATTTTTTCTGAAACATATAATTTCCTTAAGGATACAGGCAATTGGTTCATGTGGAAAGAGTTTTCAATTGTTGAAGGCTAAATTTGGGAGGGGACAACCCTCCCTTTTATTTAATTCCAAGAACATCTCCCATGTCATAAAACCCTGCAGGTTTTCCATAAAGCCATATAACCGCTCTTAAAGCACCTCTTGCGAAAGTATCTCTGCTGGATGCTTTATGAATTATCTCAATCCTTTCTCCTAATCCTCCGAAAATAACTGTATGCTCACCAACAATATCTCCTGCTCTGACGGTCTGGATTCCAATTTCTTTTTTTGTTCTTTCTCCGATAATTCCTTTCCTTGCATATACAGCCACGTCGTCAAAATTTCTATCCAATGCTTCAGCAATAACTTTTGCCATTTTTATAGCAGTTCCACTTGGTGCATCTTTTTTCATTCTGTGATGCGCCTCAACAATTTCAATATCATAGTCGTCTCCGAGAACTTTTGCCACATCTTTTAAGATTTTGAATAAAAGATTCACTCCAATACTCATATTAGGAGATAAGACTATAGGAATTTTCTTTGAAGCTTTCTGAATAATAGAAAGCTGTTCATTGCTAAAACCAGTTGTTCCTATGACCATTGATTTTTTGAATTTTTTAACTATTTCCAGATGCTCTAAGGTAGCTTCAGGAGATGTGAAATTAATAACTACATCGGCATTGGCAATAGCTTTTTCTAATCTATCGTCTATTCTTACACCTATTTCTCCTATGCCAGCTATTATTCCAGCGTCTATGCCTATCTTAGGATTTGTTTTTGATTCTATAGCTCCAGTAAGTTTTAATTCAGGGTAATCCCTTGAAAGTGCAACTATTCTACTGCCCATTCTTCCTGCTGCGCCACATACTGCTATTTTTATCATCTTTTCCCTCCTCTGTATTTATTTTTTCATCAACTTCCTCAACTTTTATTGAATAGTGCTCATGAAACCAATTCCATAAGTCAATAATTTTACAGTTTTTTGAACAGAAAGGTCTCCATGGATTGTTTTCATATTCTACAGCTTTTCCACATACAGGACATTTAATTTTCATGTTTAATTTTAATTTTTCATATCCTAAAGTTGCAACTTAATATGATAGACTATAATAAATGATTTTTACAGATAGAGCAAAAACAGTTCTTGAAATCAGGTATCTCTTAAAAAATGAAAAAGGAGAACCTATTGAAAATCCTGAACAACTTTTTCAGAGAGTCTCAAGTTATATTGCTCAGGCAGAAAAGATTTATAAAAAAAATTCTTTTGAGTGGGAAGAAAAGTTTCATGAACTTATAAGTTCCTTGAGATTTTTGCCTAATTCTCCTGCATTAATGAATGCAGGCAAACCAAAAGCTCAGCTTGCTGCATGCTTTGTCCTTCCCATAGAAGATTCAATAGAGTCCATTTTTAAGACACTTAAGGATGCTGCATTAATTCTTCAAAGCGGTGGTGGAACAGGATTTAATTTTTCCAGTTTAAGGCCTAAGGGTGATGTTGTTCGTTCCACAGGTGGAGTTGCAAGCGGTCCTGTGTCATTTATGAAGATATTTGATAAGGCTTCAGACATAATAAAGCAGGGTGGAGCAAGAAGAGGAGCAAATATGGGAGTTTTGAGAGTTGATCACCCTGATATTCTTGAATTTATAAGAATTAAAAGAATAGAAAGCCTTAGCAACTTTAATATATCTGTGGCTGTTACAGATTCATTTATGGAAGCTTTGTTTAAAAATGATTATTTTCCGTTGATAAATCCACGAACTAAAGAAGTTGTAAAAAAGGTGAAAGCAAAAGATATTTTTGATGAAATTGTTGAGTCTGCCTGGGAAACAGGGGACCCAGGAGTTATTTTTATAGATACCATAAACAGGTCTAATCCAACTCCTCATATTGGGCAGATAGATAGCACAAATCCTTGTGGAGAGCAGCCTCTACTTCCCTATGAGGCATGCATTCTTGGTTCACTTAATTTATCAAAGTATGTTAAAGAAGGTAAAATTGATTTTGAAAGACTTGAGCATGATGTAAAAACAGCTACGAGATTTCTTGATGACGCAATTGATGTTACTCATTATCCTGTACCTGAAGTTGAAAAAATGCACAAAGGAAACAGAAAAATAGGACTTGGAATAATGGGTTGGGCAGATTGCCTTGTTGAGCTTGGAATCCCATATAATCATAAAAAAGCTTTTATCTTAGCTGAACAAGTCATGCAATTTATCAGTGAAAAGTCTCACAAAGCATCTCAGGAACTTGTCCAAGAAAGAGGTGTTTTTCCTAATTTCAAAGGTTCTGTATGGGAGAAAAAAGGTATCCCAATGAGAAATGCTACCACAACAACAATTGCTCCAACAGGAACAATATCAATAATTGCAGACTGTTCAAGTGGAATAGAACCATATTTTTTACTTGCTTACAAGCAGAGAATACTTGATACAGAGTTTGAGATAATAAATAAATATCTTATAGAGATTGCACAAAAACAAGGCTTTTACAGTGAAAATTTTATAAATCAACTCAGACAAAAAGGGAACCTTAGAAGTATGAAAGAAGTTCCTTTGAAAATAAAAAAACTTTTTAAAACAGCCCTTGAAATCACTCCTGAAGAGCATATTCAGATGCAGGCAGCATTTCAGAAATATACAGATAATGCTGTATCAAAAACAATCAATCTTTCTCAAAGAACAAGAAAAGAAGATGTCGCAAGAATATTTCTTCTTGCCTATAAAAAGGGGCTTAAAGGAATTACGATATTCAGATATGGCTCAAAAAGGGGAACACTTCTTAAAATAAGCGATGCTCATCTTGCAGAATGCTGCGAAGTTAAAGGAAGAGCACCAAGAATAACCAAACTTCATGATGCAGTATGATAAAGATTGACAGTATCTCAAAAAGTTATGGAAAAGTAAAGGCATTGGATTTACTGAGTTTTGAGATAAAAAAAGGTGAAATATTTGGACTTCTCGGACCCAATGGTGCAGGTAAGACTACTACTGTAAAAATTCTCACCACTCTCACAAAGCCTGATAAAGGAACATGCTTTATTGATGAGGTAGATGTTATCAATAACCCTTTTGAGATAAAAAAAATCATAGGAGTTGTGCCACAGGAAAACAATCTTGAAAGGGAGCTTACGGTATATGAAAATCTTTTAATTTATGGAATGCTTCACAAAGTCAGGGATTTGAAAACGAAAATAGATGAAATACTTAAGATTATGGAACTTACAGAGAAAAAGCACTCTGTTGTATCAACTCTTTCAGGAGGACTTCAAAGAAGAACCCTTCTTGCAAGAGCTTTGTTGCCTGAACCAAAGGTATTGTTTCTTGATGAGCCATCTATAGGACTTGACCCTCATATAAGAAGGGAACTCTGGCAGATAATAAGAAAAATAAAGACTGAGGGTAGAACAGTCCTTCTTACAACACACTACATTGAAGAAGCAGAGGCATTGTGCGATAGAGTAGGGATTCTGTCTCACGGAAAATTAATTGCTCTTGGGACATCAGCAGAACTTAAAAAAGATGTTGGCGAATATGTTGTAGAGTTTATAGATAAAGAGGGAAGGTTAATTAGTGAAATATGTCATAGTAGAGAACAGGCATATGAAATTGCAAAACAGAGAAGTGATGGAGTGATAATTAGAAAATCCAATCTTGAAGATGTGTTTGTGAAGCTAACAGGAGAAAGAATTAAGGAGATTAAGGAAGAACAATGATAAGCTGGTATCCTGTTTTTCTCAAAGAGATGCTTCAGTTTAAACGAAAACTGCTGAGATTAGGATATATTTTCTCAGCAATGATGTCACCGATTATTTATCTTGTTACATTCGGACTTGGTTTAGGAAGAACAGTAAGATTGAGTGAAGGGATTGATTATTTAACATTTCTCTTGCCAGGGCTTGTTGCTATGAGTTCAATGAATAATTCATATTCTTGGGTTGCAAGCTCGCTCAATCTTAGCAGGCTCTATTTTAAGACATTTCAGGTTTATATTCAGTCACCGATAAAACCTTCTTCAATAATGATAGGAGAGGTTATGGCTGGTATGGTAAAGGGACTTTTTGCATCTTTGCTTATAATTGCTGTAGGTTTCGTAGTTCCATCAAGTTTTGCAATAACTCTGATTTTTGTCATAACTTTACTTTTAAACTGTTTTATGTTTGCCAGTCTTGGTGTGATAACAGGAATGATAACAAAATCACATGAAGATACTGCTACCTATTCTAATTTTTTTATAATGCCAATGGCTTTTTTCAGCGGAACTTTTTTTTCTATTGATAGAATTCCGATGATATTTAAACCAATTATTTATGTAATGCCTTTAACACATACAAACATTCTAATAAGGAAAAATTTTTTGGATATGGAGGCAATAGTTTCCTTGTTTGTTATAGTGTTTTACTGTTTTTGCTTTTTTCTTATTGGTTCAATTTTAATGAAAAAATATAATGAATGAAACAGTGGCTGTCAATTTCAGATTTATTTTATACTTAAAAAAATGGATATTCTTGAGTTAACGTTAATTTTGTCACAAAGGCTTGGCATTATAGCTACAGTGGCTTTTATTGTTTCAAGAATGCCTGTATTTGGAAGAGTTTTATCAAGAAAACCTACCATTAAAGATAAATTCATTCTTACATTTGTTTGTGGCGGTCTTGGCATTCTTGGAACTTTTGGAGCAGTGGAGATTCATGGAGCACTTGCTAATTCAAGAGTTGTTGGTGTTATGGTAGGAGGGCTGCTTGGTGGTCCTGTTGTAGGTGCTGGAGCTGGATTGATAGCAGGTATTCACAGATATTTTATAGGAGGATTTACAGCTTTTTCCTGTGGTTTAGCAGCGGTTGTTGAAGGTTTTTTAGGAGGAGTTGTTTACAGATACTGGAAAAAAGGTTTGATTCCATGGCATGTTGCATGGTTAGCAGGTTTTGTGGGTGAAATTGTTCAAATGCTTATTATTCTTACTTTTTCAAAACCTTTTTCAGAAGCTTTAGAGCTTGTAAAAATTATAGCTTTACCTATGATTACAGTCAACTCTATAGGAGTGGGAATATTTATGCTAATCATAAAATCCGCTGTTGAACATCAGGAAAGAGTGGCAGCAAATCAGGCAAGAGCTACTTTGAATATTACCAATCTTATCTTACCACATTTAAGACAAGGATTGAATGAATACTCTGCAAACAAGATTGCAACAATTATAATGGACAGTCTTGGTGTAGCAGCTGTGGCAATAACTGACAAGAAAAAAATACTTGCCCATGTTGGAATAGGTAGTGACCATCATCATGCAGGAAATCCTTTACTTACTAAAGCAACATTAAATGCGATTAGTTTAGGGGAAATACAGATTGCAAATAAAAAAGAAGAAATTGGCTGTAGAAATTCCAAATGTAAATTAAGCTCCGCGGTTATTGTTCCTCTGAAAAGAAGGGACGAAGTTATAGGCACATTAAAACTTTATCATGACAGAGAAAACAGTATCACCACTGTTAATCTTGAGGTAGCGAGAGGACTTGCTCATATATTTTCAACTCAGCTTGAAATAGTTGAACTTGAAACCCTTGCAAGACTTAAGACAGAGGCAGAGTTGAAATCACTTCAGGCACAAATTCATCCACATTTTATATTTAATGCTTTGAATACAATTATATCTCTTATAAGAATTGACTCTCTGAAAGCTAAGGATTTACTTCTTAATTTGGCGACATTTTTAAGATATAGTTTAAAAAAAGAAAAAGAAATTCCGTTGAGAGAGGAACTTTCATACGTAGAATCATATCTTGCAATAGAACAGGCTCGTTACAGGGATAAATTGACAGTTAATTATTATATAGAACCCACAGTAGATCTTAATGTAACCTTACCACCATTTACAATTCAACCCCTTGTGGAAAATGCTATAAAGCATGGATTAAAACCCAAACTTGAAGGTGGTGAGATTTTAATTAATATTCTGGATGATGAGGATAGCACAGTAATTTCAGTTGAAGACAATGGTATAGGAATAAATACTCATCCAAATAGAATGCCAGATAAAAAAGATTCTGGATTAGGATTATATCTTGTAAATGAGAGACTTAAAAAGTTTTATGGAGAAGAAAGCATGCTTCATATAGAAAGTTATCCCAATTTAGGCACAAAGGTGACATTTAAAATCCCTAAAAAATCTATTCTAAAAGATGTTGTTTTCAGCCATAGTAGTTGATGACGAACCATATGCAAGGGAAGAATTAATATATATTCTTTCCCATTTTCCTACATGCCAGATAATTGGAGAGGCTGGTAGCGCAAAAGATTGTATATTTTTATATTCAAAGGTTAAATCAGATGTAGTTTTTCTTGATATTGAAATGCCTGATATGTCAGGACTTGAAATTGCAAACATGCTTTCAACTTTTAATGAACCTCCTTTGATTGTATTTGCAACAGCTTATGATGATTATGCCATAGAAGCTTTTGAACTTGGAGCAATTGATTATATTCTCAAACCCTTTGAAGAAAAAAGAATTGCTAAAACAATTATGAGAATAGAAAATCTTAAAAATAATCAGACTGAATGGAATAACGCTGTAAATAAGCTTTCTCAGTTTCTTGGAAAGAAAAAAGTTTTTAAAAAACTTCCTGTTCAACAAAAGGCAGGTGTTATCAGTTTCATTCCTTATGTGGACATTCTTTACTGTGAGGCATACGAAGGAGGAGTAAAAATTTTTACATTAAAAGATGAGTATTATTTTGATGGAACTCTTTCAGAGCTTGAAATGAGGCTCAAAGAAGAGGGATTTATGAGAGTGCATAAAAGCTATATTGTAAATTTAAAAAGAATTGAGGCAGTATTACCATGGTTTAAAGGGACATACTGGCTTGTGATTGAAGGCAAAAAAATCCAACTCCCTGTAAGCAAATCAATTATTAAAGAACTCAAAGAAGTTCTTGGAATAAAATTTAGCAGTTAATTTCTATTCAACCTAAATATATTCAGTTCATCCCGAAATTATTTCTATTCATCAATTTTTTATTGTTGATAGCTTCATTTGCCTATAGAATTATTTCATAAAAATAGAGGCTGTTCAATTACTGAAGGTCATTCCGAGCACCCTCAATGGGTGCGAGGAATCTGACCCTTAGGGTCACCCTGAGCGTAAGCGAAGGGTCTCCTCCTTAAATCGGAAAGAGGAGATTCCTCGTCGCTAACGCTCCTCGGAATGACAGATGGAGGTAATTGAAAAATTTTAGGGCTTGTAATTTATTGAATTTCAATAGGTTACAAGTTTTTGAACAGTCTCAAAAATAAAAAAGGAGGTGTATTTTTATGCATGCATTGGTGCTGGTAATCATAGCAGCGTGCGTTTTTGTGCTTGCCTACAGGTTTTACAGCGCCTTTATTGCTGCAAAAGTTCTTGCCCTTGATCCTAATCGTCCAACTCCTGCAGTGAGACTTAATGATGGACGAGACTATGTTCCAACTAATAAATGGCTTATTTTTGGGCATCATTTTGCAGCAATAGCCGGTGCAGGACCGTTAATAGGACCTGTCCTTGCAGCTCAGTTTGGTTATCTCCCTGGTTTTCTATGGATTTTGATTGGAGGAGTTCTTGCTGGTGCTGTACATGATATGGTTGTTCTATTTGCATCTGTAAGACATAATGGTAAATCTCTTGCTGAAGTTGCCAAGGCTCAGATAGGACCTGTGTCTTACTGGCTTGTTCTTGTAGCAACTTTGTTTTTGTTGATTATTGTTCTTGCTGGCGCTTCTATTGCTGTTGTAAATGCACTTTTTAACAGTCCATGGGGAGCTTTTACGGTTGGTGTAACGATACCAATAGCGATTTTCATAGGAGCTTATCTTAAATGGTTAAGACCTGGTAAAATTGTTGAAGGTAGTATTATTGGTGTAGCACTTATTATTCTTGCCGTTGTTCTTGGTCCTGTCATTAAAGAATCAGCCCTTGCACCTTATTTTACATTCAGTAAAAAAGAGCTTTCAGTATTAATTCCTGTTTATGGCTTTTTTGCAGCTGTTTTACCTGTATGGTTACTTCTTGTCCCAAGAGACTATCTTAGTTCATATATGAAATTCGGAACGATGTTTTTACTTGCTATTGGTGTAATTCTTGTTAATCCTGTGCTTCAGATGCCTGCTGCAACGCAGTTTATTTCTGGTGGAGGTCCTGTGATACCAGGTAAGGTTTGGCCATTTATGTTTATTACAATTGCATGTGGTGCTATATCAGGTTTTCACTCTCTTGTGTCATCAGGAACAACACCAAAGATGGTATCAAACGAAAAAGATATAAGAACAATTGGCTATGGTGCTATGCTTACAGAAAGTTTTGTAGCACTTATGGCATTAATAGCAGCAACAGTGTTGCCTACAGCAGACTATTTTGCTATTAATAGTCCGCCTGCTGTGTTTCAGAAACTTGGTATGCAGGTTCAAGACCTTCCATATCTTTCTGCACTTGTAGGTGAAGAACTTGCAGGTCGTCCCGGTGGTGCAGTTTCTCTGGCAGTTGGTATGGCTGATATTTTCTCAAGAATTGGTGGATTAAGGCATTTAATGAGTTACTGGTATCATTTCGCAATCATGTTTGAAGCTTTATTTATTCTTACTCTTATTGATGCTGGCACAAGAGTTGGGAGATATCTTATGCAGGAAATAGGTGGAGCTTTTTATCCAAAACTTAGAGATTATAAATGGTGGCCCGGAGTAATTGCAACAAGTGGAATATTCACATTTTGTTGGGGATATCTCCTTTATACAGGAACAATATCCACAATTTGGCCTCTTTTTGGTGTAAATAACCAGCTTCTTGGAGGCATGGCTTTAGCAATAGCAACAACATTTCTTTTGAGGATGGGCAAAGCAAAATATATTTGGGTAACAATGGTACCTATGGTATTTCTCCTTGTGACTACGATTGTTGCTGGTTATCAAAATATTGTAAATAATTATCTTCCGAAGAATAACTATCTGCTTGCTGTAATCTCTGCAGTGATGATTGTAATGGTTGTATTGATTGTTGCAGATTCTGTAAGAGTATGGATAGGTATCCTGAGTGGTAGAACTCCATTAATTAAGGAGACAGAAGAGACATTTATGAAAGATGCGCCTACAAAATATCTATCAGAATAACGTTGGAGAAATTGGGTGGATTCAACAGCCACCCGATTTCAAATTTTTTAAAATAAACATTGAAAAATATGCAAACAATATGTAAAATATTCGCATGTTGTAATATTGATATGCCTTAAAAGGAGCATGATGGAAGAATTTCTTGAAGTTGTTGATAGAGACGGCAGAATTATATCTATAGCTCCAAGAAGTATTATTCATGGTAATCCATCAATGCTTCATAAAGTAGTTCATGTGCTTGTATTTAATTCAAAAGGCGAGTTACTTCTTCAAAAAAGGGCATCTCATAAAGATGTTGCACCAGGCAAATGGGATACATCTGTTGGTGGGCATATAATGCCTGGAGAGGATATTCTCACTGCAGCAAAACGAGAAATGCTTGAAGAATTGGGTATTGTTTCAGAAAATCTTCATTTTCTTTATACATATATTCATTCAAACAATTACGAAAGTGAATTGGTTTATACTTACTGCACAGTTCATGAAGGACCTTTTAGTTTCAATAAAAATGAGATTGAGGAGATTGCCTTCTGGAGCATTGAGAAAATGCAGCAATTGTTGAATTTTGATTTTTTTAGTGATAACTTCAAATATGAATTTTTGAGGTATCTTTCAATTTATGGATTCATGCCTTTCTGGTTTAGCAATTCGTTGAAGGAATTGACAGGGTCTCCCTTATTCTCAGGAGACCCGAATTTTTTAAAGAATTTCTAAGGTAGAAAAGAAATAGGGAATCTCATAGGCTGCTGACTGTTGGGAGTCAGAACCATGCACAGCATTTCTTTCAATGTTTTCTGCAAAATCTTTCCTAATTGTCCCTTCTTCTGCCTGAGCAGGATTCGTTGCTCCCATAATTTTTCTTACTTTTGTTATGGCATTTTCACCTTCCAAGACCATTACAACAATCGGTCCTTCAGACATAAAATCAGTTAAGGATTCGTAAAATGGTCTATCTTTATGAACAATATAAAAGCCTTTTGCCTCTTCTTTTGTCATTTTTATTTTTTTAACTGCTGCAACCCTTAATCCGTTTTTTTCAAATCTTGAGATTATTTCTCCAATAAGATTTTTCTTGACAGCATCTGGCTTGATAATAACAAGAGTTTTTTCCATTATATTCTGCCCTCCTCTTTAAGAATTTTTATCATATTTTTCACTTCTTCAGTAGAGTTTTCAAAGGCTTGTTTTTCTTCTTCTGTAAGCTCTAACTCAACTATTTTTTCAAGTCCCTGTTTGCCAAGCACAACAGGAACTCCGTTAAATACATCTTTTGCACCATATTCTCCATCAAGATAGACTGAGCATGGCAAAATTCTTTTTTCATCAAGTAATATAGCCTTGACCATCTCAAATGTGGACTGAGCAGGAGCATAATAGGCTGAGCCTGTTTTAAGAAGGGAAACAATTTCAGCACCACCTTCACGGGTTCTGTGAACAAGTGATTCAATCTTGTCCTGTGGAAGCCATTTTGAGAGAGGAATTCCTTTTACAGTGGTAAATCTTACAAGTGGAACCATGTAAAGTCCATGTCCTCCAAGAACAGTTGTTTCTATATCCTTAGGAGATACTCCCAATTCCATTGAGATAAATGTTTTGAATCTTGATGAATCAAGAATTCCTCCCATTCCAAGAACTTTTTGTCTTTTTGTGCCTGATATTACCATTGTTACATAAGCCATTACATCCATCGGATTAGTAACAACTATGTAATTTGTATCAGGACAGATTGGAGCAAGTTTATTTACAATATTCCCAACAATTTCAGCATTTGCCATGAGAAGGTCTTTTCTTCTCATCCCGGGTTTTCTTGCCAACCCTGCAGTAATTACAACAATATCAGAGCCTGCAAGGTCATCAAGATTGTTTGTCCCTGAAATGTTTGCCTTGATTCCAATTACAGCAGTATTTTGCAGGATATCAAGAGCTTTACCCTGAGGCATTCCTTCAACAATGTCATAAAGAACAACATCTGCTAATCCGCTATTTACAGCAAAAAGTGCAAGAGTTGCACCAACATTGCCAGCTCCTACAATCCCTAATTTTTTTCTCATTTTAGTCCTCCCGCATTATTATAATTCAACATTGTTCAAGATTTTTTCCAAATCATTCATATTTTCTACGTTGAAAACTTTAACAGTCTCATCAATTCTTCTTATAAGTCCTGCCAAAACTTTTCCTGGTCCAATCTCTATAAAGGTATTAACTCCCTTTGAAATCATATATTTTACAGAGTCCTGCCAGTAAACAGGGCTATAAAGTTGTTTTATAAGAGCATCAACAATTTCTGAAGCACCGGATTTTTCTTTTGCATCAACATTGGTGACAACTGGAATTTTTGCATCATTGAATTTAAATTGGGAAATAAACTCTTTCAATTTCTCAGAAGCTTCCTTCATAAGTAAACAATGACTTGGCACGCTTACTCCCAACATGATTACTCTCTTTGCACCCTTTTGTTTAGCTACCTCAGAAGCCTTTTTAACCGCTTCTGATTCACCTGAGATAACAACCTGTCCTGGACAGTTAAAATTTGCTACATCAACATATCCTGCGGTAACATTTTTACAAATTTCTTTAACAATATTATTGTCAAGTCCTAAAACAGCCGCCATTGCTCCTTTGCCTTCAGGTTGAGCTTGTGCCATCAGTAAGCCTCTCTGCCTTACAATTTTTACTGCGTCACCAAAATCTAAAACATTTGCTGCAACTGCTGCTGTATATTCTCCAAGAGAATGCCCTGCTACATACTGTGGATTGATACCAAATCTTAATGTTTCTCTTAACAAAGTATATGAAACCGTAAGAATTGCTGGTTGAGTATTTTCTGTCTTTTGTAACTCTTCAGCCGGTCCTTCATTGCAGAGTTTGTAAATATCAAATCCAGCAAACTCACTTGCTTTATCAAATAAGTCTTTTGCTATTGAAATAAGTTCCTTCCCCATTCCAACATACTGTGAACCCTGTCCAGGAAAAACAAAAGCTATCACAGTGACACTCCTTCCTGAATCTTTTTGATCAAAAGTGGCAGGATAATTTTAACATCACCAACTATTCCGTAGGTAGCAATATTGAATATAGGAGCATTTGGGTCCTTATTGATTGCTACGATTATATCAGAGGATTGCATTCCTACAAGATGTTGAACAGCACCTGAAATACCGCAGGCAATATAAAGCTTTGGACAGACAGTTTTTCCTGTTTGCCCAACCTGATGAGCATAGGGTATCCATCCTTCATCAACCGCTGCACGAGATGCTCCAACTGTTCCACCAAGTAGATTTGCAAGCTCCCATAGTGCTTTAAATCCTTCAGGACCACCGATACCTCTACCACCTGAGACAATGACTTTTGCATCCTGAAGATTAACTTTACAAAAAGAAGTGTCTTCAACTCTTTCAAGAATTTTAATCCTTCCAGAAGGTTTCAAAGGCTCTACTTCTATTATTTCTCCTTTACGCTCTGGATTATACTCACCGCGTTTCATGACTCGTGGTCTTACAGTTGCTATTTGAGGACGACTATTAGGAGAAACAATTGTTGCCATAATATTTCCGCCAAAGGCAGGACGAATCTGGAGCAAGTTCCCTGTTTCTTTGTCAATTTCAAGCCCTGTGCAGTCTGCTGTTAAGCCAACTCTTAGTTTTGCTGCAACTCTTGGAATAAATGAACGACCTATAGCAGTGGCACCAGCAAGCATTATTTCTGGTTTATAATCATTAACAAGTTTTACAAGTGTTTTTGAATAAAGTTCATCATCAAGACATATATAGTCTGGAGAGTTAACATAGTAAACTTTATCTGCTCCCCATTTAATAAGTTCCTGGACTTCATCTGAATTACCGAAAAGCACGGCACAGAGTTCTGATTTTAGTTCATCAGCAAGCTTTCTTCCTATTCCAAGAAGTTCATAAGCTACAGATGCAATCTTGCCCTGTGATTGTTCAGCAAATATCCAGACACCTTTAAAATCCTTAGGCTTTTCAACTTCTTTATCTCTTGCATCTATAATTGCTCCTTCAGAACATGACTCAACACAGGCACCGCAAAGTGTACAGCTTTCTGTAATAAAAGCTTTATCTTCTTTAATTATTATTGCTCCGAAAGGACATACATTTACACATGTTGCACAACCTGTGCATTTTTCTATGTTAATTTTTATAAGCATCCTAACCTCCTTAGTTCTTTGAGAAGTATATCAACTTGTTCTTCAGGAGAACCTTCTAAAATTCTTCTCTCACCTCTCGGTGGTGGAGCAAAGATATTTTTAACCATTGTGGGAGAGCCTTTAAGTCCGATTTTTTCTTCCTCTGCATTAATGTCATCAGCATTCCATCTTGGGATTACAGCTTTTTTAGCTGCCATTTTACCTCTTATTGAGGGTGGGCGGGGATTGTTTAATTCTTTTACTACTGTTATCAATGCTGGTAAACAGACCTGTATTTTTTCGTAACAGTCATCCATAAGTCTTTCAATGGTCATTTCTTGAGAGGAGACGTTATGAATCTTTCTTACATAAGAGACATGAGGGATATTGAGAAATTCAGCCATTTCAGGTCCTACTTGAGCAGTATCACCGTCAATTGCCTGTTTGCCACATATTATTAAATCAAAACCAATTTTTCGTGCTGCCATTGAAAGGGTATAAGCAGTTGCCCATGTATCTGCTCCCGCAAATCTTCTATCTGTAAGTAAAATAGCATCATCAACACCCATAGATATTGCTTCTCTCAGCACCTCTTCAGCCTGAGGAGGTCCCATTGTTATTGCTGTGACTTTACCAGCTGTGGCTTCTTTAAGCTCTAATGCGGCTTCAATAGCATGCAAATCATAGGGATTCATAATACTTGGAACGCCTTCTCTTATAAGGGTATTTGTTTTTGGATCAATTTTTACTTCCGTAACATCTGGAACTTGTTTAATACATACGATAATCCTCATTAGCACCTCCAATTTTTGGCAGATAAAGCTCTGCACAGAAGTTTAAATTAAAATTATACCTCACAAATCAGATAGCTTTCAATTTAAAATTACCGATATAAAAGTTAAGCTATGTTTCAAACTTTTATAAAAGACAAAATAAACTTTAAAAATAACTCAATTCAGATTAACAAGCTCAATGGTCGTTTGAGGTATAAAATAGCTTGACATAATTCTATCAA
The DNA here is from genome assembly GCF_006538445.1 of Thermodesulfovibrio sp. Kuro-1. NCBI lineage: Bacteria > Pseudomonadati > Nitrospirota > Thermodesulfovibrionia > Thermodesulfovibrionales > Thermodesulfovibrionaceae > Thermodesulfovibrio > Thermodesulfovibrio sp. Kuro-1. Next base: position 132,275 of record NZ_BJKS01000001.1, on the reverse strand, counting down.
AACTATTTAGTATAAAAACATGATTTATAAAATACATCCAATTGTTATGGGTGCAAAGATATTTGATAAGGGTATGATGACTTATCAGCATGATTATGGAAAACCTTTTGTAATACCTATATTTTCATGGTATATAGAGGGTGGCGATAAAAATATTTTGATTGATACAGGAGAGTTCGCGCCCAGAAGTTCTACTGAAATTGAAAAAGCTATTGGCAAAGTTTACACCTTTGAAGAAGGGCTTGCAAAATATGGCTTAAAGCCTGAAGATATTGACATTGTGCTTCATACCCATCTACATAATGACCATTGTGAGAATGACTCAAAGTGCATTAATGCCAGATTTTATGTTCACGAAAAAGAATTAGAACAAATTCATAATCCTCATGCTCTTGATTTTAGATATAACGAAGACTTTATATCAGAAGTTGAAAACAATGAGCAGATTATTGCTTTAAAAGAAGATGCAGAGATTCTTCCTGGAATAAAAATGATTCAAGCACCCGCCCATACTCCAGGTGGAATGTCCATTCTTATAGATACTGAAAAAGGTAAGGCATTAATAACAGGATTTTGTGTAATTGAGGAAAATCTTAATCCACCACCTAAAATACTCGGGATGGGTATGGAGGTAATACCTCCTGGAACTCTGGTGAATTCCTATGAAGCCTATGATATCTTATTGAAAACTAAGGAACTGGCGGATATATTAATCCCTCTTCATGAACCAAAATATGCTTTTATTGAAACAATTCCATAATTGAATATGTCTGCGGCTTAGACAAATAGATAGCTATTTTCCTTGAAACAAGGACAAAAGAGTTCTAAATTTGACAAATAAATATTTTTTAAGGTAATTTATAATTTTAAGTCTTGGTTAATAATTTTTCTGAAGAGAGGGATAAATATGAAGACAGTTTTTGTAAAAAAGGAAGAAGTAAACAGACGTTGGTTTATTTTTGATGCTAATGGGCAAACGCTGGGAAGATTTGCCTCAAGAATTGCAAAGGTTTTAATGGGTAAAAATAAGCCAACCTACACTCCAAATGTAGACAATGGTGATTTTGTAGTGGTTATCAATGCAGAAAAAATTAAAGTAACAGGGAAAAAACTTACCGATAAGATTTATTATCATCATACCGGTTACATGGGTAATTTGAAAGCAGAAACTCTAAAGGAAAGACTTGAAAAAGAACCTGAAGAAGTTATAGTTGATGCTGTCTGGGGTATGCTTCCTAAAACAAGATTGGGTAGAAAAATGATAAAAAAACTAAAAGTTTACAGAGGTTCGGAACATCCTCATATTGCTCAAAAACCTGAACCTCTTAAATTAAGTTAAAGTTTGAGGTGATAGGAATGTCTGAGAATTTAGCCACAGGAAGAAGAAAAAGGTCAGTTGCCAGAGTTATTTTATTACCAGGCTCAGGTAAAATTACAGTAAATAACAAGCCAATTGAAGAGTATTTTTCAAGAGAAACATTAAGAATGCTTCTTTATCAACCATTTCATGTAGCTGGTGTAACAGGTAAATATGATGTAGTGGTTAATGTAAGTGGTGGTGGTTTGAGTGGGCAAGCAGGTGCTATAAGGCATGGCATTGCAAGAGCTCTTGTTAATCTTAATCCAGACCTCAAGCCAAAACTTAAAAAGGAAGGACTTCTTACAAGAGACCCAAGAGAGGTAGAGAGAAAGAAATACGGTCAACCAAAGGCAAGAAAGAGATTCCAGTTCTCCAAGAGATAAAATGCTTAAAGCTTTCATATGTGGTGGAAGTGGTTATACAGGAAGTGAACTCCTGAGAATTCTTGCAGGACATGATGAAGTTGAAATAGTAGGTGTTACAAGTGAAAAATCAGCAGGGTTAAGCGTTTCAGAGCTTTTCCCTGCTTTTTTTATCTATAAGAACCTTAAATTTGAAAACCTTCATATTGAAAAAATAAAAGATAGAGCTGACGTTTACTTTCTTGCTCTTCCTCATGGAAAATCTCAGGAAGTAGGAGCATTACTTGTAGAGGCTAACAAAAGAGTCATAGACCTTTCTGCTGACTTTAGGATAAAAGATTCAAAGGTTTATGAACAATGGTATAAAACTCCCCATTCCTATTCTGAACTCCTTAAAGAAGCAGTATATGGATTGCCAGAAATATACAGGGATAAAATAAAAAAAGCGAGACTTATTGCCAATCCTGGCTGTTATCCTACAAGCGCAATTTTACCCCTTTATCCTTTTTTGAAAAAAGAGTTGATTAACTTAGATACAATAGTGGTGGATTCAAAATCTGGAACTTCTGGGGCTGGGAGAAAAACGGAGGTAACTTTAAGCTACTGCGAAGTAAATGAGGATTTTAGAGCTTACAATGTGGCAAAACACAGACACACTCCTGAAATTGAACAAGAGTTAAGCTTTGCCTCTGGCAAAGACATAACAATAGATTTTACCACCCATCTTTTACCATTAAACAGAGGAATTTTATCAACTATCTACGGAAAATTAAACAAAAATATCACAACCAAAGAAGCCATAGAAGTATTGGAAGAAGCCTATCAAAATGAGCCCTTTATTAAAATTATGCCAGAGGGACAGGTTCCTGCTATAAAATATGTAAGAGGCACGAATTACTGCTATATAGGCGTTGTTGTTAATCAAAGAACAGGAAGAATAATTCTTATCTCTGCGATAGATAACCTTGTAAAAGGGGCTTCAGGGCAGGCAGTTCAAAACATGAATATCATGTTCGGAATTGATGAGACAAAAGCCCTTAAAAACCTTGCATTATCTCCTTAATTACTCCTCCCCCTAAAACAATATCCCCATTATAAAAAACTGCACTCTGACCAGGGGTAGGTGCAAATTGAGGTTTTTCAAAAACAACATTGGCTCTGTCTTTATTAATTAGGGTAACTGTAGCTTTTTCTGGATTCATTGCATAGCGAATTTTTACTTGGCAGCTAAATTCTTCTTTTTCTATATCACAAAGCCAGTTAAGCTCATTTACAACAAACTCTCTCATAAAAGCCTTTTCCTTAGAATCCACATAAACGGCATTTTCAGAAGGCTCTATCTTGACAACGTAAAGAGGATGGGGTGAGGCAATACCTAATCTTTTTCTTTGCCCAATAGTATAGAGATGAATCCCCCTGTGTTGCCCTATGATTTTTCCCGTAGACATTTCAATTATCGGACCTCCTTTTGTAGGTCTGATACTTTCGTAGTACCTTTTATCTCTAAGGAAGCATACCTCTGTGCTTTCTTCTGCTACCTTTGATGGAATCCCCACTTTTTCTGCTATTTCTCTTATCTTATATTTCGTGTATTCTCCCAATGGAAAAATAATATGAGATAACAAAGTCCTTTCAATTCCATATAGAAAATAGGACTGGTCTTTTTTGGGGTCAATTCCCTTCATTAAAAGGGGAATATTGTTTATTCTTACAATTCTTGCATAATGACCTGTTGCTATGTAATTCGCCTTAACTTTTTCTGCTAAGAATTTCAGCAGGGGAAATTTTATCTTTTTATTGCATATCACACAGGGATTTGGTGTAATTCCTTTTTTATAGCCTTCAAAAAAAGGTGTAATTACATCAGCTTTAAACTTTTCTCTTAAATCCTCTATATGAAGCTTTATATTGAGGAAATTAGCTGTCTGCTTTGCGAGTTCAATATTTGCAGGTTCATCAAAGAGAATAAAAAAAACTCCCTCCACAGCCATTCCCTTTTCTCTCAGTAAATAGGCTGCTACGGATGAATCAATGCCTCCACTCATTGCTAATAGAACTTTTTCCATAAGTCAGCTTTTGGTGATATAATTTATTATAAACTTTCTGGAGAGGTGCCAGAGTGGACGATTGGGGCGGTCTCGAAAACCGCTGTGGGGGTAACCTCACCGAGGGTTCGAATCCCTCCCTCTCCGTTATCCGATAAATTTTTGAAGTATTTTGTCTTCGTATTCTGGAAAATCCTCAAGATAAAAGGGACGCTTTCTGCCTATATTGAATTTGAGTAGTTTAAAATTGAGTTCTCTGATTTTTTTAATTCTCTCCTCATCGTTATCTATTGTTTTGAGTAAATCTTTTAAGTCTATTATCTCTTTTCTTATCTCCATCTCAGGAGGTATGCATCCTGCATTTTTAAGGATTTTATATGCGAGTCTTAAGTCTTCAGGAACAAAGCTCATGTCTTCAAATTTCAGGGGCTTTCCTTTATTTGGAAGGTCATCAAATAGCCCCTGTTCCATTGCTTCACGAATTTTTTCTTCAGCAATTTTTTCAAATATATTCATCATATTTTATGATGCCAGAAAAAACTCTATAAATGTCAAATCAGATTGAATTTCCGAAAAAACAATCTATATAATAAAAACAGTGAAAATTAATCTCAAAAAACTCTTAATAGTTTTTGTTATTTTGATTTTTATTTTTTCTTTAGTTTACATAGTCATAACAAAAACAACCAAATTTCCAGAAGGACTTATTATCCTAAGTGGACGAATAGAAGGCAGAGAAACAAATATATCCCCAAAAATTCAGGGTAGAATTACTAAACTTTACAAAGATGAAGGAGATACTGCCAGACAGGAAGAACTTCTTTGCGAGATTGACTCCGAACAACTTACAGCAAGATATAGAAATGCGGTTGAGACGGCTCAGGCTTATTATTCTTCAATTGCTCAGGCTCGAGCAAATCTTATAAAGGCTCAGGCTTCTTATGAGAAGGCAAAGAAGGATTATGACCGTTACAGTAGCCTTCTTAAAGAGGAACTTGTTTCAAAAAGCGATTTTGATAGAGTTAAAATGCAGTATGAATCAGCACAGGCTGAAGTTGAGGCAGCAGTTAAAGCTATAACTCAAGCAGAGTCAAGCTACAGAGCAGCTGAACAAAGAATAAAGGAAGCTCAGGCTGATTTGAATGAGACAAAGATTTACTCACCAGCTGGAGGAGTGATTTTAAGTAGACCTGTAGAGGTTGGCGAGGTTGTAAATCCAGGGACTGTGCTTTATGTAATGGTTGACCTAAACAAGCTTTATGTCAAGGTTTATATTCCTGAACCAGAAATAGGAAAGCTAAAGATAGGGCTACCAGCAAGAGTGTATATAGATGCCTATCCTGACAAATATTTCAATGGCAAAATCACAAAAATTTATGAGCAAGCAGAGTTTACTCCGAAAAATGTTGAAACAAAAGAAGAGCGAGTGAAACTTGTTTTTGGAGTTGAAGTTTCAGTTGAAAATCCTGAAGGATTGCTTAAGCCAGGAATGCCTGCTGATGTTGTAATAAAGTGGAAAGATGACGCACCTTGGATAAAGCCACGATAATATTTATCAAAAGCAAATGTCCACATCCTTTTTTGTCATTCCGAGGGACTAAATGTCCCGAGGAATCTCTAACAAAAAAAGAGCATCCTTTAAGTTTTTCATGCCATAAGAATAATAAAAAAGTGGCACATGATTGAGAAAAATTTTGTCATAAAAGTTGAAAATCTCTGTAAAAGCTATAAAAAAATCAAAGCAGTTGATAATGTTTCTTTTTCTGTTAACAAAGGCGAAGTTTTTGGTCTTATTGGTCCAGATGGTGCTGGAAAAACCTCAATAATACAGATTTTAGCGGGGGTGCTTAAGGCAGATGGTGGCAAAGCCTTTGTAAATGATATAGATGTTACAAAAAACCCAGAGAAAGTTAAAGCTCTTATTGGCTACATGCCTCAGGGATTGGGACTTAATCTTTATGACTCCCTTTCAATTGAGGAAAATATTGAGTTTTTCAGAGGACTTAGACTAATTCCTGATGAGGTATTTGAAAAAAACAAAAAAACATTACTTGAAATAACAAGGCTAACTCTATTTCTTCAAAGACAGGCAAAGGCACTTTCTGGTGGAATGAGACAAAAGCTTGCCCTTGTATGTACTCTGCTACATCTACCAGACATAATTCTTCTTGATGAACCAACAACAGGAGTTGACCCCCTTTCAAGGCAGGATTTCTGGAATATTATTCACGGACTTGTAAGACAAAGAGGTGTGACTGTTTTGCTTTCCACATCCTACATGGATGAGGCAGAGAGATGCCACAGGATTGCTTTAATGCATGAAGGAAGGATACTTCTTCAGGACAGACCTGAGGAACTGGGTAATCTGGAAAAGGTTTTCATAGAGAAAGTAGCAGAAGCAAAGCAAAAGGCTGAACTGAATATTAGTTATCCTTCATCATTCCGAGCCGAAGCGAAGCGTAGCCCTGAGCCGCAGGCGAAGGGTCTGCGAGGAATCTCCATAGAGGGTGGAAAAATTATCATTTCATGCCATTCAGTAACAAAAACATTTGGAAAGTTTAAGGCGGTTGACTCAGTTAACTTAGAAGTAGGGCAGGGAGAGATACTTGGACTTCTTGGACCAAATGGTGCAGGCAAAACAACTCTAATAAAGATGATGTGTGGACTACTTGAGCCAACAGAGGGAGAAATTAAAATTGCTGGCTATGATGTAAAAAAGGCCAGAAGCAAAGTCTGGGGTATTATCGGCTATATGTCTCAGAGATTCTCTCTTTACAGAGACCTTACAGTAAAGGAAAACATGAGGCTTTATGCAGGACTTTACAGTGTAAAAAATAATGACTTCAGCGGAGTAATTGAAATGCTTGGACTGAAAGGATTTGAGGAAAGACTAACCAAAGACCTTCCACTTGGAATAAGGCAGAGAGTTGCTCTTGCCTGTGCACTTTTACATGAACCACCTGTATTATTTCTTGATGAACCAACAAGCGGAGTTGACCCAGTTGCAAGGAGAAGTTTCTGGAAGATTATTTTTAAGCTTTCAAGAGACAAAAATGTAACAGTGATTGTTTCAACTCACTACATGGATGAAGCTGAAAACTGTGATAGCCTCTGTCTTATGCATCGGGGAAGAGTAATAGCAGAAGGAAGCCCTGAAGAAATAAAGAAAAACTCTGAAAAAATCTCTGGAAGCCTCATTCAGGTAAAGAGCGAAGAATTTATGGAAGTGTATGATTTACTCACGAAAAATTTTAAAGAAATCTCAATCTATGGTAGTAAAATATTCATAAGAAGTTTTGAACCTGAGGCTACCCAACAAAAGATAAATGAGATATTAAAAAATGCAGGGATTAAACAGTTTGAAACCACCCTTAGTCATGTTCCCCTTCAAGAAGCCTTTGTGGATTATATAAGGGAGAGTGAAAAAGATTAGGATTTTTGAATAAAATCCAGAATATGTTTGACATATTCAATAAAGTCGTCTTTATTTTTTCTGATTAAATTCAAGAGGAGATCCAGATCAATTTTTTCGTATCTGTGAACAAGCCTATTTCTCAATCCAACAACAGGTGCGATTTTTTTTGCGAAAGACTCTGGAAGAATATTATTTTCGGCAAGAATCAAGAAACTACTTTGAAAGTCAATGGATAATTTTAATGGCTGATATCTCATAATATGAGTATTAATATCAATAATTTCATCCACAATGAGCTGAATTAATCTTTCTATAGCTCTCAATCTTATGAAATCCTCTTTTATTTCTGAATCAGAGAAGGAAAGTATCTGTTCAAGCTCCTCGTAATATGATTTAATCAGAAAAAGTTTTGTTTTTATGAACTCCTTATCAATCACGGGCAAACTCCTTAACCCTTTCATTCAATATTTCACGGAGTATTTTACTTTCCTCATATTCATGTAAAGCGGACAGTTCAGCTTGATATAGTAGAAAACTATCTTTTACAAACAGGAGTTTATAATTATCAAAAATTTTCTTTTTAAGTAATGGTGAAGCAGTTTTTAAATCAACAAGATCAATTTTTTCAGTCCTTAGGATAGAGGAAAGTTCAAAGATAATATTTATTTTTTCCTCTTCAGAAAGCACATGGTCTGCATATACAGCAATATCAGTGTCACTTTCAGGGCTTTCCTTGCCTTCAGCCTTTGAGCCAAAAAGCAGGATAAAATGGATTCTGAATTTTTTTGCCAGTTCCTCAAATTTTTCCCTGTCTGAAGCATTCATATTTAAAGTATAGCATAGGACAACCCAATTTCAAGCATCCTTCTACTGTCCCCGATGATTATTTTAGTATGGGATTTCATGTATTTAAATTGATTTATTATATCAAAATTCATTACTCTAAAACCTATGAAAATGCCCAAACGTCTCCTTGCCATACTTAAAAAGGAATTCAGAGAGCTACTTCGCGACCCTCTTTATCTTAGTTTGGCTCTTTTTGTGCCTGTAGTAATAATGTTACTGATGGGATATGGATTGATTCTTGATGTAAAGAACATTCCTGTGACATTTCTTGATTTTGATCGTTCAGCTTTAAGCAGGGATTATAGATACTCATTTACAAACTCAGAGTATTTCAGGTTTTATGCACTTATAGATAGCTATGATGAAGCCTATGAATTAATTCAATCAGGTAAATGCAGGGTTGTCGTAGTGATACCTCCTGATTTTTCAAGGAAACTTTACAGCAGACAGAAAACTCAGGTGCAGTTTCTCATTGATGGCTCATTTCCATCACGTGCAGAAGTAATAAAAGGATATGTATCCGCAATTAAAAATCAGTTCAATCAAAGAATTCTTGAGGAGTATACTTCAATGAAAGGAGTATCAATACGATTTCCAATAGAAACTGAAATGAGAGCCTGGTATAATCCAGCACTTGAAAGTAAAAACTTTATACTTCCTGGAATGCTTGTCATAACTCTTATGTATTACCCTGTCTTGATTGCCTCATTGGTTGTTGTTAGGGAAAAGGAGTCAGGCAGTATTTTTAATCTTTACTGTTCACCTGTAAAAAAATGGGAGGTTGTCTTTGGTAAAGCAATACCTTACATAACTATATCTTTTATCACATACATTATTCTTTTCATAATCACAGTTGGGTTTTTTAAAGCCAAATTTATTGGAAACTTTTTTTTGCTTACTATTGCTACTCTGCTTTATCTTTCCTGCACAATTGGAATCGGGATATTTATATCAATGATAGCAAAGACTCAGATTTCAGCAATGCTTATTGCATTCTTGGGCACAATTACACCTTCATTTATGTATTCAGGATTTTTCTCACCAGTTACAAGCATGCCACTTACAGGTCAAATAATGAGCAAATTTATTACTGCAACATACTTTATCGGAGTTGTAAGAGGGGTGTATCTTAAAGGGCTTGGATTCAGTTATTACCTGCCTAATCTTCTATCACTTTTTCTCTATGCTGTTTTTGTATATTCTTTAACAATTCTATTTTTCAGGAAAAGAATAGGATGAGACTTCTTTCACTTATAAAAAAAGAGATGACCCATCTTATGCGCGACAGAGTCTTACTTTTTATTCTTCTATGGGGATTCACAGGCATGATATATACTGCGGGGCATGGAGTATCAATGGAAGTAAGAAATTTTCCAACAATTGTTTATGACATGAGCCATAGTCCTGAAAGTAGAGAACTGATTAGCAGGTTTCAAAAACCCTATTTTAAAATCCTTGCCTTTGTCCAGACTGACAGAGAAATCATTGATTGGCTTGACAGCGGGAAAGCCTCCATGGCTATTGTTATCCCTCCTGATTTTAAAAGAAAGATTGACAGCGGAGGAGCAAAAATTCAGGTAATTATTGATGGAACAATGTCTATGTCAGCAACTATGGCTGTTGCTTATGTATCATCAATAACATATAACTATGCCATAGAGGTTTTTGAAAGGAAATTGGGAGTAACTAATAGATTTTTCAATGAAATTCCATTTATAGATGAAAGAACAAGGGTTCATTTTAACCCAAATATTTTAACGGCATGGTTTATGAGCCTTCTTGAATTCTTTAATGTAACCACTATGGTTTCCCTTCTTGTAACTGCAGCAGCCCTTGTAAGAGAAAAGGAATATGGAACTATTGAGCAGCTTCTTGTAACACCTGCCAGGACATGGGAGATATTTTTTGCAAAGATAACTCCTACAATCTTTGCAGTGGGGGTTCTGTCTTTTTTAAGCATTTTTTTCGTGATTAAAGGAATTTTTAAAGTTCCAATAAGAGGTAGTTTATTTTTGTTTTATCCTGTGATGCTTTTTTATGTTTTCACCATGTCATCCTTAGGTATAGCCATTGCAACTGTGGCAAGAAATCTTGCTCAGTCAATGATGCTTATGCTTGTAATTCTTACACCGATGCTTATGCTTTCAGGTGCATGGACCCCTCCAGAGTCAATGCAGCCACTGATGCAGTATTTAAGCCTTATTTCACCAATGAGATATTTTATTGATTTTGGCTACAGTGTCCTTTTTAAAGGTAATGGAATAAAGTATGTCTGGCATGATATAGTGGGGATAATTCTTCTTGGTGCTGTTTTATTTGGTTTTTCAGTTTACCGTTTCAGAAAAACCTTTGCTAAGTAAATACTAAAAACTAAATGACAAAATCAGATAATGAGAGTTTAATCCTTCATTTGGCGAATATAATCCTCCATTAGAAAGATGCCTGAATCTATAAGAAATTTTTATTCCTGATTTAAACTCAACTCCTGCACCACCCATTAGACTAAATATAAAACAGCCACCGAATCTTTTATTTTCAACTCCATTGCGGGTTGTTATGTTTGCTCCAGCACCGGCCTCAATAAATGGTTTTATTTGTATACTTTCTGAAAAAATTTGTCTCAACATAGGTGCTACTCCTACCACCACTGTGGTGTTATTATCATTAATTATTTCAATATTTCCTTCAAGATGTAGCCAGAGATTTTTCATCTCAGGAATTTTGAAATTTACTGCTGGAGCAATAAGAAACTGATTTGTAGATAAACTTTCAAGAAGATTTCTTCCGTAACCAAATCCTAATTCAAAATTTTTATCCTGTGAATAAGAATAAAAGGGTAAAAATAGAATAGATGAAGATAAAAAAATGGCAAATAAATAAATTCTGCATATCATTTTTATACCTCCAAGAGAAAATATTATATTATCTATTTGTGAGTAGAATTCTATTAAATTTGAATTGTTTTCTAAAATAAAATCATAGGAGAGGGTATCAATAAATTTTTCCATAGGATGAACTGCTAATGGGTCAGGGGAGGGTTTAATAATTTTTATGAGTTTGCCATGAAATAGTTTTATTAACTCTACTTCATTTTCAAATTTCACATCTTCAATAACTATTTTTTTATGCCCATTAGACAACAACTCACCAATTTTCCGTAGCATTTTTTTTACAAGATAATTTTCATCAACATATTCTCTTAATATTTGCATTAATTTCAATGTAAGCCATCTTGAGTACATGGTTTTTTCAATATATAATTCATTTATACTGCACATTTTTGACATAACTAATATGTTTTTAATAAAAGTCTCAAAAGAATACTTTATAAATCCATGTTTCATTGCAAGATAATCTGCTGCTATCGTTTTTCCTGAACCTTCTTCCCCAATTAAGCCAATTACAGTTATTTTTTTCATGACTGCTTTATTGTTTACATATTTATAATTGCAACTGTTGGCTCAAGACATCTGTTTATTACTGCTGAACTTACACCACCAAAAATTAGACTTTTCAATGCAGAACGACCTTTTCTTCCCATGATTACAAGATTGTAATTATGTTCCTGTATATCTCTGACTATTTCTTCAGCAGGTAATCCAACGAGGATTTTAGTTTTAATCAATTCAGGAGAGATACCTTCTTTAAGAAAAACATTTTGGGCTTTTATGAGAATATCTTTTGCTTCTTCCTCTGGGTCTATACCCTGTCGTATTCTTTCAAGATATAAAGAAATATTGACTACTCGTAAAATGGTAATTTTTTTTATTCCTTTAACAAAGTTTGCAAGACATGCACCATGCTCAACTGCTTTCATAGAATATTCCGAGCCATCAACAGGAATAAGGATATAAGGAACTGGGCAATGATTTTCTTCATAAATTTTTTGTCCTACGATATATATATTTTGATTTTTTAGACTGCAGATAACTTTGTTTGAAACACCGCCAAGAATAAGACTTTTTATTTCTGACATACCCCTTCGGGACATCATGATAGCAGAGAATTTTTGTTCCTTTGTAATTTCAATTATTTTGTTTCCTGCATCTCCTTCTTCTATTTCTTGTTTTATTTCTCCTTTAAAACCTGCTTCTTTTAATATTTCTGCATATTCATGTAAAAAAGGCTCAATGAATTCTTTAATATATTTTTCTTTGCTTTTTTTAAAAAATTCATAATCCTTAATATCCTTTTCTTTCAAATGTATACTTTTTAAAATTTCACTTAAATGTTGACCTGTAATGACATGAAAAAGAGTTACTTCAGGGAGAATATTTTCCATTTTTGAAAGTAATAAGCCAGTAAAATTAACTGCCCTTCTTGAATGCTCACTTCTGTCCACAGGAAGTAAAATTTTTTCAAAAAAACATTTTTTCATTTTTATTCTCCTCCTCCAATAACTTTATATAAGGTTAATAGATTTGCATATTTTTGAAGCTTTACACTGTTAAGCTGCTGTTGTGCTTGAAACAATGACCTCTGCGCATCAAGGACACTCATGTAGCTGTCAATTCCGTTTTCATATCTTATTTTTGCAAGCCTGTAGGTTTCACTAAGAGAGTGCACAAGAGATTCAATTGCCTGTAGCTGTTCATCTACTGTGCCCTTTACTGCTAAAGCATCGGATACTTCTTTGAAAGCTGTCTGAATGGTCTTTTCATAATTAACAAGAGCAATCTGTCTTTCAACCTTTGCAGCTTCATGGGCTGCCCATACTCTTGCATCAAAGATTGGCATTATTGCCTGTGGTTGAATACTCCATGCCTTAGAACCTCCTTCAAATAGGCCTGAAAGTTCAGCAGATGCTGTCCCCAAGAGTGTTGTAAGTGAAATCCTTGGGAAAAAGGCTGCTCTTGCTGCACCTATCTGGGCATTGTATGCCTTGAGTGTGTGTTCTGCTGCCATAATATCAGGACGATTAAGGAGTATATCAGAAGAAAGACCCGGTGAAATATCCTTTGGAGAGGCTAAGCTGTCAAGCCCTTCTGGCAAGAGCTCTTCAGTAAGTATTTCCCCAGCAAGAAGGTCAAGGTTGTTTTTATCCTGAGCCAATGCCTGTGTATATCGTGCTAAAGCTTCACGGGCTGTATCTACCTGTGTCCTTACTCTGTGAAGGTCTATTTCTGAAATTACTCCCACTTCATATCGTTTTTTCATTAATTCATAGTATTCCTGTTGAGCTTTAAGGGTTTCCTTTGCCAGTTTGAGATTCTCTTTATCAGTTGCATAGGTATAGTAGGCAGTGGCAACAGCAGAGATTAAAGCAAGTCTTACTCCTCTATGCGTCTGTTCTTGGGCAAGATACTGCTCAAGTGCCATTTCTTTTAGACTCCGAAGCCTTCCAAATAAATCAATCTCCCATGCGGTAATACCAAGACTTACACTGTATTTTGAAGTTGTCTCTGCCTTGCCTGTGCGTGAAAGGTCTGCAGGGGTTCTCTCTCTATAACCTGTGCCTATTGCATCAACTGCTGGAAGAAGTTCTGCCCTTTGAATACCATAATAGGCAGCTGCTCTTTCAACATTAAGGGCTGAAAGTCTCAGGTCTCTATTGTTGGATAGAGCCTTTTCAATGATTTTCTTAAGTTTTGCATCGGTAAGAAACTCATTCCATTTAAGTTCTGTGGCTTTTGGTGATTTTTCATAATTAATGGAACTATAGGCATCACCATGAGGCCATTCTTTAGGCACAGGTGCATCAGGCCTTTTGTATTCGGGAATCATTGTGCAGGAAAGAAGTAACAGGGGCAGTATGAAAATTACAGTCTCTTTCGTCATTCTGAGCTTGCAAATCAGGCTAAGAATCTCTTCCTTTCTCTCTTTGAAAAAAAGAGAGATTCTTCGCACCCATTGAGGTTGCTCAGAATGACAGATTGGAGTAACTCTTTCGGTTAACACAATAGATTGGCAAAAGTGTTCCTTAATCTTTCTTAACCTCATTTCACTGTCCTTACCTTGTTTCTGTTCCCTTTGTCATTCCGAGCCGAGCTGAGCCTTAGGCGAAGGGTCTGCGAGGAATCTCCTCCTTTGTAAGAGATTCCTCGGGACATCGAGTCCCTCGGAATGACAGCAAAAAAACTGTCAATGCCTTCATAACGAAAAAAATGTTTCATGACCCTTTTTGTTTTCATTTCACTGTCCTTACTTTGAAAAACTTCAAAATAAGCACGAAGAACAGAGGAACAAAAACTATGCTTATGAATGTTCCTGCAAGAACTCCGCCTTCAATAGCAACTCCGATTGCATTCATCGCTCCTGAACCTGCGCCTCTTGCTATGGCAAGTGGAAGAATTCCAAAGAAAAGTGCAAGGGATGTCATGATTACCGGTCTGTATCTTATTGTTGCTGCCTCCACTGTTGCTCTCTGAAACTCCTCTCCCTGTTTGATTCTATCTCTTGCAAACTGAATTATAAGAATGGCATTCTTTGAAGAAAGCCCCATTGTTACAAGAAATCCTATCTGGAAATAAACATCATTATGAAGTCCCATAAGCCATGTTGCCAATGCAGAACCAAATATACCAAGAGGAAGCAGTATTAAGTTTGTAATAGGAATTGTCCATGACTCATAAAGGGCTGCAAGACAGAGAAATATGACAAAAACTGAGAAAGCATAGAGAATAGGTGCCTGTCCTGTGGCAAGTCTTTCCTGATAGGATGAACCTGTCCATGCATAACCCACACCCTTTGGAAGCTTTGAGACGATTTCTTCTACTGCCTTCATAGCCTCTCCTGAACTTGTTCCTGTAGCAGGCTCACCCCATATATTCATAGAGGGAAAGCCGTTGTATCGCTCAAGTCTTGGCGAGCCATAGATCCATCTGCCTGAGGCAAAGGAGGAAAAGGGAACCATTTTCCCATCGTTATTACGCACATAAAGGCGGTTCATGTCTTCTGGAAGCATCCTGTAGGGAGTGTCTGCCTGAACATAAACCCTTTTTACTCTACCACCTTTTATAAAATCGTTAACATAGCTACTTCCAAAGGCTGCGGATATGGTGTTATTGATTGAAGTAATAGGCACGCCAAGTGCTCCAGCCTTCTGCCAGTCTATATCAACCTTATACTCAGGGATATCATCCATACCATTGGGTCTTACATTTTTAAGTCTTCTGTCTTGATTGGCAAGATACAGGAACTGATTTCTTGCCTCCATAAGTTTCTGATGCCCAAGTCCACCCATATCCATGAGTTGAAGGTCAAAACCTGTTGCATTACCAAGCTCTATAATTGATGGTGGAGGGAAAACAAATATCATAGCTTTCTTATTCTGTGAAAAATGCATCATTGCCCTTGCCTGAAGAGCCTTAACCCTCAAAGCTGAACTATCTCTTAAATGCCAGTCTTTGAGTTTTATAAATGCTATTCCTACAGATTGAGCCCTGCCTGAAAAGCTTATTCCTCTTGCAGTCATTATGGAATCCACTGCATCCTTTTCTTTTTGAAGAAAATAGTCCTTTACCTCTGATAAAACTTCTTCTGTCTGCTCAAGAGTAGAACCTGAGGGTAGTATTACCTGAGCAAGCATTATTCCCTGGTCTTCTTCAGGAAGATAGGCAGTGGGAAGTTTCATTAAAATAAGCCCCAGTACTACAACGATAATTATATAGACGAATATATAAACAGGAACTTTTCTGAAAGAGTTTTCCACTACCTTTGTATAGACAAAGCGGGATTTGAAAAAGAAGCTATAAAATTTTTCATAAACTAAGTTAAAGTAGTAAAAAATATTTTTTCTTTCCCTCTGCTTTTCACTGTGAGGTCTAAGAAAGGTAACACAGAGTACTGGTGCAAGAGTGAGTGCAACAAAAACAGAAAGCAACATAGCTGAAATGATTGTGATGGCAAACTGCCTGTAAATTATTCCTGTTGAGCCCTTAAAAAATGCCATCGGTGCAAAAACAGCAGAGAGAACCACACCTATTCCAATAAGTGCACTTGTAATCTGATCCATTGATTTTATAACAGCCTCTCTTACAGGAAGCTTTTCTTCTCTCATTATTCTTTCCACATTCTCTACAACAACTATAGCGTCATCAACAAGAAGCCCAATTGCCAGCACCATGGCAAACATGGTAAGCATATTTATTGAATAACCCGCTAATCCCAGCACAGCAAAAGTGCCAAGAAGGACTACCGGAACAGTAATTGTAGGTATAAGAGTGGCTCTCAGGCTTCCTAAGAAAAGCCACATTATGAGAAAAACAAGAACTATCGCTTCTATGAGTGTTTTTACAACTTCATTTATAGCAACCTTCGTGAAAGGCGTTGTATCATAGGGATATACAACCTTTACTCCTGCTGGAAAATTTCTGCTTAACTCATCTATCTTTTTCTTTACTTTATCAGCCACATCAAGGGCATTTGCTCCTGGAAGTGGTCTTACAGCTAAGGCAGCAGCAGGTTTACCATTGTAAAAGGCCTCTATATCGTAATAGTCTGTGCCGAGCTCAACTCTTGCAACGTCCTTTATCTTTACTGATGAACCATCTGGATTAATTCTTACAGGGATTGCTGCAAACTCATCGGGCTCTTTGAGCATGCTCTGAACTATTATGGGAGCATTAAGTCTCTGTCCTTCCTTTGCTGGTGCACCTCCGAGCTGTCCACCTGAGACCTCCACATTGTAAGCTTTTATTGCTGAGACTACATCACTAATTGTGAGCCCATAGCTTACAAGTTTGTGAGGCTCTATCCATATTCGCATTGCATAGGGAAAGCCAAAGGTTTCAACCTCTCCAACCCCTTCTATCCTTGCAAGCACTTTTTCTACATTGGATTTGAGATAGTCCCTCAGGTCATAGGCATCAAGCCTTCCATCCTCTGAAATGAGTGAGACAATCAAAAGATAGTTTCTTGTTGCCTTCCCTACACTTATTCCTGTCTTCTGAACAGCCTCTGGCAGGCTTGGCATAGCAAGTTGAAGCTTGTTCTGAACCTTTGCCCATGCAAGGTCTGGGTCTGTGCCTGGTTCAAAGGTAAGCTCTATTCGGCAAGAACCTGAAGAGTCACTCACAGCAGACATATAGAGGAGTCTGTCAAGTCCTGTCATTTTCTCTTCAATAATCTGGGTGACACTGTTTTCAACAGTTTCAGCAGAAGCACCAGGATAGGTTGCTTGAATATAAATTGACGGAGGAGCTAAAGATGGATACTGGGCAATGGGAAGATTGTAAATGGCAAGGCAGCCAGCACCCATTATGGCAATTGCAATAACCCATGCAAAAACTGGTCTGTCAAGAAAGAATTTAGATAGCATTATCTACTCTGCTCCTTCTTTTGTTCGGCATAAGGCACAGGTTTAACAGTAGCACCAGGCATTATTCTCTGAACACCCTCAATAACAACCTGCTCACCCACCTCAAGTCCCTCTGAGACAAGCCATCTGTCACCTATTGCACGGTCAACTTGAATTGGTCTTATCTGAACCTTGTTTTCCTTGTCAACTATATACACAAATGGATTACCCTTTGTATCACGGAAAACAACCTGCTGAGGAACAAGAATAGCTTTTTTGTTAATACCTTCCCGTATAACTGCCCTTACAAACATTCCAGGCAACAAAACTCCCTTTGGATTTGGAAATATTGCCCTCAGAGTAACCGAGCCTGTTGTTGGATCAACTGTTACATCCTTGAACTGCAATGTTCCTTCAAGAGGATAGGCTGTTCCATCCTCAAGAATGAGCTTAACTTTATTCTGCTCTTTGCCAGCATATTTAAGCCTTCCCTGCTCAAGCCTTTTCTCAAGCTCTCTTAGTTCTTTTGTTGACTGAGGAATGTCAACGTAAATTGGGTCAAGTTGCTGAATCCTCGTGAGTTCCTGTGCCTGATAGGCAGTGACAAGAGCACCTTCTGTAACATTTGATTTGCCGATCCTGCCTGATATGGGCGCAGTTATCTTTGTATATCCGAGATTAATCTGAGCATTCCTTACCTGTGCTTTCAATGCCTCAATCTCAGAAAGGGTCTGCTCATACTGAGCTTTAACATCATCAAACTCCTGCTTGCTTATGGCATTTACCTTTATTAGTTCCTGATAACGCTCATATCTTGCCTTTACTGATTGAAGATTTGCCTCTGCTCGGGAGAGTGCTGCTTTAGCATTGTCATAGGCTGCTTTGTACTGAGCAGGGTCAATCTGATAGAGAACTTCTCCAGCCTTAACATTGCTTCCTTCAGTAAAGTATCTTTTAAGAATTATTCCGCTTACCTGAGGCCTAATCTCAGCAATCTTGTAGGGAGACGTTCTTCCGGGAAGTTCTGTAGTAAGAAGAATCTCCTCTGGGTCTATTTTAATAACCGATACTTCAGGTATCTGAGGCATAGGCTTTTTCTTTTCACATCCTAAAAGAAATAAGGCAAACAAAATAGGAAACAAAACTAACATTATCTTTATCCGCATTCTAACACCTCTTTATTTAAGCTTCAACTTTTTCTGTCATTCTAATCATAGTTTTTCATTTTCCTCATGTCATTCTGAGGGACTCAATGTCCCGAAGAATCTCTCTTTACTTTCAGTAACCCATTGAAAATAATCTTTACGCATTCATCGGGGTCAATGAGATTTTCAGGGTCAACGACAACAGAAAGCACATATCCTCTTAGAATATGCATAATTAACTTTGCAACCTCCTCTGAATTACATTCAGTAAAATCACCTGAGTTTATGCCTTCATTAATCAATTTTTTTAACAGCATTTTTTCCGTTTTAAAAAATTCTCTTTTAATCTCCACCCCAAAAGTAAATCCGTGCTCTTTGCTGTGCATCAATATAAGTTCCCTATTTTCTCCTGCAAATTCAATGACTTTTTTAATATATTCCTTCAATGCCTCCCCGGGGTTGGCAGTATCCTGAAGAATAGGAGAAATCCTATCGTGTAATTCTCTCATTTTCTCCTTAATCAGAAAAAGAGAAAGTTCTTCTTTATTCCTGAAATAAAGATAAACCCCTCCCACGCTTATACCTGCTTCTTTAGCAATCATTCTCATAGTAGCACCATTGTAGCCATATTGGGAGAATACCTTTATGGCTGCATCAATTATTCTCTTCTTTGATTCATATCCTGAACGCCTGCTTATGTTAACTACCTCCAATTTTAAAAATTATTTTTTAGATTTCTTTTATAAGATATTGCCATACATTTCTTTCAAAAAAACTTCCCTCAACATTTTCTTCCATCTCAAGAAACATTTTAAAAGGAACAGTAAAAGTAAGAAGATTATCTCCAAGCTGTTTTTTTACATGTTTTCTTGCTGAAAGGTCTGTAAGACCAATAACTGCTCTCTG
Organism: Thermodesulfovibrio sp. Kuro-1; assembly: GCF_006538445.1. NCBI lineage: Bacteria > Pseudomonadati > Nitrospirota > Thermodesulfovibrionia > Thermodesulfovibrionales > Thermodesulfovibrionaceae > Thermodesulfovibrio > Thermodesulfovibrio sp. Kuro-1. The sequence goes on along the minus strand of NZ_BJKS01000001.1, from coordinate 112,958 downwards.
GAAATCTGATTTTGCTTCTCTGTAGGCGTATATTCCTATTGTTTGACAGCCTGCACCCCATGGAACTACTACATTCTCAAAGCTTTCTCTTCCATAACCGGAAAGAACAACAAGGGCTGAAAGCTGAAGTGGATTAACAGGAAATACAACAACCACAGGTTCTTTTTCCTGTAGATTTACATCCTTTAAGGGTTTGAAAATCACATATCTTGCAGGAACTTCCATTATTGGAAGCTGTTCAACAAATTTTTTAACATTTTCAGGAGTTTTTAAATATCTCTCTCCTTCAAGAAACTCCTCATAGAATTCTTTAGTTACATGGGGTTTAATTTGTTCAGCTACATTTTTCCCAATCTCCCATTCTTTGTTACCTGAGGATAAAAAATAATAAAAACAATCTATGCCTCCCAAAAAATCTAAATATTTATTTCCGAAACCAAGACCAACCGCACCACCCCAGCAACCATATGTGTTTTTATCAAAAACAGCTACTTTACCCTTTACAGCATTTGCAAACAACCACATAACACAGCCCCATTTACCTTCTCTAAATTGCAAGGCATTTTCTGGTCTTTTATCTGACCATATGATTGCCACAGGATTTAATTCCATTTTTAAAGCCTTTGCTATTTTGCTTTCCATATTTCAGCCCTCCTTTTTTATTTTTGAGACTGTTCAAAAACTTGTAACCTATTGAAATTCAATAAATTACAAGCCCTAAAATTTTTCAATTACCTCCATCTGTCATTCCGATGAGCGTTAGCGACGAGGAATCTCCTCTTTCCGATTTAAGGAGGAGACCCTTTGCTTACGCTCAGGGTGACCCTAAGGGTCAGATTCCTCGCACCCATTGAGGGTGCTCGGAATGATCATTAGTAATTGAACATCCTCATTTATTTCAAAAATTTTAGTTCTTCATTTTGTATTTACAACTGAACATCTGTTCATGTGAACTGATGTTCAGTTTATCAGAAAAAAATTAATTATGTCAAGAAAGTATTGAACTCTTATTAAAAAATAGGTTACACTTCATTATAAATTGCTTTATAAATTTTAAGGAGGGCATTATGGATACAGCATTAGTAGTAAGCGAGAAAAAAACAGGCGGAGATATAAAAATTCTTCAACTTGTGACCTTTACTCTTGGTGGTGAAGAATATGCTGTTGACATCCTTAAAGTTCAGGAAATAAACAGAATGAAAGAAATAACAAGAGTTCCAAATGCTCCATACTATGTTGAAGGAGTGATTAATCTTAGAGGTAAAGTTATTCCTGTTATTAGCTTAAGAAAGAAATTTGGATTGCCTGAAGAAGAAGAAACTTCAAAACAGAGAATTATGATAATGGATATTCAGGGTATAACTATCGGACTTATTGTTGACTCAGTTTCTGAAGTTTTAAGAATATCAACTGATATAGTTGAGCCACCACCTCCGATGACTTATTCTGTAAGTTCAGAATTTATATGGGGTATTGCAAAACTTGAAGACAGGCTTATCATATTGCTTGATATGGATAAACTTATTGGAAGAGAAGAAACTGAAGGAATGGTTGAGGCTACAGAAAAAGCGGCTATTGAGGGATAAAGTTTCTATTTCCTTTGCCTCGCCAGCATGGTTTCATAAATTCGTCACGGAAAGAATATATTTTCCCGTTTGATATGTTATGAATTGACCTTGCGATGAGAAAAAGTTCTCCATTTTTTGAAAAAAACTTTGCACCATGCACTACTACTTCATCACCAAGTTTAAGTTCTATTTTTTCCTGCGCAATATACCAGCCTGGAGCTGTCAAAACATGATATATTTTATCTTGCTTTAAAATACCTATTACTATAGGTCCATGCTGTCTTTGAATAACTTCAGCAATTTTACCTTTAATAGTTATTTCTGTATTTAGATCATAGCTTTCCTCAAATTGCTGAGCCATTGCAAATTTTCCTATGGTTATTAAGAAAAACATTATGAATATACTCCATCTCATCATTTTAGCCCTTTAAAAGGGGGCTTTATGCCCCCTTTATTTTTACCATCCACAGATTCTTCTGATATTTAAGCCTTTTTTACCACCGGGTGCATATGGGAGACCCATTTCATAAGCCTTTTTGTGCATTTCAACTCTTAAGTTTGCTCTTTCTTGCTCTTTTTGCTTGATAGCATTCCAATCAGGATTTGGCTGTGCCCAGAGGGTTAAAAGCTCTCCTCTTAGTTGTAAGTCTTTCTGATAAAGTGGTTGAACTTCCTTGCAATATTGCTGTGCTTTAGCAGAGTCAATGCCAGGAGGATACTGAGGTCCCATCATTCCTTTCTGAGCAAAGGATACACCAACTGCAAATACTGTTAATATAGCCATTAGTGTAAATACTGTTAAAAACTTTTTCATCTTTAAGCCTCCTTAATTTTTAATAGAGGGGCAAAGCCCCTCTTATTTTACCAACATTTACCACAATTTCCAAATCCATGCATTCTACCAAATCCTGGTCCATATCCAATTCCGTATTCCTGTGCTTTCTTCTGAAACTCTGTCATAACTTTTGCCATTTCCTGTTTTTTCTGAGATATAGCATTCCAGTCAGGATTTGGCTGTGCATAAAGCTGCATCAACTCTCCTCTTAATTGGAGCTGCTTCTGTCTGAGAGGGAGAGTATCATTATAAAAATTTTGAGCTTTTTGAGGATCAACTGACGTATAAGCAGGACAGCCATATCCACCATAACCAGCACCTTTCCATGCGTAAGCTGCTCCACCTATCAGGGCAATTATAAATGCGACCACCATTATCATTGTAAGTGTTTTTTTCATCATCCTTCACCTCCTTTCATGAATTTTTTTATTTATTAAATAACAATTTATATGCCAGAATTGAAATGCTTTGAATTTAAAAGGATTTTTTAAAAATTATTAGTATAGAGAAGACTTTATTTTTGCAAAAATTGCATTATTTTTTGCAAATTTTGCAAAGCTCATTGGAAATAAAAGCAAAATCCTCAATTGAAAGTTCTTCGGGTCTTTTTATTGGGTTTATTCCAATTTTTATTAAAAACTCCTTAGGTTCATCAATAATTGATTTCAAAGAGTTGGATATCATTTTTCTTCTTTGCCCAAAAGCTGATTTTACAATTTTGAAAAAAAGTTTTTCATCTATCACTTCAACAGGTGATTTATCTCTTCTGTCCATTTTTATTACAGCAGATTCAACCTCAGGAGGAGGATTAAAAAAACTTGCAGGAATATAAAACTTTATCTCAGCCTGTGTATAATACTGAGCTATTATGCTTAAAGCAGAGTAAGCTTTTGTAGATGGTTTTGCTGCCAATCTCTCTGCGACTTCTTTCTGAATGGTAAGAGTCATAGATATTAGATTCTTTAGTTTTAGAAGTTTGAAAATTATAGGTTTTGTAATGTAATAAGGGATGTTAGCAACAACTTTAAATTGTCCAATTTCTTCGTATGGGAATTTTAAAGCATTCTCATTGATAAGCACAAGATTCTCTTTTCCATAAAATCTCTCTTTAAGAATTTTATAAAGAACAGGGTCAATTTCTATTGCAATTACTTCTTTAGCATTTTTTAATAGAATTTCTGTTAAATCTCCCATTCCAGCTCCAATTTCAACAACTTTGTCATTGCTATTGATTTCTGAAACTTTTACTATTTTTTCAAGAATCTCAGCATTTCTTAAAAAATGCTGTCCAAGTTTTGGTTTTTTCTTGCTTATAGTTTTATGCATTTTTGATCTTTATTTTCTCTATTTTTATTTTGAGAGTTCTATTTTTGTAATAAACAGATATGCTTGAAGGCATATTAAGTGTAGTGCCATCTTCAGTTTGAATTTTTTTATATTCATTATAGATGATTAATATTGTCTGATTATCAACAGTAAGGGTTTGTTTTAAAGGCATAAAGCCATCTTTTTTTAAAATAATAATTCTTTCTCCATCCTTTAAAAAAAAGTTTTCAGAGTCTTCACTTACTGTAAAATTACCATTCCACCATATAAAGCCTTTTCTGATTCCAATTGCGAGTTGCTTTAATCGGTCTTTTTCAATCAGAAGATTTGATGAAACTTCTCCATTTTCTTCATAAATCTCACCTGCTGGAAACCCCATATAGTAAACTCTTAGCAGAAGCTCATTCTTTGAAATCCTTAATGAGGCATCCCCATTTAACACACTGTTTTTTGTTTCATACTGAAGATTTAATACTCCCTCAAGAGAATCATAAATCTGCATTTTTTTAATGAAATCTGCAATATTTTCAGCATAAAATTCCTTGACTGTAATAGGCTTTTTTTCAGCACAGCCCCAAAATAGAAAGATAATCAGGCTAACTGCCAATAATTTCAATAAGTTCATTTATTGACCCTACACCTTTTATTTTTAAATTGAATTTTTCTTTAAGTCTTTCAAGATTACTCTTAGGTATTATGGCATGTTTCATTCCTATTCGTGAGGCTTCTTTTAGTCTCATTTCTGTCTGAGAGATTGCTCTAATCTCTCCACTTAATCCAACCTCACCAAAAATAACCATTCCTTCATGTAAAGGAATATCTCTGAAAGAAGAAACAATTGCTGAAATAACAGCTAAATCAGAAGACGGTTCTGTAATTTTAAGTCCACCGACAACATTTACAAATATGTCTGCTCCTGCGAGATTAATTCTGCCCCTTTTTTCTAAAACAGCTACAAGTAGATTAACTCTCTGATAATCAACTCCAATAAAATTTCTTCTTGGCATACCAAAGTTTGACGGAGCAACAAGTGCCTGTATTTCTGTAAGAATTGCTCTTGTTCCTTCTATAGTTGCTGTGATAGCAGAACCACTGTTTTGAGAATGCTCGGAAAGAAAAATTAGTGAAGGATTTTCCACCTCAATTAATCCTGTTCCTGTCATCTCAAATACACCTATTTCATTTGTTGGTCCGAATCTGTTTTTTACGCTTCTTAAAATTCTGTATGCATATCCTCTGTCCCCTTCAAAATAAAGAACTGTATCTACAAGATGCTCAAGCACTCTCGGACCTGCAATTGCTCCTTCTTTTGTTACATGTCCTATAAGAAAAACAGGAATACCTTTCTGTTTAGCAAAATTTATGAATTTTGTAGCAGACTCCCTTATCTGACTCACTGAACCCGGTGCTGACATAGCGTCTTCTGTATAAACTGTCTGAATTGAATCAACTACTAAAGCATTCAATTCTTCTTCTGAAGCCCAATCAAGAATTTTTTCCACAAGTGTTTCACTGAGAAGAAGAATATTTTCTGAAATAGCTCCAAGTCTTTCAGCCCTTAATTTAATTTGTGTGAGAGATTCCTCTCCTGAGACATAAAGAACCCTGCCATATTTTTTCGCAAGATTATCAGTTGCCTGTAGCAGTAGTGTGGATTTTCCAATTCCCGGATCCCCGCCAATTAAAACAAGAGAACCTCTTACAACTCCTCCTCCAAGAACTCTGTCAAGTTCTGAAATGCCTGTTGATAGTCTGTCTGAGAGAGTGATTTTGATTGAACTAATAGGAACAGGTTGAATATCTTCTAAAGTTTTCAATCTCGCTGTTTCTGCTTTCTTACTTATGCTTTCAGCTTCTATAACTTCTTCAACAAAACTGTTCCATGCTCCGCAATCAGGGCATTTGCCTATCCATTTAGGTGAAATATATCCGCAACTTTGGCATTGAAAAACTCTTTTTAATTTTGGCTTCATGAGTTAATGATAATTTATTTTATTTACTTTTTACAAAACTTGGAAAACCTTTTAGTTTTCTCTCCTTTGAAATTAAAAGTATATGTCATAAATATTTTCATTTAAATAAATGGTCATTCTGAGCATGGTTAAATGCTCAGAATGAATTCCGTGAGTAATTGTCCACCTCTGTTTGTTATTCTGAAGCTCTGAAAAAGGTGAGCAATCTATTTTTTAAGATGAATGAGCCTCTTTTATACTTGTTATAAATAGACAATTACCATAAGCATAGCTCCTGTAATAACACACATGAGCAAGACAGGTACTAAAACTGCTTTGATAAACTGCGCTTCTTCTTTTCCACCTACTCCTATTGTTGCAGCAGCATTTGTTATTTTGGACGGTGTTATAGCGGATGCTATACCTCCACCTACTGCATGAGCAGCATAAATCCACATAAAAGCATTTGCTCCAACTGTTGAAAGAGTTGCTTCCCATTGAATCTTTGCAAAAAGAACATTTGAAGCTGTCTCACTTCCACCAACAAAGGCTCCAAACAATCCCAAAAACGGAGCTATAAAGGGATAGGCAGGACCAAAAATATTTGCAAGTGTTATTCCTATTATTCTATCCATGTTATATTGGGCAAAATACTGTGATGGAACAAGTTTTCCATTAACCACCTCCATTGCAGACCATGCCATAATAAATGCTACAGCAAAGAAAAGAGAGTATGCAAGAAAAGGTCCCCATATTCTTGTTATCCAAAGTTTGAAAACATTGCCTAATTGTTTGCCTGTTGGTTTCAATATAAATATTGAAATAATTGAAACAACCATTATCCAGAACCATACATTTCCGAGAATATTCAAGTCTTCCTTTTTATCTGCTATGATTCTGATTACTTCTGTCTGACCTAAAATGTTTTCAAGATTCATTTTTAAAGAAGGGATATTCACAATGAGAGATATTATTATTAGCAAAATAAATGGTAGGCAAGCTTTGAACATTTCTTTATTAAAAGGAAGATTGGTATCTGTTGCTCTATTATTATGCTTGCGATAAATAAAATAAACTGTAATCATGGTGATTAATCCTGATATAATTCCTATTATCTCTACAGGAAGAATTCTGAAACCAGCAATTACTAAAGCAGAACCTGATAACACAAGCCCTGAAATCAATGCTGCTTTCCAGTTTTTCTTTATAGCTTGTTTCCCGCCAACAACTTTCAACATTAAAAAAGCAAATATTATGGATATAACAGGTAAAAGAACCGTTACTTTAAAAGTATAATCCCAAATAAATTCATTTAAATTTTCTATTCCTGGAGGTTTAATGCCAAATGCCATTGCAACTTTTGAAGGTAATGTTAAAGGAATTGTAAAAAGAGCAAATGAAGTAAGAGGGTCATAACAGAGTATGCTTACACCAATGGCTGCAATAGGAGAGAATCCTAGCAATAAAAAAATTGGTGGAAACATTGCAGGAGTTACCATACCCAATGATGTACTTAAAGAACCAAATCCCATACCAATGAAAAGAGTCTGCTCTTCTTTGTTTCGGGCAATTCCTTTTACGTATTCAATAATTTTCTTTAATGCTCCTGTTTCTCTCATTAAAAATATAAGAAACATTGTAAAAACAACAGCAAGAGAGATTCCAAATGCTTTAACAATTCCTGTTAGTGTGGCACCCATTATAACATTCCATGGAGTTTTAAAGTAGTAAGCAGCTACAATTACAGCAAGAATCCATCCAATAACAGAAACAAAACTGCCTGAACGATAAAAAACAAGCATACCGATCAGAACAACAAGAATCGGGAAAAGCGATAAAAAGAAATCCATTTTAACCTCCTACGAATAATTTTTGTTATAAACTTTATATGTATGGGTTTTACCCAGATAAGATGCTGGCAGAGAAGGACAGCTCCATTTCACCTGGACTTTTAAGTCCTTTCGGGAGTTTGTTGCCTCTCTGCCTAAATCATGATAAGTTGGTTGGGCTTTGTAGCCCTCGTCATCATGGAGGATTGGTAGGCAGATGCCCTTCTCTGCTTTATTACTTAAATTGGAGGTGCCCATATGAGCAATTTTAAAGTTTTTGTCGGTATTGATATCTCCAAAGAAAGTTTCTCTGCCTGTGCTATCCACTCCCCAGAGGAAATCATCTTTGAAGAAAAATTCCCTATGGACTCCCACGGATTTAAAGCTTTCATCCGCAAACTTAGTGCTTTCCCTAAGGAGTCTATTCTTATCGGTAAAGAATCCTCTGGCTGCTACTATGTTAATCTTTTTGTCTACCTTAGTCAAAAAAACTTCAACTGTGTCGTTCTTAATCCTCTTATCGTTAAAGGTGTTCAGAGTATGGAAATCAGAAAAACCAAGACTGACCGCTCCGATGCCCGTAGAATTGCCTTTGCTCTTTATACTGCTCAACATAGCCTTCCTCAGAAGTCCTTCCTGTCTCATGAGTTTCGTGAGCTTGCTCGTGAAAGAGAAAGACTCTCTCAGCAGATTGCAAGGCTTAAAAATGATATCGAAAAAGCTCTGGTTGTCCTCTTCCCTGAGCTTGAAAGAAGAGTAAATATCTACACTGAAGGCATCCTGAGGCTTCTTGAAAAATATCCTTCTGCATGGGCACTTAAAGCTGCTAAAACCTCTGATATAGAAAGACTCCTTTGCTTTAAGAGGGGTAGAGCACTGAGTGTTACTGCTCAACAGATTAAACAATGGGCTCAAGACTCTATTGCTCAGTTCTTCCCTGTAAGAGAGATACTTCTTCAGAGTAAGATTAAAGAGCTTTTCTTCCTTGAAGAGCAGCTTGAGGTAATTACTGAGCAACTTAAACGTTCCTGTGAGGAAGCAGCCCTCTGTCAGGATATTGAAATTCTTAAATCTATCAAAGGAATAGGTGACACTACTGCAATGCATTTTATTGCTGAAATTGAAAATATCAATAGATTTAGCTCTCCGAAGAAACTGATTGCCTACTGTGGAGTTGACCCCACGGTTTATGAATCTGGAAAGTTCAAAGGTAGTAGCAGACTTTCTAAAAGAGGGAATAGACATCTCAGAAGAGTGCTCTGGCTTATGGCTGTCTCTGTAGTGATGTATAACAGTTACTTCAGGGAGTACTTTAACCGTAGAAGGCAACAGGGACTTCCTTACAAGAAAGCAATCCTTGCTGTTGCTCATAAGCTTTTGAGAGTAATCTATGCCATGCTTAAGAAGAAAACTACCTTTAAAGTTTCTCATTTGCCTTCACCATGTATGTAAGGAGGTGCATTTTTCATAGTTGACTCCTGAAAAGTTTTGAGAAATTAAAAAACGTGATATTTTAAACAATTTTTTATAATAAAAATCAACCCATGTTATAATTTTAGATAAGTATAAAAGGGAGGAATTATGAATCGTACACTGCTTTCTATTTTAAAAATCCTTTCAAAAGAAAATAAAATTATTGGTTCAAAGGAAATTGCCAAAAAACTTAAAATGTATGGGGTAAATTTATCAGAAAGGACAGTAAGGTATCATTTAAAAATTCTTGATGAAAGAGGACTAACAAAAGTTTATGGAAAAGAAGGAAGAAGAATTACTGAGAGAGGCAGAAAGGAACTTGAAACAGCAAGTACAGTTGAAAAAGTTGGTTTTATAATAAATAAAATTGAGACCTTAAGCTATCTTTCAGATTTTGATATAAATGCTATGAAAGGCCGTCTTATTTTAAATATCACATATATACATAAAAATAAATTTAGAAAAGCTCTTAAAGCAATGGAGAATGTTTTTACTTCTCCTTATGTTATGAGTGATAGAATTCTTGTTCTTGAGAAAGACAGCGAAAACATACTTGTGCCAGAGGACCATGTATGCATTGGTACTGTTTGTAGTGTAACTTTAAATGCTATTTTATTAAAACATGGCATTCCTATAATATCAAGATTTGGAGGGGTACTTGAAATAAGAGAAGGTGAACCATATAGATTCGGAGCACTTATAAGTTATGATGGTACTTCATTAGACCCTCTTGAAATATTTATAAGAGGTAAGATGACAGATGTTTTAGGAACTATAAAAAATGGTTTTGGTCGAGTCCTTGCAAGTTTCAGAGAGGTGCCGATTGTATGTCTTGATAAAGTGAAAGAGATTTACTCAATTATGCAAAAAAGAGGCTTTCAGGGAATAATGATGTTTGGCGAACCAAATCAGCCTCTACTTGATATCCCTGTAGGAATGGATAGAGTAGGTATTATAGTTGTTGGAGGACTTAATCCAATTGCTGCAATTGAAGAGAATAATATTCAGACATATACAACTGCTATTTCAGTTCTTTATGATTGTAGAGAACTTGTTGTTTTTGAAGAAGTTTTAGAAAAATTTAAATAGATGCAGATAATTACTACTCATCTTAATGCAGACTTTGATGCTATCGCATCCTGTATGTCAGCTAAAAAACTTTATCCAGAGGCAGTTGTTGTACTGCCCGGTTCAATGGAAAGGAGAGTAAAGCTTTTTTTTGAAAGTTTCCATCCCTTTGAAATAAAAAAAATTAAAGAGATTGAGCCAGATAAAGTTAAAACTCTGATAGTTGTTGATACAAGAAGTATTCAGAGAATTGGAGAACTCTCTCAGTTTTTAAAAAAAGGAGTAAAGGTTCATCTTTATGACCATCATCCAAGGGGTGAGGATGATATAAAAGCAGACTTTGAAATAACAGAGCAAATCGGAGCGCTTGCATCACTTTTTACAGAGATTTTTCGGAAAAAAAATATATCAATAACACCTCTTGAGGCAACACTTTTATGTCTTGGAATATATGAGGAGACAGGTTGCCTTCTTTTCCCGTCTACAACATCAAGAGATGTAGAAGCGGTGGCATATTTACTTAAAAGAGGAGCAAATTTAAATATTGTTTCTCAATTTCTTAAAGAAGAACTTTCAAGAGAAGAAATATTCTTACTTAATGAATTACTCAACTCTTTACAGGAGCATCTAATCAATGGAGTAAGAATTAATATAGGATATGGTGTTCAGGAAGAGCCTCAGGATATTTCTCATATTGCACACAAAGTAATGGATATTATTGACACAGAAGCTCTTTTTCTTATCATTGAGATGCAGGATAAAATCTTAATAATTGGAAGAAGTAATACCCCTCAGGTTGATGTTGGTCTGATACTGAGTCAGTTTGGCGGTGGAGGACATTGGGCTGCTGGTAGTGCTACTTTGAAAGAGATGCCTGTAACTTTATTGATTGAGGAACTTTTGAAATTTATAAAGGGATATATAAAACCTCAGAGCATTGCCAGAGATTTGATGACAACTCCTGTAATATCTGTGCAATGGAACAGAACAATAAAAGAAGTTGAAGAAATGATGACAAAATACGGGATAAATGCTATACCTGTGCTTAAAGGAGAAAGTTTTATTGGAGTAATAACCAGAGGAGTGGTTGAAAAAGCTATATTTCATGGACTTAAAAATTCAAAGGTTGTAGATTTTGCTACAACAGATGCTTATACAGCGGAAGAGGATACACCTTTGTGGGAAATAGAAAAAAATATGGTTGAACTCAATCAGAGATTTGTTCCAATTTTAAAAGAACAAAAAGTAGTTGGAGTGATTACAAGAACTGATATATTACGAAATTTATATGAAGAACTTATAAGAAAATTTAAGATTTCAAAGCCTAAGGAAGAATCTGAAGAATCCAGAAGAAATGTGGCGAATTTAATGAAAGAATTTTTATCTGAGGAAGTTTATGAAATCCTGCGCATTGCTGGAAATCTTGCTGAAGAGATGGGATCTGGAGCTTATTTAGTAGGTGGAACAGTAAGAGATCTCCTTATGAGAAGACCCAGTCCAGATATAGATATTGTAGTTGAAGGAGATGGAATAGCTTTTGCGCATGAACTTGCAAAAAAAATAGATGGCAAGGTGACTCCACATCCAAGATTTGCTACAGCAAAAATTTTAAAGGAAATAAAAAAAGATGGTGAAATAAAAAGATTTTATATAGACATTGCAACTGCAAGAACAGAATACTATGAATCACCAGCGGCTTTGCCAAAAGTTGAAACATCATCAATAAAAAAGGATTTATACAGAAGAGATTTCACAATAAATGCTCTCGCAGTTAAACTCAATACAAAAGATTTTGGATTGCTCATAGATTTTTTTGGAGGGCAGAGAGACATAAAAGATAAAAAAATAAGAGTGCTTCACAATTTGAGTTTTGTTGAAGATCCCACCAGAGCTATAAGAGCTATAAGATTTTCAGAGAAATTAGGATTTAAAATATCAAAACATACTGAAAATCTTATAAAACTTGCGGTTAAAATGAACATTTTTGAAAAGCTTAAAGGACCAAGACTTTATGAAGAGCTTATTTTATTATTAAAAGAAACTTTACCGCATCATTCAATAAAGAGACTCGGAGATTATGGTTTGCTTAAATTAATCCATCCAGCTATTGAAGAAAGAACAATTTATAATGATCTTGCGAAGGCTTATGAAACAATACAAGGCATAGAACTTCTTTTCTTAAAAGAAGAATACAGGAAAGAATTTATTTATCTAATGGTTATTCTTTGGAATCTTAACTTATCTGAAAGAGAAGAACTCCTTCATAGAATATGCGCACCTGTTAATATTAAGAGAGAACTTATTGAAAATATTAGTTCTGCTCAGAAAGCTTTGCAATTGTTTACTGCAGAGAACTCTCAGGAGTTTAATGTGCAGATATATAATCTTTTAAAGCCTTTGAATATAGAAACAATTATTTTGATGATGATTTATGCGAAGGAGTGGCAAAAAAAAGCAATTTTCAATTATTTAACAAAACTTAAAGACATAAAACCTTTAATAACAGGAGAAGATTTAAAAAAACTTGGAATTCAACCAGGACCAGTTTATAGAAAAATTTTAGAAAGTATACTAAGAGAAAAACTTCAGGGAAGACTTTTATCAAAGGAAGAAGAGATAGAGTTTGCAAAAAAGATTGGAAGCTGACAGAATTGTATGATATTATAAGTTTATGGTTGAGATGAACATTGAAGAAGTCAAAAAAATAATTAAGAATGAGTTGCCTAAAATTTTAAAGAGTGATCCCTCTTTCCGCAGGTATATTCTGCAAGTAACAAAACTGTATTATCCTCCCAAGAAAAAAACAGAAGACAGAATAGAACAGATTTATCAGCAAATCTTGCAGGTTGAAGAAAGATTTGAGAAAAAATGGGAAGAGTGGAGCAAGAGATGGGAAGAGACACAAGCAGAGTGGAATAGAAAATGGGAAGAGAGTCAGAAGAGATGGGAAGAGACACAAGCAGAGTGGAATAGAAAGTGGGAAGAGAACCAAAAAACAATTAATCAAATTTTACTGAGACTGGAAAAAATTGATAGAAGACATCTCTATACAATTGGTGCACTTGGTGCAAGATGGGGACTTTACTCAGAAGAGTCCTTCCGCAACGGACTTAAAGCAATCATTGAGGAGTCTTTCGGTATAGAAGTTATGAGATACATTGATTATGATCATACGGGTGAAGTTTTCGGTCATCCTGATCAAATAGAGCTTGATTTAATAATAAGAAACGGAATGGTAATTGCATGTGAGATCAAATCTTCTATGAGCAAATCTGATATGTATACTTTATGGCGGAAAAAGGAGTTTTACGAGAGGAAACATCAAAGAAAAGTTGATAGAGTTATAGTAATTTCACCTATGGTAGATCCTCGTGCTAAACCTGTGGCAGAAAAGCTTGGAATAGAGATTTATACCCATTCAGATGAATTCGTAGAGACTGAAGAAAAAAACATAGAAGATATAACCAAATAAATTGATTCTCTACGACTCTATACCTGTTTTAATGTATCATCACGTAATGCCTGTTACAAGTTCACTCAATATTACTCCAGAGCTTTTTGAAGAACAGTTGAGTGGATTAAAAACAAATGGCTGGAAAACACTTGACAGTAAAGAGTTTTTATATTTCCTGCAAAATCCAAAAGAATCAAGAAAAAAATGCGTTCTTTTAACATTTGATGATGGGTTTGTGGACAACTATCTTTATGCATATCCAATTCTTAAGAAATATAGAATGAAAGCACTACTTTTTATAGCAACTGATTTTATAACTGACTTAGACATTAAACGAGAAAATTTTATAGCAATGCCTCACAAACAAATGTGGAAAATTGCTTTTTCAGAAAGAAACTATGAGGTTATGTGCACATGGAATGAACTTAAAGAGATGGAATCTGAAGGAGTTTTTGATATACAGAGTCACGGACACACTCATAAAATTCCTGATTTTATAGAAAAAGCGAATTATGCAGCAGTTGAAAATGATTTATTTTTGGGGCAAGAGTTTTTAATGAAGTATCTCAATAAGCAACCTCTTCATCTTGCATGGCCTAAAGGCGTTTATAATGATAAAGTAATGAGAATTGCAGTAAAACTTGGATTTAAGGCTCTTTATACAACTCAGAGAGGAGCTAATGTATATGACACATTCCATATAAAAAGATTAGCTGTAAAATGTAAAGGTAGAAGATGGCTCAATAAGAAGTTAATGATATACAACTCTTCACTGCTTACAAAAATATATTCTAAAATAAGATTTTGATGAAAATAGCTTTCATAAAAAGAAACTTTTCATATCATGGTGGTGCAGAGAGATATCTTGCTACACTTATAAAGTCTTTAAAAAAAAAGAAATGCGAAATTCATATTTATTCAAATAAGTGGATAAAAAATGAGGAGATTGTATTTCATAAAGTGCCAATTTTACAATTTGGTTCTTTATTAAAGGCTTATACATTTAACCATAATCTTAAAAAAGTTAATTTTAAGGATTTTGACTGTGTAATAAGTTTTGAAAGAACAACATCTCAGCATATTTATAGAGCTGGGGAGGGCTGTCATATCAGATGGCTTGAATTACGCTCTAAGATTGAACCTATGTTTAAACGGATTTCATTGAAGATAAATCCCTTACACAGATACTATCTCAAACTTGAAAAAGAAATTTTTGAGAAAACTCCCATAATTATTGCAAACTCCAGCATGGTAAAAAATGAAATAATTAATTATTATGGTGTTTCTCCAGAGAAAATTACAGTAATTTATAATGGGGTTGATGTTGAGAATTTTTCACCAAAAAATAGAAAAAAACAGGACTATTTTAAGCAAAAATTTAATTTACCACTTAAATCAAGGATTCTACTTTTTGTTGGCTCAGGATTTAAAAGAAAAGGAGTTGATACTCTTCTTAAAGCTTTGACAATTTTGAAAGATCAGGAAATTTTTCTTATTGTTATAGGAAAAGGTGATATAAAACAATATTTAAAAATGTGTAAAAATCTTGATATTGAAAAAAAAGTGTTATTTTTGGGTATTAGAAAAGATATTGAAAACTTTTATGCATTAGCTGATTTATTCATACTTCCCACAATTTATGATCCTTTTAGCAATGCGACTCTTGAGGCAATGGCAACAGGACTTCCTGTTATTACAACGAAAAATAATGGTGCTTCAGAATTAATTGAAGAAGGTAAAGAAGGGTTCAGTCTGGAAGATCCATTTAACCATTTAGAACTTGCAGATAAGATAAATCTCGCTTTAAAGGATATTGAAAGAATGGGAGATTTTGCAAGAAAAAAGGCAGAACAATTTCCAATTGAAAGAGCTACAGAGGAGTTTATGGAGTGTATAAAAAGATTCTTGTAATAAAACTTCGTCATATAGGAGATGTTTTGCTCACAACTCCGGTTTTCAAAGCCTTAAAAGAAAACTTCCCTGATTCATTTGTTGCCACTCTTGTAAACAAAGGAACAGAGGATGTGCTTGAAAATAATCCTTATTTAGATGAAATTATTACCTATGATAGAAGCATAAAAGAATTACCAGCTTTTAAAAGGTATTTAGAGGAAGTAAAATTTTTAAGGAAAATACGGAAAATGGGATTTGATACCAGCATAGACCTTACAGGAGGGGATAGAGCAACAGTGATATCATATTTATCAGGTGCTAAAATAAGAATCGGTATAAAATCCAGAGGGTTTTTAGGTAAACAATATTTTTATACTAAACTTTTTGAGATAGATGGATGTAAACATACTGTATTACAGAATCTTGAAGTACTTGCAAGGATTGGAATAAAAACTACAAGACCTGAAGTTATTCTTAATGTTACAGAAAATGAGAAAAAATGGGCAAGAGAATTGATTTTTTCTTGTCATTCTGAGACATATATTCAGCCTGTTCCAAGCAAACTTAATACCGAAAAATCTCCCTATATAAAAAAAGTTGTTCATATTCATCCCACATCCCGATGGCTTTTTAAATGCTGGAAAGATGAATACATGGCTGAGGTTATAAGATGGTTTATGGATAAAGGCTTTAACGTGGTAATCACCTCTGCTCACGCTGAAAAAGAGATAAATAAAGTTAATTCTATACTTAATTTTTTGAGGACATCTACTGAGTTCAATTCCTGTAATAACTCTCAAATAGTGAACACCCAAGATAACCTATGTCATTTTGAGTGTAGTAAGGAGTTTCCTTTTTTAATCAACCTTGCAGGCAAATTAACATTAAGACAACTAATAGCAGTCTCATCTGTCTGTGACATGTATTTTGGGATAGACACCGCACCAATGCATATAGCAGCAGCATTGGGAAAACCAGTAGTTGCTCTTTTTGGCCCAAGTGGAGCATTTCATTGGGGTCCATGGGATAATAGTGCTGAAAAGGATGCGTACCCAGAAAGAAATGGAATCCAGAAATTTGGTAAAAACATAGTTATCCAGAGAGACTGGCAGTGCATTCCATGTGGACAGGATGGCTGTAAAGGAAGTAAAATAAGCAACTGTCTTTTTGATATAAAACCTGAAGAAGTGATAAAAATACTATCAACAATAGAATTATGAGTGGAATGGTGTAATTTTTGATATTCTTCTTAATGCTGAGATTTTTTCTATTCTGCCAATCTTTGCATCTTCAATAGCTTTTTTCATTACATCAATTGTTTTGTCATAAAGTTTTCTGTTAACTGGATATGGAATTTTGTCTTTACCACCATGAGCAAAACTGTATCTGGCAGGGTCTTTAAAGGTGATAGGAGTTCCATATATAAGTTCTGATGTTAGTGCAATTGCTCTCAAAGCCTTTGCTCCAAGTCCTTTGATTTCAAGGAGTTCTTCAAAATTAGCAGGTTGTTTTTCATAAGTCCTTAAAAAAATCTTATAGAAATTTTCTGGGTTTACATCATTGATTATTATAGAATGTCTTCGCGGGAGTTTAAGTTCTCTGAACTTTTTAATTTCTCTTATTATTTTTTCAGGATTTTCTTGCGAAACCATCACTGAGGTTTTTCTAAGTTCTGATGCTTCCTTTGCTGTAAAGTTTAATGTTTTAGTTTTTATGTCACAGCAAACTGCTTCATGAGGCTCTTCAACAAAACTTTTAAGAGAAAAACTTAACCAGTGATATCTTCTTGCTGTTGAAAGATTTTCATTCATTCCCTGCTGAATAACACACCAGTGTCCTTCTTGAGTGAAGATGATTGTATGATGATATAAATTAAATCCGTCCTGCACAGCTACATTATCTACTTTTGCAGAGAGTCTGCTTGCATAAATGAAACTATCAGGATTAAAGCCAATTTTTTCAGCATATTGCATTATCTCATGAGGTGTGTTGAGTGCTCTTTTTGCTTTTCCTCCAGCAACAAATAAACCTAATTCGTGTTCAATGCCGCGCAATCCCTCTTTTATAGCACCAGTTACAGTTGTAGTAACTCCGCTACTATGCCAGTCAAACCCTAAAATACATCCAAAAGCCTGAAACCAGAAAGGGTCTGAAAGTCTTCTTAAAACTTCTTCTTTTCCAAGTTCAATAACCATTAATTCCATAATAGCTCTTGACAGTGCAATCATCCGTTTAAAAAGCCACTGAGGAGCTTTTCCACTATGAAGGGGAAGATTTGCAACGCCAGTTTTATACATTATTTAATTATAACTTATTAAACTTTTGTATCTCTAACAGCCTCAGAGTGACTCTTATGGGGCAGATTTTTCATGGCATCAACACCTCCAGATGACAGTAACAGTCAGCAATTGAACAGCTTTTTAAAACTGTTTAACCTGAGAGTGCCTTAATTAGCATTAAAAATTGATGTTATAATTTTAAACTATGGTAAACATTAAGATGACCATTCAGTATGATGGAACTAACTATTTTGGATGGCAGAGGCAAAGAAAAGGCCGGACTATTCAGGCGACTATAGAAGAATGTTTAAGAAAAATTTTTCAAAGAGAGATTAAAATTCGCGGTGCTGGAAGAACAGATGCAGGAGTTCATGCTTTAGGACAGGTTGCTACATTTAAAGCTGAGCTTAAAATGTCATTGGATATTCTTAAAAAGGTTTTAAATTCTTTGTTGCCTAATGATATAAAAATAATAAAACTTGAGAACGTTGAAGACAGTTTCCATCCTCAGCATTCAGTAAAAAGAAAGTCTTATATTTACTACTTATGCTTTGATGAAGAATGTTCCTGTTTTATCCAAAGATATGTATGGCATTATCCCTGGAAATTGGATTTGTCTTTAATGGAGGAGGCTTTGAGTTTATTTACAGGGACAAAGGATTTCACAGCTTTTTCAGGTAGCACTGATATTAAAAATAAAATAAGAACTGTGCATGATTTTACAATGCAACTACTTACCAAGCTTTGCTTTATGGATATGTGTCTGAATGGTAATTTTATCAAATTTCGCATAGAAGCAGATGGATTTTTAAGATACATGGTAAGAAACTTAGTTGGATGTATTATTGAAATTGGAAAAGGAAAATTAAGGATTGAATCAATTCAAGAGGCTTTTGAGTCAGGAAAGAGGCCATCTACTATGCAGACAGCCCCTTCAAATGGTCTTTTCTTAGAGAAAGTAATTTATTAACCTTCTTCACTTTCAAATTTTTCTATCATCTCTATCTTTTCCTGACAATCCCTACAATATATTGCAAAGGGAAGAATTTTCAGCCTTTCTTCGGGAATCTCATCTCCGCACATCTCGCATATTCCATATGTGCCTTCCTCAAGCTTTCTTAAAGCTTCTTCAATTTTTTTAAGAATATCTCTGTGCGTACTTAGTTGTTTTAAACTTATATCTTCTGAAAGATCAATTACGCTTAAATCAGCATCATCCATCACAGCTTCCACAATTTGTCTTTTTTCTCCTGTCTGAAATTTTTTTATCTCTTCACGGGCTTCTTTCAGAATCTGTTCTTTCATTTGATTGAGCATCTTTTTAAGTCTATTTTTTCTTTCCTGTTCTATATTCATTTAAACCTCCATAATTTCTTTCTCTTTCTGTTCAAGAGCATGGTCAATCTTTTCAATAAAGGAGTTTGTTATTTTCTGTATCTCTTCCTGTATTCTGCGAGACTCATCCTCACTCAATTTTTTTTCTTTTTCAGCTTTTTTTATTTCTTCAATTATGTCTCTACGAATATTTCGTATAGCTACTCTGGCTTCTTCAGTTCTCTTGCGGACAACTTTAACAAGCTGTTTTCTCCTTTCTTCTGTTAAGGGCGGAATAACTATTTTAATCATTTTTCCATCATTAATTGGTGTAAGTCCAAGATCTGATTTCATTATAGCTCTTTCTATCTCAGATATCATTTTTTGTTCCCATGGCTGAATTGTAATCATTCTTGGTTCAGGAATTCCAAGCGTTGCAACCTGATTAAGTGGTACTGTACTGCCATAATATTCAACTTTAATGTTGTCAAGAATTCCTAAGGAAGCCCTTCCTGTTCTAAATGTAGATAAATCTTTTTTAAATACTTCCAATGCTTGATTCATTTTTTCATTAGCTTTCTTCTTGAATTCCTGTATCATTTTTCACCTCTTTTAAAACAATACTCCCTATTTTTTGCCCTAAAATTATTTTCTTTAAATTGTCTGATTTTCGGATATTAAATACAATAATAGGAAGATTATTATCCATGCAAAGGGTAATTGCTGTAGAATCCATCACTTTAAGAGAATTTCTTATTACATCCATATAAGTAAGTATATCAAATTTTTTTGCCTTAGAATTCTTGACAGGATCTGATGAATAAATGCCATCTACCTTTGTTCCCTTCATAATAACGTCCGCACCGATTTCAATTGCTCTTAGGGCAGCTGCTGTATCAGTTGTAAAATAAGGATTGCCTGTGCCTGCAGCAAATATTACTACTCTACCTTTTTCAAGATGTCTGATAGCTTTTCTTCTTATGTAGGGTTCAGCAAGCTCTCGCATCTCAATTGCTGACTGAACTCGGGTATCAACTTCCTGCTTTTCAAGAGCATTTTGAAGTGCCAGTGCATTGATTACTGTTGCAAGCATTCCCATATAGTCTGCTGTTGCTCTTTCAATTCCCTGTGCCTGAGCTTCAGAGCCTCTCCAAATATTTCCTCCACCTATTACAACAGCTATTTCAACTCCCAGTTGATAAGCTTTTTTTATCTCTTCTGCCATGTAGTTTACAGTAAAGGGATCAATACCATATCCCTTTTCTCCCATAAGGGCTTCTCCACTGAGTTTTAAAAGCACTCTCTTGTAGAAAGGTTTATTCATCCTGTGTTTGTCCTACTTGAAATCTTACAAATCTTCTTACCATGATATTTTCACCAAATTTGGCAACTTTTTCAGTAATAAGGTCTTTTATCTTTTTTTCAGGTTCCTTGATAAAAGGTTGGTCAAGAAGGCACATTTCTTCAAAGAATTTTTCAAGTTTTCCTTCAACAATTTTTTCAATAACCTGGGGTGGTTTATTGCCTTTTATTTGAGATTTATAAATCTCTTTTTCTTTTTCTATGACCTCTTGAGGGATATCTTCTCTCTGTATATATTGAGGATTTGATGCTGCTATTTGCATTGCAATATCTTTAGCAAGTTGACGAAATTCCTCATTTCTTGCAACAAAATCTGTCTCACAGTTAAGTTCAAGCATTACCCCAATTTTATCCATATGAATATAAGAAGTTATGATTCCTTCCTTAGCTTCTCTTGATGCTTTTTTCTGCGCAGTTGCAAGCCCTTTTTGTCTTAAAATGTCAATTGCTTTATTAAAATCTCCTCCTGAGGTTTCAAGTGCTTTTTTACATTCCATCATTCCAGCACCTGTTTTTTCTCTGAGTTCTTTTACCATCTGAGCAGTTATTGCCATATAATTCCTCCTTTATTCTTCAATGTATTCATCCATTGATTTTTGATACTCCTCTTCCTGAAGTATCTTTTCTTTTATTGCTGCTTTTTCAGCTTCTTCTTCAAGTTTCTTCATAAAAATTTCTTTGCCCTCCAATATAGCATCAGCCATCTTTGATGTAATGAGCTTTATTGCTCTGATCGCATCATCATTGCCAGGTATTACATAATCAACAAGATCAGGGTCACAGTTTGTATCAACTATTGCAGCTATGGGAATTCCAAGTTTTATTGCTTCTTCAACAGCTATTTTTTCTTTTTTTATGTCTACAATAAAGATTGCCTTTGGAATCTCCATCATGTCTTTAATTCCGATCAGGTTTAATTCAAGTTTCTGTCTTTCTTTCTCATATTTTGCAATCTCTTTTTTAGTGTGTAAATATAATGTCCCGTCTTCTTTCATCTGTTCAATTCTTTGCCATTTTTCAACACTTTTTCTTACTGTGGCAAAATTAGTAAGCATTCCTCCAAGCCAGCGATGATTTACATAAAAAACTCCAGCTCTTTTAGCTTCCTCCTGAATTGCGTCTTGAGCCTGTTTTTTTGTGCCAACAAAAAGAATGCTTCCTCCTTCTGCTGAAACAGTTTTTAAAAATTCATAAGCCTCCTCAATGCCTTTAACAGTTTTTTGAAGGTCAATAATGTGAATACCATTTCTCTCTGCAAAAATATACTTTTTCATTTTCGGATTCCATCGTTTGACCTGATGTCCGAAATGAGCACCTGCTTCAAGAAGCTCTTTCATTGTGACTACTGACATAAAAACCTCCCAAAATGGTTTTTCCTCCGCCTTTTCTCCTTAACCCTGAAAGGACCATCGGAGAATTTTTAAGGCGTGTGTTTTATAAGAGTCAAAGACTCTTTACATTAAGTTTAAAATTTATCATATTTTTTTATTTTGTTTCAATTATTTCTATTGTATCTCTTGTTTTTTTTGCTTTAAACAATACTTTGTCTAATTCCTTAAAAAATTCTTTATAGTCTTTATAGAATCTGAAAAGCTCGCCCTTACCAATACAGCATAAAGCACCGCTAACACTAACAGGAGCTTTTTTATATCTTTTTTTAAGTTCTTCTTTTATTCTTTCCGCAGTTTTTTTTGCTCCTTCCAGAGAAGCTCCAATAAAGATGCATCCAAATTCATCTCCACCGATTCTTGCAGCAATATCCTCTTTTCTTTTATTGGTCTTTAAAATCTTAGCAAAAAGCTTGATAAGTCTATCTCCTTCAGGATGTCCGAATGTATCATTGATTTTTTTGAGATTATCAAGATCAAAGAGAATAAGGCAGAAACTGTTTCCATATCTTAAAGTCCTTGCATATTCTTCCTCAAGCCGTTGGAAAAAGAATCTTCTGTTGTATATTCCTGTAAGAGAATCTGTTATAGAGGCTTTATAAAGTTTTTTGTTTATTTTTTGCAACTCCAATGTCTTTCTGTTCACTTCTTTTTGTAGTTGTTCATTAAATGTTGAGTTTTCATGATAAAGCTTAAAAAGCGTTATTATGGCAGAGAATAATTGAACCATTGAAACAAAAAAGAAAATACAAAATTCATCAAAGGCATTAACTTCTGGATGGGAAAAGTTTATTACTCCAATGATTTTATTTTGTATTTTTACAGGAACTGCAAGAACTGACCTTATTGAAACTAATGTAGATAGCTTTGAATTATATTTTTCATCTTTTGTTATATCAGGGACATAAATAAAATTTCCTTCTTTAAAAACCTCTCCTGCAAGTGTGTTGTTAATATTAAATAATTTACTTTTGAAATCTTTTAGCTTAATCTTCCCTGAAGCAACCTTTAAAATAAGCCAATCCCATTCAGGATGTTTTTCCATAAATGATATATTTTCTGCTGGAAGTAGTTTTATGAACTCATCAAAACAGTACGAGATAAAATTATAGATATTTTTCTCATTATAAACCCTATCAATAATACGATTAATAGAAGACATAATTTTTATTGAGATTTCAGCCCCGCAGGAGAAATCTTCACTTAATTGAAAGAGAGAGTTTTCAAGCATAAGTCTTTTTTTAATATGTTGTAATATTAAATTGCTCAATTGCTCATCATCAAATTTTTCAAGATTCTTAAGTTCTAAAACATTACCGATTTTCAATAATAAATCTCTCATAAGTTTTCCACGTTTTTAATAATTTCTTTTAATTCTAAAATTAGTTCATCCACATCTGGAAGATTTAAAATTTTGTAAACTCTTTCTTTGTAAAATGGAGACTCTATCTTAATCTCAAAGGGATAATAACCCAGTTGATGAGCAATAAAATTTGAAAGATGAACCAAAGCAACAGTTTTTGAATATTTTACAGATTTCTGAGGTAAATCATTATGGTAAAGAATAACATCACATACTATCTCAGGTAACCCCCATATCTCAGCAAGCCATTTTCCTATTTCTGAATGAGTTGTTCCCAAAATTTTCTCTTCTGCTTTTTTTAAAGAATGTTCTTCTGTAAGAGTTTCTTCAATTTTTTTAAATTGGTCGTAGAAAGCATAATGAAGGGCAAAAAGACCTATATCATGAAGAACTCCAGTTGTAAAATTTTCATCTGAAGGTTCTTTCAAAAATTTTTCCGAAATAATCTGAGATATTGTTCCTGTAGCAATAGAGTGTTTAAAAAGGTTCATGTAACTTTTTTCTTTTTCTTCAGATGATTTAAAGAGGCTAAATATTGACACACTTAAAGCAATATTTTTTAAAGTTTTGAACCCTATTTTTAACAGCGCATCTTTAACAGTTGTAATAGGTTTATATAGCCCAAGATAAACTATATTGGCAACTCCTAAAACTTTTGACATGATTGGTGGGTCTTTTTCAATAATATTTACAAGCTCGTCAAGATGTGTAAGTTCTTTTGAAGTGAGATTAATTATTTTTTCAGCAGTATAAGAAAGCGTTGGAAGTTTTTTGAGTTTTTGAATATCAATTCTTATGTCATGAGTTGATGAATTCATTGTTATTTCTTGCTTTAAAATTATTCTAAATAATACAATATAAACTATGGAGTTTTCAATAGATTTAAATAATTTAATTGGAATCATAGCAGGAGCTATTACAACTTCTGCTCTTATTCCGCAGGCATTAAAAATTTATAAAACAAAATCTGCCAGAGATGTTTCTCTTGCAATGTTTATTTTTATGGCAATAGGAATAACACTTTGGTTTTTCTACGGAGTTTTGATTAAAGAGATTCCCGTAATTTTAGCAAACCTAATTTCTTTAATTTTAATTTTTTTAATTATTTTTATGAAAATCCGTTATGGCTAAATCTTTTCTGCTATTGAGGCAAACTGCCTTAACTTTTCAACCATTTTACCGAAAGAGTTAAAATTCAAAGATTGTGGACCATCTGAAAAAGCTTTCTCAGGTTGTGGATGAACCTCAATCATTAATCCATCTGTTCCAGCAGCAACCGCAGCATAAGCCATACAAGGAACATATTTTGCAAAACCTGTTGCATGAGATGGATCAACAATTACAGGAAGATGTGTTTCTTCTTTAAGTACAGCAATTGCTGATAAATCAAGAGTATTTCTTGTTGCAGTCTCAAAAGTTCTGATTCCTCTTTCGCACAAAATAACATTTCTATTGCCTTCGCTTAGGATATATTCAGCACTCATAAGCCATTCTTTAATAGTCATTGACATTCCTCTTTTTAAAATAACAGGTTTATCCGTCTGTCCAACTCTTTTTAGAAGCTCAAAATTTTGAGAATTACGTGTTCCTATCTGAAGAATATCAACATATTCACAAACAAGATCAACATGTTCAGGGTTTACGACTTCTGTCACCACAGGCATATTAGCTATCTCTCCTGCTTTTTTAAGAAGTTTTAGCCCTTCTTCTCCAAGTCCCTGGAAGGTATAGGGAGAGGTTCTTGGTTTGTATGCACCACCTCTTAAAATATGTGCACCCATTGATTTTACAGCTTTTGCAGTATTAATAATCTGTTCTTCATTTTCAATAGCACATGGACCGGCAATTATAATAAGTTCTTTTCCGCCTATTGATACATTTCCAACTTTGATAATACTTTTTTCCTTTTTTACTTCCTTTGAGGCTAATTTGTACGGCTTTAATATGGGGATAACAGATTCAACTCCGTCCATAACTTCAAGGCTTTGAAGAACAAACTTGCCTCTTTCATCGCCTACAGCTCCAATTACACTTCTTGTAGTGCCATAGATTACATGGGGTTTATACCCAAGTTCCTCAATTTTGGATATTACTTCTTGAAGCTGCTCTGCTGTTGCTTCTGGTTTCATTACAATTACCATCTTAAAACCTCCAGTTTTTTTATTATCAATGGTTTCAAATAAAAAGGCAGACAATACAGAGGCTAAATCCGCCCCTGTGTTGTCTGCCTTGAAATATTTAAGCCAGACTAAACTGCCAGAGGCAGATTAGTTAAAGTAAAAGCTAAAACAGAAATAATAATTTTTGTGTGGCATTCAATCTCCCTTTTTGATTCCTATCGGGGTGAGAGGATTTGAACCTCCGACACCACGGTCCCGAACCGTGCGCGCTACCAAACTGCGCTACACCCCGTTTTTTTTATTATAACATTCCTATTATTCCGTATTGTCTTCCTGCTTTTTTACCATGAAATCTGTAAGAGGCATATTCATCATGTTTGCAGTAAGTGCAGTCTTTTGAAATCCATATATTTTCTTTTTTTACTCCTGCTGATAGAGCCTGAATAAAATTTGCTATACCAATATCAATATGTTTTTTACCATTTATTCTAAAAATATATTCTTCCTCAGGGGTTTCTTTTTTTATTTCTTCAATTACTTCATCACCAACTTCATAACAGCATCCTTTAATGTGAGGTCCAAAAGCAATTAATAGATTTTTAGAATCACATCTGTAAATTTCCTTCATCTTGTTAATTGTTTTTTTTAAAA
Source organism: Thermodesulfovibrio sp. Kuro-1 (assembly GCF_006538445.1). Taxonomy (NCBI): domain Bacteria; kingdom Pseudomonadati; phylum Nitrospirota; class Thermodesulfovibrionia; order Thermodesulfovibrionales; family Thermodesulfovibrionaceae; genus Thermodesulfovibrio; species Thermodesulfovibrio sp. Kuro-1. The sequence continues at coordinate 87,083 of NZ_BJKS01000001.1, read as the reverse complement.
TTCCTCTGGCTGTTCCTCTCCAGCCAGCATGAACTGCTCCAATCACTTTATTTATAGGATCAAAAATCAATACAGGTAAACAATCTGCGGTTTTTATAGCTATAAATAAATTTCTTTTATCTGTAATTACAGCATCTGCTATAACGGGCTCGGTATAATTATTAAGGATTTGTATATTGTCAGTATGTTTTTGAATTGGTATATAAAATTTAAAGGATAAGAGCTTTTTAAAATCTTCAAATTCTTTTATCTTTTTTGTGAAGAAAGCCTCTATTTGATGCCCTTTAAATATTTCTGGATGTTCTATCATGTCTTATTATACATAGTTAATAAAAACATATTCCATTTTATAGGCATTTTTTGAAATAATTAGATAGTGGCATATAAATCAAAAATAATAGAAGTTCCTGAAAAAGAGTTGTTTAAAATTGATGTTAACAGATTACAATTAAATAAACCCCTTCCATTTGATGTTTATATCCAGGAATCAGGGACATATAAAAAATTTTTTAATAAAGGGATTGTATTTTCAAATATTTTTCTTGAGATACTGAAAGAAAAGAATATAGACAGTGTTTATATATATGAGTCAGAGAAAAAACAATTAAAAGCTTACTCGTCAAAATTATTATCTGAAACAGCCTTAGAATCACCTATAGATTTTAAAAATTATTCTTTCTATAAAGAAAATCTATATCAGATAGAGAGAATGTTTCTAATACCAGGGATGGAAGTTGATTTTTCTATTTACCTATTAAAAAATTTTAAAATTACCAAGATTGTTGATGCTTCACCAGAAAAACTGTTTATGATTTATGAAGATACAATTCCTGAAGAAGGCGATATTTTAATTGAAAAAAAGGACTTGCCTTTATATAAGGAATACATTGAATTTTTAAGTAAAAAGCTTGATAAGATAGCTGAAGAAAATGATGAAGAAATCAGACACGTAGTAATAAGAGAATCTGCAAAAATTTTGATGACCGAAGTTTTAAATGAGCCAAGAAGCGGAGAAAATATAAAAAAAGTAGGTGAAGTTGTAAATAGTGTTATAGAAATTATGCTTAATAAGCCTGATTCAATTTATAATCTTTTAAATTTGAAAAACTATGATTATTATACCTATATTCACTCTGTTAATGTGGGAGTTTTATCAATAGGACTTGGAATACAGATAGGCATGGACAGAGATAATTTATATAAATTGGGAATTGGTGCGATGTTGCATGATATAGGAAAATCCCAGATTCCTCATGAAATACTCAATAAACAGGGTAAATTGACCGATACAGAATACAACATTATAAAACAGCATGTTGTATTAGGTCATGAACTTCTTGAGAAACAAAAAGAATTTCCTACAGAATCATTGCCAGCAGTGCTTCAACATCATGAAAAGCTTTCAGGTAGAGGATATCCTTTTGGGTTGAAGGCAGAAGAGATAAAGCTTTTGGGAAGGATTACAGCAATCGCAGACTGTTATGATGCTTTAACAACCAAGAGACCATATAAACCTGCATTAACTCCCTATTTTGCACTCTCTATAGTTGTCAGAGAAAAAGGAGACCATGACCCTGAACTTTTAAAAACTTTTATAAAAATGCTTGGTAAAATAAAATGAGTGATTTATTTGATAGTCCTTCAGAGACTTACAAAACAGAGCCTCTTGCTTATAGAATGGCACCAAGAAATCTTGACGAGTATGTTGGGCAGTCTCATATTATTTCAGAAGGAAAGCTTCTTCGTAGAGCAATTGATTCGGATAAAATAACATCGCTTATTCTATACGGACCTCCAGGAACTGGAAAAACAGCACTTGCAAGAATAATCGCTAATAAAACAAAAGCATATTTTCAATGGCTAAATGCAACAACACTGAATATTGAGGAAATAAGAAAGCAAGTTTCACTGGCAAAACAGAGACTTAGTAGAGGTGAAAAAACAATTCTTTTTATTGATGAGATTCATAGGCTTAACAGGATTTCTCAGGATGCTTTACTTCCAGATATTGAAGAGGGCACTATTATACTTATTGGAGCAACAATTGAAAATCCTTTTTTCTATCTTAATTCAGCTTTGCTATCACGTAGCCATGTATTTGAGCTTAAACCTTTGACTGAGCAAGAAATTATTACGATTCTCAAAAGAGCTATAGTTGATACAGAGCGTGGATTTGGAAGCTTAAAAGTTGAAATTACATCTGAAGCTCTATCACATCTTGCAAAATCTTCAGATGGTGATGCAAGAAAAGCTCTTTCAGCTCTTGAGATTGCTGTATTGACTACTGAGCCTGATAAAGAGGGTGTTATCAGAATTGATATTAAGGTTGCTGAAGAAAGCATTCAGAAAAAACATATTGTTTATGATAGAGCAGGAGATGAACATTATGATACTGCTTCAGCATTCATCAAGAGTATGAGAGGCAGTGATCCTGATGCAACAGTCTACTGGCTTGCAAAGATGATATATGCTGGAGAAGACCCCCGTTTTATTGCAAGGAGAATAATAATTGCAGCAAGTGAAGATGTTGGAAATGCTGACCCTATGGCTTTGATTTTGGCAACCTCTGCTGCAAGAGCTGTTGAAATTGTTGGAATGCCAGAGGCAAAAATAATTCTCTCTCATGCAGCAATTTATGTTGCTTTAGCACCTAAAAGCAATGCCTGTTACAGAGCAATTGAAGAAGCTCTAAAGGATGTAGAAAAAGAACGGACATTTGCTGTTCCAGAACATCTTAAGGATGCTCATTACCCAGGAGCTAAAAAGCTCGGTCATGGGAAAGGTTATAAATATCCACATGATTATGGAGGATATGTAGAACAGAATTATCTTCCTGAAAAGAAAAAATATTACAAACCCTAAACACCTCTTATATTACCAAAAATGTATTTATGAATCTGAAGATTTAACCTTACTGAAATTCCGTCATTAATTAGCCATTTTGCAAGCTCTGCTGGATTGAGTATTCCATAAGCAGGAGAAAATAGAATTTCATTAGCTTTTATTTGGTGATTTTTTATAAAATTCTTTGCCCATTCATAGTCATCCCTGTTTGTTAAGACAAACTTAACTTCATCAATATTTTTAAGAAATCTCAAATTTTCAATGTAATTTTTTTCACTCATTCCGCTTCCTGGAGTTTTTATATCCATAATTATTTTTACTTCAGGATTGACTTTTTCAATAGGGATAGAACCATTTGTTTCAATAAGGACATTATGACTTTTTACAAGTTCATTTATGAGCTTGTATGTTTCATCCTGTAAAAGAGGTTCTCCTCCGGTGATTTCAACATATTGAAAGGTAAAAGAGTGAATTTTTTCTAAAACTTTATTTACTGAAAGTTCTTCTCCTTCATAATAGGCATATTTTGTATCACAGTAACTGCATCTGAGATTGCATCCTGTCAGCCTTACAAAAACCATAGGAATTCCAGCAAGAGAACTCTCTCCTTGAATACTTGCAAAGATTTCGCAGACTTTCATATTCTTAGGTTAGCATTTATTATTTTATAACCTTGCGGAGATTCTTTCAGCCAGACCTTAGCAGTAAATCTGTCATCAGGTAAAAATCCATAGGATAGCTCTCGCCAAAGCACCACAGTTACGTCTCCTTCATGTTTAATTTCTGCCACTGGATGTTTTGCAAAGGAAAGCAATGCTTTTACAGATTCGGATTCTTTTGATTTTACAATTGCAGGGTCATTCTTAATTTTATATCTTTCATCAAAATACACTTTTTTTGTAAACAAGTCAACAAATCCTGTTATATATTCATCTGAATGTCTTGCTATAAACCACCATCTTAAAAAATCATTTGGAAGAGGATAAACTCTGTATTGATGGGCTTCTATTTTTTGTTTCAGAAAATTTTTTGCCTCTGTTTTAAGATATGCCTTAGTTCCTATGTATATGGCAATAAATATCATTGAGAATATATACAGAAATTTTGCCTGCTTTTTGAATTTGATTGAAAATACAACTGATAATAAAAGAGGCAGTAAAACATAGGGGTCAATTATGAAGGTTAAAGAAAGATTATAAGAGTTCCAATCAAAGGGAGAAAGAATTTTTGTTCCATATTGATTTGTAAGGTCAAAAAAAAGATGAAGTGCATAAGCTATGAAAGAGGTGATATATGCTTTAAAAAAACCTAACTTTCTGCGAAAAATTATTGCAGGTAAAAGAGGAAATAAAAATAAAGCTCCAATTCCGTGAGTAATTCCTCTATGATACATTAGAAAAAGCTCTTTACTATGTAATCTTAGAAGGATATCTAAATCAGGAATTAATGAAGTAACAAGAATGATGGCAAGAATTGTTTTATTTTTAGTTATAGTTTTACTCAAGACAAATCCAGAAAGAGTATGTGTAACAGGATCCATAAAAAATTGTAACAGAATTTGAAGAATTTTCTCGAGATGAAGCCGAAGAATAAGAAAATCAAATAAATAAAAGAAGTCTTATTTTATGCTTGACATTTGAAAAATTTTTATGTATTATAACTTAATCAAAAAATAAGAAAGGAGGCTTAAAGTGGAAGCACCAACTTTTTTAGGAATGTTAATACCCTCAATTCCTCCCTTTGTTAGTTATTCATGGTTAGCAATTATATTAATTATTATTGTGTCTTTAATTGTTAGAAGTAATCTTAAAATGGTTCCAGCAGGTCTGCAGAATTTGATGGAAGTTCTGGTAGAATTTCTTCAAGGACAGGCAAGAACAAGCATAGGACATCATTGGGGAGACAAATTTTTACCTCTTTTGGGGACTCTTTTTATTTATATTTTAGTCGGCAATCTTTTTGGTCTTATTCCTGGATTTGAGTCTCCGACTTCTAATGTTAATGTTACTTTTTCAATGGCTATTCCTGTATTTTTTATTTATCAGTATATGGGATTTAAAGTACATGGCATTCGTTATTTAGAATTTTTCTTTGGTCCAATAAGAAGTATTTATGCTATTCCATTTATGTTGTTTATGTTTGTTGTTGAGTGGATCACCCATTTAGCAAGACCTCTTACACTGGGTGTCCGACTTTTTGGTAACATGTTTGGAAAACATCTACTGTTAATGGTACTGGGAATTCTTGCTCCATTGATAGTGCCAGTTGCTTTTCTGTGTTTGGGAACACTGGTTAGCGTACTTCAGGCATATGTTTTCATGTTATTAACCGCTGTTTATATAGCAGGTGCAGTTGAAGAAGCTCACTAAATAATAAAAAGAAAGGAGGGAAGAAGCAATGAGAAAATTTTTCGTAATTCTTATGGTAGCTCTTGTGGTTGTTTTAACAGCCTCAGCAGTATTTGCAGCTGATTCTGATCCTGCAAAGCTTAACTATTATGGATATGCTACAGCCGGTGCATTGATTGGACTTGGTGCAGCAGCTGGTGGTGGTGGAGCTGGAATGGGACAGGGTCTTAGAGGTATTCTTGAGGGTTCTGCAAGAAATCCTGGAGTCACAGGAAAGCTCATGACACTCTTTATCGTAGGTCTTGCATTAATTGAGTCTCTGGTTATTTATGTTCTCGTATTTGTTCTTATTACCTTCTATGCAAATCCTTTTGTAAAGTAATTTTTCTTATTTTTTGCAGAGGGGAGCAAATTTGCTCCCCTTTTTTATTGAAAGCCTGAGGAATCCCCCTTTTTATTTAAAGGGCTAAGACTTTTAGCTACAGTTGTGAATTTCTTTGCTTTTTAACTTTCTTCTTCCTTATTTTTTCTATTTCTATTTGCTTTTTTGTAGGAATCCCTATGAATTCTTTTATTTTTTCCACCAACATTCTGCGCGCAAAAAAACGATTTAATCCCTGCGATCTTTCTTTTGTGCATTTTACTTCAATGGCAGAGGGTATGTGTTTTAAATAAACTCCTGTTGATGTTTTATTAAGTTTCTGCCCTCCATGTCCTGAACATTTGATAAATTTCTCTTCAATATCTGATTCCTTTATGCCCAGCTTTTGCATTTCTTCTAAAAGCTCTTTTTCTTTTTTTTCAGTTACAGGAAATTTCCCCATTTTAAGAAAGCAGTGTTAAAATTTTAGTGGTTTCCGATAGGCTTTCAACCACAATGTCTGCATCTGTTGTTTGTAAATCTTTTACACTATAAGGACCTGTAGCAACAGCTATCACCTTTGCTCCGTATGGCTTTGCACAGGCTACATCTCTTGGGGTATCGCCGATAACAATACATTGATGAAAATCTATGGAATATTTAAATTTTTTTGAAAATCTGTCAATTGCTATAGGTAAAAGCTGATTTCTATCTTCATGATCACTTCCAAAGGCACCCACAGGGAAAAATAAATTAAGTCCGAATGGTTCAAGTTTGATTCTCGCTCCTTTTTCAAGGTTGCCTGTAAGAAGTCCTAATGGATAATTTAATTCGTAATAAATAAACTCTATAAATTCTTTTACTCCAGGTTTTAGGTGTTTTGAGTTGTTATTAATTTCAACTTTGAGATTATTAAGATAGCTCTCAATTAGTTCATTAACCAAAGACATGGAAGGTTCAATTCCTGCAAACATGAGCCCTTCTTTTATTATCTGGATATCAGTTTTGCCTGCCATTTCAAAGTTTTTGAACGCGTCTTTAATTCCTAAAATTTCTTCAAAGGCTTTATTAAGCGAACGCGTTCCAGCGCCACCAGCGCTAATTAAAGTGCCATCAATATCAAAAAGAATTAGCTTCATATTTTACCTCGGTATAAGTTTTTCTTTTAAAAACTTTGCTGTTTTTGATGTAAATTCAAAATCTCTATCCCATTTGTTTGTAAGGGTTTCCTTCTGGACCGCCTCTTTCAGCAAAATGAGAAAAACTGAACGAGGTATTTCGTAAGCTCCAAGCCGAATGAGATGTTTATTTGTAATCTGGCAGTCAATAAAATAAAAATTATTTAAAATCAAATGCTCAACAAGACATGAGATAGCAACCTTTGAAGCATCTTTCATGAGTGTAAACATTGACTCTCCAAAAAAGGCTCTTCCAATAGAGATTCCGTAAAGTCCTCCAACAATTTTATCATTAAACCACACTTCTACTGAATGTGCAAATCCAAGCTTGTGAAGTAGTGTATAAGCTTCTATCATTTCCTCTGTAATCCATGTTCCTGTTGAATCTTTTCTTGGAGCAGTGGCGCATCCTTTAATAACAGTGACAAAGTCTTTATCAAAGCTTACTCTATAAATATCTTTTTTTAAAGTCTGATAAAGACTTCTTGACATCTTAAAGAGTCTCGGAAATATCAGTGGCCTTTTAGAGGGTGACCACCAGAGAATTGGTTTGTGATTATACCATGGGAAAATTCCTGATTTGTATGCAAGTATAAGTCTGTCGGGACTGAGGTCTCCTCCAATTGCAAGCAATCCATCAGGGTCTGCGTATTCTGGATGAGGAAAAATTAATTCATCATGAAGCAAATATGCTGTCATCTATCTCAAAGAAAAGCCTGTCTTCATGGATATTTACAAGAACTTTACCACCATTTTTAAGTTTTCCAAACAGAATCTCTTCAACCAAAGGTGCTTTTATCTCTTTTTGTATAAGTCTTTGAAGAGGTCTTGCTCCAAATTTTATGTCAAATCCTTTTTGAGCAAGCCACTTTCGCGTTTCGTCAGTAATTTCAACATAAATATTTTTTGATAAAAGCTGCTCATTAAGTTCATTTATAAACTTGTCAACTATTTTTAAAACAGTCTCTTCAGGCAATGAATTGAATGTCACTACTGCATCCAATCTATTACGAAATTCAGGACTAAAAAGTCTTTCTATTGCATCTTTAGTTTTTTGAAGTTGCTCAGAAGTTCTATCTCCAAAGCCTATTACAGCTTTTTCCATTTCTCTTGCTCCAACATTTGAAGTCATAATAAGGATAACATTTCTCATATCTGCTTTTCTTCCTGTGTTATCTGTTAGGGTTCCGTAATCCATAACCTGAAGTAATATATTGAATATTTCTTCATGAGCTTTTTCTATCTCATCAAGCAAAAGCACACAGTGAGGATTTTTCCTGATTTGTTCTGTAAGAAGCCCACCTTGTTCAAAACCAATATATCCTGGCGGAGCACCTATAAGCTTTGCAACGGAATGTTTTTCCATATACTCACTCATATCAAATCTTATAAAACCAATGCCAAGTATCTTTGCAAGTTGACGTGCCAGTTCTGTTTTACCAACACCTGTTGGACCTGTAAAAAGAAAACAACCTATTGGTCGCTGAGGTTCTTTTAGTCCAGCTTTGGCAAGTTTAATTACCCTTACAACTGCTTTGACTGCTTCATCCTGTCCAAAAATTACAGACTTTAATTCAGATTCAAGATTTTTTAAACGCTCAACTTCATTTGAAGTTACCTCTTGAGAGGGTATTCTTGCTATTTTTGCAATTACTTGCTCAATTATTTTCTCATCAACCACGGGATTCTCATTGTGATAGAGTCTTACAACCGCACCTGCTTCATCAATAACATCAATTGCTTTATCAGGTAAAAACCTTTCATTTATATATTTTGCTGAAAGATGCGCTGCTGAGCGTAATGCTTCATCAGTATATTTAACTTCATGATACTCTTCATAGTAAGATTTAAGTCCTTTAAGAATTTCAAATGTTTCTTCTTCTGATGGTTCAGAAATATCTATTTTTTGAAATCTTCTTGAAAGGGCTCTGTCTTTTTCAAAGTAGTTTCTGTATTCTTCATAAGTTGTAGCTCCAATGCAACGAATTTTACCCTCAATCAAAACAGGTTTTAAAAGATTGGATGCATCAATTGTGCTTCCACTTGCGGAACCTGCACCAACAATTGTGTGAATTTCATCTATAAAAAGTATACAGTCTTTGATTTTGTAAAGAGAGTTTATTAAAGCCTTCATTCTTGCCTCAAAATCTCCTCTGTATTTTGTCCCGGCAAGCAAAGAACCCATATCAAGTGCAAAGATTTTGATATTTTTAAGATGTGATGGAACATCTCCATCAGCGACTTTTAGAGCAAGTCCTTCTACAATTGCTGTTTTGCCAACTCCGGGTTCTCCAACCAGAACAACGTTATTTTTCCTTCTTCTACTTAAAACTTGAATAACTCTTTCAAGTTCAAGATGTCTTCCAATTATTGGGTCAATTTCACCCTTGCGTGCTTTTTCTACAAGTTCTATCGTAAAGGTTTTAAGAGGGTCTTCTTTTTTATCCTCTTTTTTAAGAGATTCTTCAAATCCTGTTTTAGGAATTCCATGAGAAATGTAATTTAAAATGTCAATTCTTGTTATGCCATATGATTTAAGAAGATTTACAGCATATGCATCTTCTTCAAGGAACATGGAAGCAAGAAAATCTCCTGCATCAGCTTCTTTTTTTTCTGCACTTTTTATATGATTCAGTGTTCTTTCCATTACCCTTTGAAAACTTACTGTTGGATGTGTCTGTCCTTTATTTTTTCTCTTAGGAATCTGTTCTTCAAGAAATCTTTCAAGATTTCTTTTAATTTGCTCAGGATCTCCACCACAGTTTTTAATGATTTCTATACCAAATTCATCATGAAGAATAGCATAAAGAAGATGTTCAACTGTAAGATATTGGTGTCCTCTTTCAATGGCATCTTCAACAGTAGCTGATATTATGATTTGTAAATCTTTATTGATCATTTCTTTCTATACTGCATTTTAACGGAAAACCTTTTGCTCTTGCAAGGCTTTCAACCTGATATACCTTTGTCTCTGCGATCTCCTTTGGATATATACCTGCAAGACCTTTTCCGTGTTTGTGAACATGAAGCATAATTGCAGTGGCTTCTACTTTTGATTTATCAAAAATTGTCATTAAAACATACACAACAAAATCCATTGTAGTGTAATCATCATTTAGAAGATAAACTCTGTAGAGTTCTGGTCTGTCAATTGAAATTTCTTCTTTTTCATCAAAGAAGATTTTTTCTTCCATATGTATCAGTTTATGTTCTGTATGCTGAGTTTATTCTGACATATTCTTCTGATAAATCAGTTGTAAATATTTTTGTCTGTCCTTTCCCTGAATTCAGGTTTATCAAAACTTCAATCTCTTTTTGTTTTAAAGATTCTTTTAATTCTTCTTCTTTCATTGTTGGCAGTCCTTTCTGAAAAAGGCATATGCCATTTATATAAATTTCAATTCTTTCTTCTTTCACAGGAACTCCAGAGTATCCAACTGCAGCAATTATTCTTCCCCAGTTGGGGTCATTCCCGTAAAGAGCTGTTTTAACAAGAAGAGAGTTAGCTACTGCTCTTGCCACTCTTCTTGCTTCTTGAGTTGTTTTAGCCTCTTTGACAATAATGGTCACAAACTTTGTTGCTCCTTCTCCGTCTTTTACTATCATCTTAGAAAGCTCACTACATAGGTCGCTAAGAGCACTTTTGAACTGTTTCCATAAAGCAGTTTTCCTTTCTATCTTGATATCAGATTCTCCATTTGCAAGCATTAGCACTGTATCATTGGTTGACATATCTCCATCAACTGTGATTGAGTTAAAACTCTGTGCCACAGCATCTTTTAATGCTTCTTTCATTAAATCTGAACTGATTTTTGCATCGGTTAAAACTGTGCATAACATTGTTGCCATATTTGGAGAAATCATTCCTGCGCCTTTACATATCCCAAGAATTGTTATTGGTGATGGTGTTTGAATTTGCCTGAATGTAATCTTTGGAAAAGTATCAGTGGTCATTATTGCCTCTGCAACCTGCATTGGTTGGGCATTACCAAGATTTTTTATAAGGTCATTCAATGCGTTAAGTATTCTATCAACTGGCATGGGCATTCCAATAACTCCTGTAGAAAGAGGGAATATGTAATGTGTATTGATGTTAAGTTTTTCAGCTAAATAATCTGTTATTTTTAAGGCATCCTCAATTCCTTTTTTGCCTGTGCATGCATTGGCATTTCCACTGTTTAAAACCACTGCCTGAGCGATTCCTGAACGTATTCTTTTCATGCAAATTTTTACAGGAGCAGCTTTGATTTGGTTTGTAGTAAAAACTCCTGCTATCTGAGCGGGTTTTTTAGAATAAATTAATGCAATATCATATCTATCAGGATATTTAATTTGAGCTTTTGCTATTGAATACAAAAAACCCTTTGGTGAAACAATATCCATTACTGTTCACCCAATTTAAAGGTATCATGAAGCACTCTTATAGCAAGTTCAGTATATTTAGCATTGATAAGACATGAAATCTTTATCTCTGATGTGCTTATTGCCATTATGTTTATCCCATGATTTGCAAGAGCTTCAAACATTTGTGCTGCAACACCTGAGTGAGTTCTCATTCCGACTCCTACAATGGAAATTTTTGCTATGTCTTCATTCAAAAGAACACCTTCAGCTCCCAGTTCTTTAGAAATTTTTTCAGTAAGTTCTAAAGCCTTTTTAGCATCTGTTTTTGGAACAGTGAAAGAAATATCAGTTGCTTTGCCATCACTACTTATATTCTGAACAATCATATCAACAACAATATTGGCATCTGCAACCGCTTTGAAAAGTTTTGCTGCTATTCCAGGTCTGTCAGGGACTTTAAGAATTGTAATCTTTGCCTGATTTTTGTCATGGGCAATGCCTGAAACTACAACTTTTTCCATATCTTTATCCTCCTTTGTAACTAATGTTCCAGGATTCCAGTTAAAACTTGAACGAACTACTACAGGAACATTGTATTTCATAGCAAATTCAACAGAACGAGTCTGTAAAACCTTTGCTCCAAGAGAAGCAAGCTCAAGCATTTCTTCATAGGAAATTTTCTCAAGTTTCCGAGCATTTGGAGCAATATTAGGGTCAGCTGTAAATACGCCATCAACATCTGTGTAAATTTCACATAAATCAGCATTTAATGCTGCTGCTATTGCTACGGCTGTTAAATCTGAACCGCCTCTTCCAAGTGTAGTTACATCTTCATCTTCTGTAATACCCTGAAATCCTGCAACCACAACAATATATCCTTCTTCAAGAGCTTTGACTGCTCTTGTTGCAATAATTTTCTCAATTCTTGCCTTCGTATGTACTGCATCTGTAATTATTCCCATCTGCCTTCCAGTAAGAGCAATAGCTTTATGTCCAAGTCCATACAAAGCCATTGCAGTCAATGCAGCTGTAACTCTTTCTCCTGAAGAAAGAAGAAGGTCCATTTCTCTTTCTGGTGGGTCTGAACATACCTGATGGGCAAGACCTATAAGTTTATCAGTTTCTCCAGCCATTGCAGAGACAACAACTACTACTTTGTTTCCTTCTTTTGCTGTTTTTGAAACTCTTTCAGCAACAGCCTTTATTCTTTCAATATTTGCAACAGAAGTGCCACCATATTTTTGAACAATTAGCATATTTATGCCTCCGATATAAAGTTAAGTGTTATTTATTATGTAAAAATTGCTGAAAATTTTACAATAGAAATTGAAAGTTGATAAATTTCTTTAAGAGATGGTGTGTTTTCTTATTATTTTAATAGACTAAATAAGCAATTCATTTATAATGCCTTTTGGTTGACATGCTGAGAATGTTTTGATATTCTAAAAAAGAGAAATGTTTTGGAGGGAAAAATGCAAACTGTTGAAGAAAGAGTTTACAGATTAGAAAAAGTGCTTGAAGACTTTATATTAAGTGTTGGTATAGAGTTTAATAAACTATATAATTCTCAGATGCGCACTGAGGCTGAGATGAGAGCTTTCAAGGAAGAGATGAGAGCCTTCAAGGATGAAATGAAAGCCTTTAAGGAAGAGATGAGAGCCTTCAAGGATGAAATGCTTGAATTTAAGAAAAATCAGGAAGAGGAAAACAGACGCAAAAATAAAGAATGGAGCAATCTTGCAAAAAAGCTTGGTACCCTCTATGAAGACCTTATCGCACCTGCTCTTGATTCAGTGCTTTCCAAGTACTTCAATTGTGAAGCAATACTTGAAGGGCAGAGAATGCTGAGAAGGAAGAAGGGAGAAAACTATGAAGTAGATGCAATAGCAGCATGCAAGGACAAGGTATTTATGATAGAGGTAAGGTCTACACCAAGAATACAGTATATAGATGAAATAAAAGAGAAAAGCCAGAGATTTTTTGAATTTTTCCCTGAATTTAAGACTAAAAAGCTTTATTTAATATTGGGAAGCATAACTTTTCCAGAAGAAGTGATCAAATATGCAAGCAAACAGGGCATCTATGTAATGGGCTGGAGAAATTGGGATTACATGGATATTTTAAACTTTGAAGAAATAAGAGAATAAAAGGAATTGATTGACTTAGTATTATAATTTATTTTTACTTAACTTAGTATTATAATTTATTTTTACTTAAAAAATTTAATATCGTGTTAAAAATAAATTCAGAATTTAAGTCAAATTTATCTCTAATATGGTATTGAGTTCCAATATAATGGGAATATTCATCAGGTAAAGAAAATTTTTTAAAAATGGGTTTATATTTAGATTCTGCAATATATTCAGATACAATGCTACCTAATCCACCGATACTACTATGTTCTTCTATTGTAAATACGTATTTTTTGGTAGAAATAATAGTTTCTAAGGTTTTATAATCAAACGGTTTTATAGTATGCATACTAATTAAATCTGATTCGAAAGCGGATTTTTTAAGTTTTTTATTTACTTCTATAGCAATATCAGAAGCGTTACTTGTGAATAAAATTGCTATATTACTATTTTTATTCTTTTGAATATAATTTGCCTTACCAATTTTTATTTTATTGGAAATATTACTTATAATAGGCTCGCCTTTTTTTGCCAATCTCATATAAATAGGACCTTTATGCTCAATGGTTTGGATGGTTAATTTTTCCACTTCATAAGGGTCTGAAGGACATAAAACTGTCATATTAGGTAAAGCTCGCATGATAGCAATATCTTCAATAGCATGATGTGTTGCTCCTTGAGCACCATAAGTTAAACCAGCACCTACACCTACAAGTCTAACATTAGTGTTCATATACGCCACATCTACTCTAATTTGTTCAAACGGTCTCATTGTAACAAAAGGTATTATGCTGTATACATATACTATTTTGCCACTCAAGGCTAAACCCGCGGCAATACCTATTGCATTTGCTTCTGCTATTCCTACATTTAAAAACCTATCCGGAAATTTTTTTTCAAACTCTTCTAAAACTGAAAAACCCAAATCTGGTGTTAGTAAAAATATTTTTTCATTTTTTTCAGCTAATTTAATTAAAGTTTTAATGAATGTATCTCTCAATTACTCCTCACTGAAAATATATTTACTTATCATTAAGTTCATATAATGCTTGTTGTAATTGTTCTTTATTAGGGGATTTATAATGCCATTCTAATTTATTCTCCATAAAACTAACTCCTTTCCCTTTTATAGTATGAGCTATAATTGCCTTTGGTTTATCAAGTTTTATGAGTAATGCTTTTTCTATTTCTTTAAAATCATGACCATTAATTTCAATTGCGTACCAGTTAAATGCTAAAAATTTATCTTTCAAAGGTTCTAAATTAACAACTTCATTTGTTTTTCCAAAAGCTTGGAGTTTATTATAATCCACTATTAAAGTTAGGTTATTTAACTTTTTATGAGAAGCAAACATGATTGCTTCCCAGACAGAGCCTTCGTTTAATTCTCCGTCACCACATAATACATAAACATGACTGTCAAGATTATCAATTTTATTTGCAATTGAAAAACCAACCCCAATTGATAAACCATGTCCCAAAGAACCTGAAGAAACTTCTATACCTGGCACACTTTCTTTATCCAAGTGCCCTGGCAATTGCCCATGATCCATATAAAAACTCTCTAATAAAGCTTTGGCAAAAAAACCTCTTTCAGCTAATGTTGCATATAATGCAGAACTGGCGTGTCCTTTACTTAAAATAAATTTGTCTCTATTTTTAAAATTGGGATTCTTAGGATCAATATTCATTACTTTGAAATACAAAATAGTTAAAATGTCAACTATTGAAAGTGCTGAACCGATATGAGATGCATTTGCACGAGCATGCATAATAACTATCTCTCGTCTTATGTTTCGGGCTATTTGCTCAAGTTCCATTCTTTCTTATACTCATTTATCATTTTAAGTAATCCTTGCCAATAATCATATTTAGGTTTCCAACCTAATAGTTGAGATATTTTTGAAATATCCGCTTCCATATTCATTACTTGGTCTTCTCTGTAAGGTATTTTGCCGAAATTAATTTTAGAATCCGATTGTGTCAATTTTTTCGCCAATAAAACAAGATCCTTTAGTCTAATACTATTACCAGATGCTAGATTGATTATTCCTAAACCCTTTTCAACGGTGATTAATTTCATCAACGCATCAACTGCGTCATCAATATATAAGTAATCCCACTTTTGTTCTCCTAAGGTCATATCAATTTCTTCATTTAACAATAATTTCTCAATTAAATAATTGATAAACCATTTATGATTATCATTGGGACCATAAAGTGAAAATATTCTTAACCAAGTATATTCAATTCCATATGCAGTACAAAGTATATTAGCAATTTGTGAACAAATATATTTTGCTTTTCCATAAAGTGTTGTTGGATTACAGGGTGTTTCTTCTGAAATTTTATAGTTATGAATACCATACTCGGCTTGTGAACCAAATCCTATCCAATGTTTTGAATGTAAATGTTTTGCTATTTTGATTGAATTTATGATTAAGGGTATATTAATAGTAAGCTGTTGTGGATCATTTCTTTTATCATTAAAAACACCATACCAGGAAAATTCAAAAAAAATATTATAATTTAGGTTGCTCAATATTTTTTTCTGTAATATTTCTTCAATATGGTTATATCTAAATATTTTAATTTCTTTTTTATTGGGCAAAAATGAAAGATTTGAAGAAGGCCGTGATAAAATAAAAATTTCATATCCGTTCTCTATTAATGATTTTGTAAAATTTTTGCCTAAAAAACTACTGGCACCATGTATAATAATTTTGGGATTCATGAAAAATCCAGTAACGAAACAAATTGTTTTTTACTGTAACCGTATTTAGATAGTTCTTGAATAATCTCTTTAAAATAACCATAACTAAAAACAAAAATATAATCAACTCTGGTATTGATTAAAAATTCAGGTTTTTTTATAGGAATATGAGTTTTTGGTAAATAAATATTGTCACCTTTAGGATTTTTATCAATAATTACATTGAAATATTTATAATTTTTTAATGCTGCAATGGTCATAACTCCCCGTCCACCAGCACCATAGGCAACTATTTTATACTTAGAATTATTAAGAAGCCAGGCATCAATTTTATTAATCAGTTCAGTAATATTCTCTTTTAATCCTGAAACTTTCTTTAATTCAATTTCAAGGTTTAGATTAATATAATTATCATCATATTTTGGTTCAGCTACAATAAGAAGTGAATTAGCCCTTCTTTCTTCATTTCTTAGTAAATTAAAATCAATTATGTTAAACCCATTTTTATTAAATACAAACTCAGCTGTTTCTTTATTTAAATAAAAGTAATGCTCATGTTCAAACAAACAGAATTCTTTACGTTTTATTATTAGGTCTAAATCGTGAATTTCTATAATGAGTTTGCCATTTTTATTGAGTATTTTTCTACATGCTTGGAGTGCATCATTAATATCTGGCAAGTGATCAAATGTGTAACATGAAATGATACAATCAACAGTTTTGAAATCTGCAGGGATATTTTCTACCATATCGTAACAAAAAAAGCTGTTTAAAGTTGGAATACCTTTTTTATTGGCAAATTTACATAAGGATGAAGAAGGCTCAATTCCCAAAACAGAAACCCCACATCTTTTAAACTTCTCTAACAGTTCACCACTACCTGAACCAATTTCTAATACTTTAACAGATTGTAAGTTTTTTTTAGAAAAAAATTTTATTGTTTTTTCAACCAATTTTTCCATAAAATGATTAAATAATGGAGAATATCCAACAGAATATTCATATTTATCATAGTATAGTGACATATTCAGATCATTACAATTTTGAGTTATCCCGCAATTACTACATATTCCAATAACTATATCTGATAAAAATTCTTTCCCAAAATCATCTTGTGTAATAAATTCATCTGTCAATGGCATTTTTTCTAAGGTAATAACTTCGTATAATCTTTTTGAACCGCATATTCTACACTTACAATTTAAAATTTCTTTCATTAATGCACCCCATTTTTTTATACCATTTTATTGTAAGAGTTAGTCCTTCATCAAGGCTATAAATCGGCTTCCACCCAAGAATTTCCCTTGCTTTTTTTGCATTCAAATACTGTTTTGGTATCTCATAGCAAACCTCATTTAGTATCACAGGTTTTAATTCTGACTTCATAAGCCTTAAAATTCTCTCTGTAATTTCCAATACACTTAGCGGTTCTTCATTGGAAAAGTTAAAAGCCTCACCGGTGAGTTTTCTGTCTTCTGCTAATTTTTCAGCAAGCATTATGTATGCTAATACCGCATCCTCCACATAAAAGTAGTCTCTCACGAGAGTTCCATCAGAGCGAATAATGGGATTTTCTCCCTTTAACACTGAGCGGATTGTTCCAGGAACAATCCTATTCCAGTTTAGGTCTCCTCCACCATAGAGGTTTCCACATCTTGTTATTACAACTGGAAGGTTGAATGTATAGGCATACATCTGAGAAATTAAATCAGCGCAAGATTTACTCACATCATAGGGATGTCTGCCCTGTAGGGGTGTATTTTCATCATAGGGTAACACTCCCTGTTCTCCGTAAGCTTTATCAGAGGATGCAATAATAATTTGTTTTACAGTGGGAGAACGCCTGCATGCCTCAAGTAAAGCCCATGTTCCCTGTATATTTGTCTCAAGTGTTGAGATAGGATTGCGATTTGCAATTGTGACAATTGTCTGAGCTGCAAGATGAAAAACTGTGTCTATTTCATATTCTCCCAGGACTCTTTCAAGCAGGGTTTCATCCCTTATATCACCTCTGACTATTTTAACTTTTTCTATAGTTTTTGAAAGCACTAACTCACTTTGAGGTACCCAGTCTCTCACAAGACAGACAACATCTGCTTTTAACTCTAAAAGCTTCTTTACAAGCCAGCTTCCAAGAAGTCCTGTCCCACCTGTGACAAAGGTGGGTCTGTCAATCCAGAAAGATTTATTTACCATACTTTCCATGGTGCCTTGCCACTTTTCCATAGTTCTTCAAGATAGTTTTTATCTCTTAAAGTATCCATGGGATGCCAGAAACCTGTGTGTTTATAAGCAACAAGCTCTCCTTTTTCAGCCAGTGTTTGCATAGGTTTACTTTCCCAGCTCATATGGTCTCCTTCAATAAGCTCTATTACTTTTGGTGAAAGAACAAAAAATCCTCCGTTTATCCATCCACCGTCTCCAGAGGGCTTTTCCATAAAATCCCTGACATAGTCTCCATCAGTAACGAGAGCACCAAATCTTCCAGGCGGTTGAACAGCAAGAACTGTTGCCAGTTTTCCATGAGCTTGATGAAAGGTTATTTCGTCCTTGATATTTACATCACTTACTCCATCACCATATGTAAAGCAAAACAGTTCCTCTCCTTCAAGATATTTTGCAACTCTTTTGAGCCTTCCCCCTGTCTGAGTGTGTTCTCCTGTATCTACAACAGTAACTTTCCATGGTTCTGCTTCGCAGTTGTGAACAATCATTTGGTTAAATTTCATATCAAACGTAACATCTGCCATGTAAAGAAAGTAGTTTGCAAAGTATTCTTTAATCATGTATCCCCTGTATCCACAGCAGATAATAAAATCATTAACTCCATGAGCAGAGTATATTTTCATAATATGCCAGAGGATTGGCTTACCACCGATTTCAATCATTGGTTTTGGCTTAAGGTGAGTTTCTTCAGCTATTCTTGTCCCAAGCCCTCCTGCAAGGATTACAGCCTTCATTTTTGTCCTCCTGCCCAGCCCATCTCAAATATTTGTTTATTTGTTTCATTAATTATACCATTCAGAATCGTATTTATTGCTGTAATCTGATTAATAAGAGTATTTCTTGTAGCGCAGAGTTGATAGGCAGAGATTGTATTACTTCTGATTCTTTTTGCCATGTCAGGGTCATCAATCATATCTGCCATAGCAAGTATAAGATCCCATCCCTTTGAAGGAAAAGGTTTTCCTATTAGTTCCTGAGCTATCATATTGGTAATGAATCTATCCCACAAATAATAGGTAAGATACTTAAAAAACATAGGTTTCAGTTTCTCCTTCAGTATGCCAAGTTGAAAAAGTATCTGTAATCCCTCCACAGTAATGAAATATCTCCATCCAATGTTTTCCATTTCCCATCTTTTAATATCTTCTGTTGTTTGAGTCTCCATAGGCTGACAGATGGGAAAGTCAATAACAACAGCAGGTTCATGATAAGCTACATGAAGGATGCCGAGAACATGTGTATATGCGGCTTCTTTATATTTAGTATAATTAGGCAGTTCAACCATTTCATTAATTTTTTCCTTTTTTAATATTACTGAAGTTGCCCACCCAATAAATTGATTGAATCCCATTTTATTAGCAAATTCCAAGACATTTCCTTCATAAATTTTGTGACTGTGAGGCTTTAGCCAGCCGTTTCCAGCATGAATTACAGTTGCTGGTTTTGTATTTACATTGTGCCAGACAATTCTTAATCCGTCTTTTAATAAAATATCATCATCGCCAAAAAGCCATAAATATTCTCCTTCTGCACGACGCATTACAGCTTCAATGCTGTCAGCGGAATCAACATGTTTTTCCAATCTGCAATAATCCAGAAAAGGATACTCTTTTTTCAGTTTTGCAAGCACTTTTGGAGTATCATCATCGGAACAATTATCAGAAACAAATATTCCAATTTCATCCTGTTTGCCAAGTTCAATGATCTGCCGTGCCATTTCTCTTACACATATCTCAAGCTTTTTTGCCCTGTTCCATGTAGGAATTGCAAAACATAGTTTTTTCATAGTTTCACCTTTTATATCGTCTTATTTTTTGTTTTTTACAGATTCTTTAATTTTTTCAACCATGTAATCAATCATTTCTTCAGTAATCCCAGGATATACTCCAACCCAAAAAGTATCTTTCATTGTTTTATCTGTCCATTTGAGGTCTCCTACAACTCTATACTCTTTACCGTCTTTCTCATTTCAGTATTTTGCTCCAAGAGAGTCACAGTTATCCTCAATGAGCTAGAGGTTGTATTTTTCGCAAAAAGCCTTGACCTTTTCAATATCAAAGGGATTTCCCATTGTGTGAGCAAGCATTACAGCCTTTGTTTTTGGAGAAATAGCTTTTTCAAGCATTGAGCAATCAATATTATATGTGGGAAGTGTTATATCAACAAAAACAGGGATAGCACCATACTGAATTATGGGTGACACTGTTGTTGGAAAAGACGCAGCAACAGTAATGATTTCATCTCCTCTGTTTATTTTTCTTTCTCCCAGTTTTGATGAAGTGAGTGTCATGAAAGCTAAAAGATTTGCTGATGAACCTGAGTTAACAAGGCTACAATATTTTACTCCCAAAAACTGAGCAAATTTATGCTCAAAAGCTTGAGCATATTTTCCAGCAGTCAACCAGAAATCAAGGGCACTCTCAATGAGATTGGAAATCTCTTGCTCATTAAAAACTCTTCCACCGTAGTTTATCTTTATCTTGTCAGTGGGAAAATGCGATTGCATTGGAACATGAATTGTTTCATAGTAAGTTTTTGCAAGCATTTTTCCCCAATATTTAAGAATTAAGCCTATCTTTTGAGGCTTAAGAAGTCCTACTGTCTCAACAATCTCTGCTCTCTTAATTGTCTTAATTTCGTCAATTTTTGCGATAAGAGGTTTATTAAGAATACCTGCAATCATGTCATCCACTAAAATTTCAAAGAGAAAATCTATGTCATTATAATCAGATTTTGTTTCCACAGAGGCAGTAATATAACTTGTTTTAGTAGGTTTTGAAATTATGAGCCCAAATCTTAAATTAGAGCCTTCTTTGTATTTAATAATTTGTCCTACATCATATTTACCCACCATTTTTAGGCTAATTCTCCTTAAATAAGTTTTATATAAGATACAAAAAATTGATATTTAGGTCAATAGACGTTATACTACCCAAATTTCCCAAGCAAAGATGGGCAACAGGATAAATTATTATCTGTTGGTAATTTAAAAGTGAGATTTTACTTGCCTAATTGGTAAAAAAGGTATAAGATATTAGGATTGTCTCTCACCTTCGGATGCTCGCGATGACATCATAGGGGGTTGTTTCTCCAAATGCCTCAATAAAATCAACAATTTGCCTGAACTCTGATTTTTTTCACTAAACTTTTTATGGAATCCACCGATTTACATAATTAAGACAGCAGGATGGGAAGGAGGTGAAAGAGTCCAGATATTCATCCAGTGCTGTCTGGATGCAGGAGGCATCCTTAATAAAAAACATGGAGGTTTAAACCATGGCATTAAGAGTTAATTTTAACGCAGAAGCCGCAACAACACACACAGCCCTTCTCAGAAACGAGAAGGCAATGAACAAGTCCCTTTTAAGAATTTCAACAGGGCAGAGAATTCTTTCAGCAGCTGACGATGCAGCAGGTCTTTTTATTGCAGACCAGCTTGCAACAGTTGGAGCAGCACTTGACCAAGGTAATCGTAATATTCAGACCGGTATCAGTGCTCTCCAGATTGCAGAAACAAATGTAGGACAGATTTTTGACAAACTTCAGACAATCTACACAAAAGCTCAATCTGCAGCAAATGACATCAATGACCCGAATGCCCGTGCAGCTTTACAGAGAGATATTGCAAATCTTGTTGATGCAATTCAAAAACTTGGGACAGACACAGAATATAATGGAATTAAGCTTCTTGATGGAACATTCGCAAACAAGGTTATTCATTACGGAGCAAGAGCAGACCAGACAATTACAACAAGTATAGGCAATGTAAAAGCAACAAATATTGGTGCATTTGTTGTTCAGGGAAGTGGACAGGTTACATCAAGTGCTACAGCCTATACATCATTGATTGCTGGAGACTGGCAGTATAATTCTGCTTCTGATACAGTGACAGTTGCTGGAGTTAATTTAAAGAATTATAGCGCGCTTTCAAGTGTAACAGGAGCAGTTGATGCAAAATCAATTGCAGATGCAATAAACAATAACGCTACATTACAGGGAGTTGGTATTTCAGCAAGAGCTGTAAATACCAGCACAGCAGATACTGAATGGACTAACATTCAGAATAGTGGTACAGCTGCAGTTACTATAAAATTTTATGTTGGTTCAACCACAGATTCTGCAAGCGCTATTTCTATCACAGTGGATGCAGGGAAAACCCTTACTCTTGATGAGTTAGTTTCACAGATTAATACCCAGGCATCCACAAAATCTCTCAATATAACAGCGACAAATTCAGGAAATAAGCTTGCTCTTACAACAGAAGGTGAAACCATAGGACTTGAAATTGCATCTGCTACAGGTGCTGTAGCTGTTAATATGGCACAGTTTCTCCAGAGTGCAACAGGTAGTGTAACAGCTGGTAGTACAGGCTCCGCAGTCAAAGTTGGTAATCTTATAGTAACAGGAACAGACTCATATAACTATGATTTTACAGGAATAAGCACTGCATCAGAAGGCCTCGGAGTAGCAGCTACTGGTTCTGGAGGTTTCAATAATCTTTATAGTATTGATGTTACAGATAATTCAGGAGCAGAGTTGGCTATAGATATTGTTAATACTGCAATAAAGAAGGTTGATAAGGTCAGGACTCAGATTGGTTCTGTAATCAATAACCTACAGGCTATATATGATGGACAAAAAACATCTTATGACAATACAAAGGAAGCTGAAAACGTCATTCGTAACACAGACTTCGCAGCTGAAATGAGCACATTTACCACAATGCAGATTAGAATGCAAGCAGGTGTTGCAATGCTTGCGCAGGCAAATGCCTTACCTCAGCTTGTGCTTCAGCTCCTTCGTTAGTAAGAAAGGGGAGGGGATACCCTCCCCAAAAAATTTTTTAGGAGAATAGAAAATGAAGCTGGATGGGATAGAAAAAGAAATTATAATGATAAATCCTTACAGACAGGCTAAGTCAGATATTATATACCCACAGTCCCTCCAGAAAGAAAGTTCAAGTAATTTGAACAATCAGAAAAATCTGTTACAAGAGAATTCAGATAATTTTGGAAAAATAACAATGTCCCAAGAAGAACTTAACAGAATAATGGATGAGATAAAACACAAATTTAGCATGCTTGAAAAATATCTTAAAATAGACATTGATGCAGAGCTAAAAATGCCTATTTCAAAGATTATTGATATGAGAACAGAAGAAGTAATTCGTCAGATTCCTCCAGAATGGCTTGTTGATATTTTAAAAAGAATGGAAGAATTAAAGGGTGTTTTTTATTATGAGGAGGTTTGACAATGGCTGATCTTTATGTGTCAGGACTTACAGGAGCATTAGATACAGAGACCATAATAAGCAATCTTTTAAAGATAAAACAACAGCCTTTAACGCAACTTACACAGCAAAAAGCTTTAACACAGGCAAAAGTTTCAAGCCTGACTAATCTTTACAGTGCTCTTAATGGAATGCAGAGCTTTTTTACTAATCTTAATATAAGCAGTATTTTCTCAACAAAGAAAGCAACTTCATCAAATATATCAGTTCTTACAGCAACAGCAACTTCTAATACACCAAATCTTACAATGAGCCTTACTGTTAATAAACTTGCTCAGACAGAAATGAGAGCAAGTACAGATGGGATGTCATCCCTTACAGATACATTTACATCCTCTGGAACAATAACACTTAAATACTGGAAAGACAATTCAAACTTTGTTACTTACGATGTAAATTACTCAGCAGGGCAGACTCTCCAAGACCTTGTAAACAGTATAAATTCAGCACAGAATGATATTAAAGCATCAATTTACTATACAGGTACAAGTTATCGCCTGCTTTTAACAGAATCAGATGCTTCAAATTCAACCAAAGAGACTGATACAGCAAGTTCTTCCTATGTTATTGAAGCAAGCGGATTGCCCACAGAGCTTAATAGCCTTGAAACCCTTCAAAATGCTCAAAATGCTTCATTAACTATTGGTAGTTCAACCACGCCTGTTACATCTGCCTCAAATACTTTTAGCAATATCGTAACAGGACTTGATATAACTGTAAAGGATACAGGTTCTGCGACAGTGACCATAAGCGAGGATTACTCCCAGATAGACAGTACACTCAATAGCTTTGTATCAAACTATAATTCTATCATATCTCTGATAAACTCAATGACAGGCAAGGGAGCACAGTTTCAGGGTGATAGTACAATTACTACGATTAAGACAGGTATGGTAAGAATGCTTAATCCATTAATTAATGCAGGATTAATTAACTATTCTGATACAGACGGAACAATCTCTATAAACAGTGATACATTGAGTTCACTTAAATCATCAAATCCTGAAAAATTGAATGAAATATTGACAACCTTAAAAGACTCTTTTACTAATCAACTCAATGGTTGGACAGGTGCTATAAATACCTATAAAAAAATTGGCGAGAACCAAATTACAAATATTAATAATAAGATAACAAATCTTCAGGAATATCTTACCAAATATGAAGAACAACTTCGTAAAGAATATGCTCAGCTTGAATCATTTATAAATGAGATGAACCAAATCAGTTCAAGGCTTGAAGATTTTATGACTTCACTTTCAAAAATGACATCAGGAGGTAAATAGAAATGACCTATGTAGATTCCTATCTGCAGAGCAAAGTTATGGGCGCAGATGGAGTTGAGTTGATAACAATGCTCTATGACAGGGCAATTGTTTCTCTCAATATTGCTAAAGATTCAATAATGAAAGGACTTGATGACCCAGAACTTGTTAAGAAAAAAGCTGTAGAACTAAGCAGAGCAACTGATATTTTATATTATCTGAATGATATCCTTGATAAACAAAGAGGTGGACAGATTGCAGAAAATCTAAGCCTCATATATACAACTCTTGCAGGTGAGCTCGTAAAGGCGAATCTTTTTAACGATACGGAAATTATTTCAAAATCTATAGAAATTCTGAATAACATTAAATCAGCATGGGAAGATGTAAGAAATCAGTTAAAGGAAAAACAGAATGAACCAAAGAGAACCTTTGCAGGAGCAGTCTAAGATAAGGAGCCTGCTCATACAAGCAGAACTTGCTCTTAAAGAAAATCGCTTTGAGGAAGCCCTTGCTATGTTGTCAGGGATAAGCGTTGAAGATATGTCAACTCTTAATCTTGAAGAATTACAGGCAATAGGTGCTCTTCTTAATTACCTTAGAGAACTTGCTGAGGAAAAAAAGAACAATCTTGCAGAGCAGTTAAAGGTTATTCAAGTGGGGAAAAATTATTTGGGATAACTTTGAGAGATTCCTACTGTCTGTATCCTAAGTTCTGTCACAGGAACGTCTTGAAATAATCTCCCATGTTTCTTCATCAATATCCTCAAGATATTCAGACACTTTGAATTCTGCTCCGCATTCACTACAGCAGAGCACAACTCTACTTCAATAAAAAAATATTAAAACTGTGTTTTTGCAATATTTACATTTTGCATTTTTCAGAATTTTTTTTCGCATAATTTTAAATTCTATAGAATAGCAAAAAAAACTGTCAATTTTAGAAATTTTCCAGAAAGGTTGTTCACTTTCTTTCTGTCATTCAGGGGGCGTGATGTGCCGAGGAATTTCTCTTGCTGTTTCAGAAAAAAAGGAGGAGATTCCTCACTTCGTTCGGAATGATAGATAAAAGGCTCGGATGACAGTCCTATTCTGTCACCCCGAGCGTTAGCGAGGGGTCTCCTCTTTTAATCAGAAGAGATTCCTCGGCTGCTTGCATAGTCTCGGAATGACAGGATATGACCACTCCGTTTGTAATGACAGAAAAGAAACGGCTATCGGAATGACAGGGGAAAAGGCTTGGAATGGCAATCGGGAAAATCTATGAAAGTTTAAATCATTTATTGAAAAAAACAATTTTACATATTGGCGATATCTAAGTAAAATATTCAAAAAATTCTGGAGGAGGGTATGGAGGGTTTTAAAAATTTTCTTGCCACGCGAGGAGGTATTATTTTTGTTGGTTTAGTTATTGGAGTTCTTGCTCCTGTGCTTCAGAATCTTGGAAATCCACCTAATATGGGTATATGTGTTGCCTGTATGGAAAGGGATATTGCTGGCTCATTGGGACTTCACAGAGCAGCAGTTGTTCAGTATATGAGACCTGAAATACTCGGGTTTGTGCTCGGAGCATTTTTGTCTGCATTGGCATTTAAGGAATATAGACCTCGCGGAGGCTCTGCACCATTTATAAGATTCATTTTAGGTGTTTTTGCAATGATAGGTGCGTTAGTGTTTTTGGGCTGTCCATGGAGAACTCTCCTTAGGCTTGCTGGTGGAGACGGAAATGCAATCTTTGGTTTGCTCGGTCTTATTTTTGGTATATGGGTTGGAACAAGATTTTTAAAGGCTGGTTACTCTCTGGGAAGAACTCAAACAGCTCCGTCAAAGGCAGCAGGGCTTGCCTTTCCTCTTTTGATGCTCGGATTTCTTATTCTTCTATTTATTGATCCTCAACCAGAAGGAGAAGGAAGGGGAATGTTACTTTTTTATAGTTTAAAAGGACCAGGGGCTCAGCATGCACCTTTATTTATATCACTTGTTGTGGGTTTATTAATAGGTGTTCTTGCTCAAAGGAGCAGATTTTGCACTATGGGAGCTTTCAGAGACCTTTTACTTTTCAAACAAGGGCATTTATTTTCAGGTGTGGCAGCATTTTTTATAGCAGCATTGATAACAAATCTAATACTTGGTCAATTTCATCCAGGATTTGAGAAACAACCAATTGCTCATACAATGCAGTTCTGGAATTTTCTGGGTATGACACTTGCGGGTTTAGCATTCACTCTGGCGGGTGGTTGTCCTGGTAGACAGCTTTTTATGTCTGGAGAAGGTGATGCAGATGCTGCTGTTTTTGCATCTGGTATGATTGTCGGTGCAGGAATTGCTCATAACTTTGGTCTTGCGAGCTCACCAGCTGGTATAGGTCCAAATGGGGCAGTGGCAACAATAATAGGGTTAATAGTCTGTGTAATTATTGGATTAACAATGAGAAGGAGGTAAAAATGGCTGAAATTGTTGACGCAAGAGGACTTTCATGTCCTGAGCCTGTGCTTTTAACTCTTGAAACAATAAAAAAACTTGGTAAGGGTGAGATAGAGATTCTTGTTGATACCGATACTTCAAGAGAAAATGTATCCCGTGCAGCTCAATCAATGGGCTGGCAAATCGTTGAAGTTCAACAGGAAGAGGCATGGTATAAGGTTAAAATAAGCAAAGATTAAAAAGAAACAATTTATAATGACAAATATTCAGGTGGTATTAGATGAAATTTTTTAAAAAATTGTTCAGAAATAATAAAAAAAATTCTTTTAACAGAGGAATTCTTATTTTTGAAAATACCTCTGAGGTAATAAGAGCAGAAAACATTCTTAAAAAGCATGGATATGAGATTAAAGTTGTTGGACCACCTCCACATGTAAGAAAAGGCTGTGACCTTGCAATAGATTTTCCAATCGTTGAGACCGTAGGAATTTTAAAGCTTCTTAAAAATTACGAATTGTCACCGATTGATTATATGCCTTTAAACGATGGTAATTTAAAGCCTGTTGACCTTTTTCATATAAAAGATTTTGGAAGATTTATAATGGTCAGGGCAGCTAATATGAAAATAACTGTTCATAAAGGCAGCTTGACAATTGTTAATGTTTCAGGTGGGGGTTGCCCGGATGTTCCTTATTTAGCTGCCATGTTAGTTGGTAAAAATATTTATGAAGTTCCAGAGCCCAATGAAATTGGGCATACTTTATGTGGATATGCTCTTCAGTTAGCCTATGATAAAATAAAAGAATTATGCTTGCAATCATAGGAACTGTGCCAGAGGAAGATTTTCCCATTACTTTCGGAAAAGCCAAGTTAGAAAACGATTTTTTATTTATTGATAGCAAAAGAGTCCCAGTCCAAAGAGGAACACCAGCTCTTGTTGCTTCTGCATGTAAAATCTTTGAAGTTTTAAAAAAAGATTATCCCTATGTATATCTCGCAGGAGACATCGGAAAAGGAACAGGCAGTAAGAAGCTTTATGAATATTTTATCAAGGATATAAGACAAAGAGAATTTCAAACACTTACCTTTCACTATCTTATGCCTGATGCTGACTGGTGTAATAAAATTTTGCTTGTTATTGAGGAATTGCATAAACATCCTTTTTTAATTGCTGATGCAGGTTTTATGTATGCAGCAAAGATGAGCGGAAACGCTAAATATTTTAACCTTTTTACACCAGACACTGGAGAGCTTGCTTTTCTGGCTGATGAAGAAGCACCTCATCCTTTTTATACAAGAGGTTTTCTTCTCCAAGATGAAAGCAGAGTTGAAGAACTTATTAGGCGAGCTTATGAGTATGAAAATGCGCCAGAATATCTTCTTGTTAAAGGGAAAACAGATTACATCGTAAAAAAAGGGGAAGTTGTAGATATGGTATCAGAGCCTGTTATAGAAGCACTTGAGCCTATTGGAGGCACAGGAGACAGCATAACAGGTATTGTATCTGCTTTAATTGATTCTGGCTACGAGATACAGACAGCATGCGTATTTGCTTCAAAAATTAACAGAATTGCTGGTAAACTTGCCAACCCAGACCCTTCAACTCAGATCTCAGACATTATAAAATTAATTCCCCAAGCAGCACTTAATATAATTTAAACAATGTTTTCTAAATTATTTTATATATGACCTTACTCTTTCAATTGCTTCTGCTGCCTGAGAATCGCCAAGCTGATATAGTTTTTCGTATAGTTTTAATGCTTCTTTATATTCTTTTTTCTTTTCTTTTAAAAGGGCAAGATTATAAAGTGCAATTTTATTTTCAGGAGAGACAGAAAGAACTTTTCTAAAACATTCTTCTGCCTTTAATAGATTTCCCATTTTAGCATGAATTACTCCATAATTAAGGAGCACTGCTAAGCTATCAGGGGCTTGCTGTAAAGCTATCTCAGCATAATGAGACGCTTCTGTGAGATTACCAATTAAAAGATAAAGCGTTGCAATTTTGTTTAAAATTTTAGGTTCTTGTTTGCCTGTGACTTTAAGATATTCTTTATACTCAGAGATTGCCTCACTATAATTCCCTTTTGTTTCCAAATCTTGAGCTCTGTAAAGATAATCTGCTGCCCGGACTGTTTCTGTATTAAACTGTTCCAATGGAATTTCAGCAGGTTTATTTGCTTTTTTTTCTGAAGCAGTTTGTTTTAATGATTTTTCTTGAGTTGAAGTTTCATGTTTTTCTATAGGGTTTTTTACATTTTTGGTAGGTGGTTCGGTAAGCTTTGTTTTAGTAGTTTGCTCAGGAATCTCTGGTTCTCCAGATTTTACCTGTGTTGAGGTTTGTTGCATCTCAGCTTGAACAGGTTCTGTTTGCTGAGTTTTTTCAATCTGTGCCATTGAATTTTGCTGGACAGGTTTATTAGATTTTTTAAATTCTGGTATTAGGTAATAGTTATAAACAAAAACAGCAACAAAGCCTATAGCAACAATTAATGCTGAAGCCCCCATTAAAAGGAGGGTTTTTTTTGAACTCTTTTCTGTTCTTATGGTTGCTATAAGACCTGGCGGTATATCCTTTTTAGTTTTGGATAACATTTATCTCCTCTATCCTCCTAATTTTATTAGAGACTGTTCAAAAACTTGCAATTTACTGAAACTCAATAAATTACAAGTTCTATAATTTTTCAATTACCTCCGTCTGTCGTCCTTCTTCTTGTCATTCCGAGGAGAATAAGCGACGAGGAATCTCCTTGCCTCCTAAGGAGGAGACCCCTCGCTTACGCTCGGGGTGACAGAATAAGACTGTCATTCCGAGCCGAGCGAAACGAGCCCTGAACTGTAGGCGAAGGATCTGCGAAGAATCTGACCCTTTCGTGTCAAATTCCTCAGGGCATCGGACACCTCAGATGACCCTTAATAATTAAATAGCCTTCTATTAATTAGCAGTGCAACTACTACCTGAACATGATACATTAACAATACAATTTCCGTTAGAGTCAAGACTCTGTATTGTGCCTTGTAATAAAATAGTATCCCAGCACCAGGAATTTCTGTATATCGTTAATATACTTCCTCCGCTTAGACCTCCCAAATAACTACTTCCCCCATTTTCTAAATTTATACATGTTCCTGAATCAATTCTAAAAGATTTTTCATTTCCTTGATTGGAAATACTGAGAGAATATGAGGCACAGCCACCACCTCCGCCACCACCGCCGCCTCCTCCACTGCCACCCCCACAATCTGAGTCATTTACAGTTATAGAAAAAGCTTTATAAGTAGGTTGTCCGCAGTTATCATCCAGTTTAACAACAAAATTTGATATATAAGAGGAGTCACAACCTGTAGAAGGATTGCTAATTGAACCAGAAATTATTCCATTTGTTGAAAGATTTAATCCACTTGGTAGACTTCCACTATATAAACTCCATATATAGTTACTTCGCCCTCCTGAACCTGAAAGTGAAACATTATAGGTAGTCCCCATATATCCTGTTGGTAAATTTTCTGTTATTATCTTTAAAGGCTTTGGTTTAACAGGTATTGTGCCTGTATAGGTTTGAGATTGTGAACCAGCTGAATCATTTACTGTGGCATTTATGGTTAGAGAAGAAGAACAATCTGTAAGTTCTCCTGTATTTGGAGGTTGATTATTAACATTTATAGTTCCTGAGATTAATCCTGATTGTGAAATGGTTAATCCGTTACCAACTGAACCTGTCCATGTATATGGGGGTTTTCCTCCAATTGCCTGCAATGAATAGGAATAAAAGGAATCTTCCTGTCCTTCAGGTAATACAGTAGGTGAGACAATTGTTAGAGGCTGTGGGCATCCTCTTAATGCTCTTATTTCATCAAGGGAAACATAAGCTACAATATCATCATAATTATATTGAGGATTAGTTAAGGTATAACTACATGGAGGATTATACGGCATACCCTGTTCTCTCACATAAAAAGGAGAAGAAGTTCCTGTGCAACTACCATTTCCATCTTCGCCTGTGCTATAGATTATAAAAGCAATATTAGATTTTGTGAGATATACTGAACAATTTGTGTTTGTGCATTCATTTATTTGAATAGAAGTTGTATTTTTACCACATATATCACCAGAAACTATTTCAGAAGCTTTAAAATACTGAATATCCCTTGCCCATGCATCAAGTTTTCTTGCTCCTGCTTCTTCAAGAGTTGAAGGCAGATAACCATTCTTCACAACATAACCTAACACTGCTTCTTTTGCCTGTTTTACAGCCTCTCTTGTTTCTGTTACTTTTGCTCTTTTTGTAAGTGGACCTATAAGGCTTGCCCCAAGCCCGATAAGTAAACCAATTACTATGAGAACAATAGCAAGTTCAATAAGAGTAAATCCCTGATTTTTTATACGAGGTAACATAAATTTTTATATAATAAAAAAGTCCTTTTTTTCAAGCATTTTCAAATTTTTATAAGACATCATTTTGTGGTAATTACGACCCTTTCTTTGTCTTCCAATGCTTTTTTGTCATTCCAAACGGAGCTTCTTTTTTTCATTCCGATGAGCGCTCTTATTCTGTCATCCCGAGCCGAAGGCGAGGAATCTCTTCCGATTAAAAGGAGGAGACCCTTCGCTTAAGCTCAGGGTGACAGTATGGGCATTCAGGGTGACAGAGAGTTGTCATTCTGAACGGAGCGAAGCGGAGTGAGGAATCTCATCTTTTTTCTCCAAAGGAATAGAGAAATTCCTCCCACCAATTGAGGGTGTTCGGAATGAAAGAGAGAGGAGGAGACCTTTCAGTTCAGATTCTTCCAGGCATCAGTCTAATCAGAATGAGAGTTATTAAGTGAACAACCTCATAAAGATTTAGCATGTAAAAAATTGTTATAATATGCCTATGCTTCAATCTATAAAGTGGGAAAATAATACTGTTTATATACTTGACCAGAGATTGCTGCCAGATAAAGTTGAATATTTGAAATGTACTCACTATGAACAGATAGCAGGAGCAATTGAAAATCTATCAATAAGAGGCGCACCTGCAATAGGAATTGCGGCAGCATGGGCAGTGGCAGTTGCTTCAATGAGTTTAAATGCATCATCTTCTGAGGAGCTTTTTTCAGATTTAAATCCTGTTTTCCAGAGACTTATCAATACAAGACCTACGGCTATAAATATAAAATGGGCTATTGATAGAATGCAAAATTTAATTAAAAATAATCTTTCTCTCCCTGTTTCAGAACTTAAAGATATGATACTGAATGAAGCAATAAGAATCCACAATGAAGATATACAGGTAAATAAACGAATAGGTGAATATGCTTTAGCATTTTTTAAAGAAGGATGCACTGTTATAACTTATTGTAATGCTGGAGCATTAGCAACAGGAGGTTATGGAACAGCCACTGCACCAATGTATCTTGCAAAAGAAAAAGGAATAAAGTTCAAAGTCATTGCCTGCGAAACAAGACCTGTTTTACAGGGTGCTCGTATTACAGCTTTTGAACTTATGAAAGCAGGTATAGATGTTACACTTATATGTGACAATACTGCTGGAGCACTGCTTAGAAAGGGAATGATTGATTTTGCAATTGTTGGGACAGACAGAACTGTAAGAAATGGAGATGTAGCAAATAAGATTGGAACATATTCTCTTTCTGTTCTTTGCAAAGAAAACAATGTTCCTTTTTATGTTGCAGCACCTACTTCAAGCATTGATTTAAGCATTCCTTCAGGAGATATGATTCCTATTGAAGAAAGAAGCTTTGAAGAAGTTACCACAATCAAAGGCGTTAAAATTGCTCCTGAAGGAATTAAAGTGATAAACTTTGCCTTTGATGTAACACCCGCAAAGTATGTAACAGCAATAATTACAGAAAAAGGTATTTTTAAACCTTCAGAGATAAAGCACTTGAGGCTCAGACAGTGAATTTTCAGGATATATTCAAAACATATGAAGCTGAATTAAGAGAGGTAGAAAAAGAACTTATAAATATATTCAAATCAGATGCAACACTTATACCAACAATCGGAGCATATATTATAAATTCAGGTGGGAAAAGGCTTCGCCCCTTATTTTTACTCATCAGTGCAGACCTTGCTGGTTACAGGGAATATAAAAGAGTTATCATGGCTGCGGTAATTGAGGCACTTCATACAGCAAGTCTTTTACATGATGATGTTGTTGATGAAGCAGAACTAAGAAGAGGTCAGGTTTCTGCAAACAGAATATGGGGGAATCAGGTTACAGTTTTGCTTGGTGATTATCTATATGCAAAGGCACTGCATGTTTCTGTTGCACAGGAAAGTCTTCAGATAATGGAGGCTCTTTCTTGGGCAACATCTCAGATGGCTGAAGGAGAGATTCTTCAGTTGATGAAAGCAGGAGATCCGACAATAACTTTTAATGAATACATAAAAATTATAACAGGGAAAACAGCAGGTTTAATTAGAGCTGCTTGCAGGATAGCAGGAATTCTGGCAAAGCTATCAGAAGAAAAAATACAGGCTTTAACAGATTTTGGACATAATATTGGAGTTGCCTTCCAGATGATAGATGATATTCTTGACTATGTTGCAGATGAATCCGAGCTTGGTAAAAAACTTGGCAAAGATTTAATGGAAGGGAAAATCACTCTTCCACTAATTGAACTGATTAAAAAAACTCAGGGAAAAGAAGAAATCATTAATACAATAAAATCTGATGGCTTTTCAGAAGAAAATCTTTTGAAAATTTTAAACTATTTAAGACAATACAATTGTATTGAATCATCCATGGAAATAGTGAAAAACTATGTAGATAAAGCAAAAAAAGCACTTGAAATATTTCCAGATTCAGATGCCAGACAAAGACTTTTTAGAATCGCAGATTATATTCTTCTAAGGAGTAAATAGTGGCACTTGTTTTGGTGACAAATGATGATGGTTTTTTCTCAAAAGGAATTCAATATCTGGCAGAAGCTTTAAAAGAACTCGGTGAAGTTTATATTGTTGCACCAGACAGAGACCGCTCTGCAGTAAGTCATGCTTTAACTATGCATAGACCTTTGCGTGTAGATTTGATAAGAGAAAATTGTTACAGTGTTAATGGCACTCCAACAGATTGCGTTGTTGTAGGAGTTAAAAAGCTTTTACCCCGTGAGCCTGATTTGATTGTATCTGGCATAAATAAGGGTGCAAATCTCGGCGAAGACATTACATATTCTGGAACTGTTTCAGCAGCAATTGAAGGAACAATTCTTGGTGTACCATCTTTTGCAATTTCCCTTGTTGGAGAAAGACCTTTCAGATATGAAACAGCAAGTTATTATGCAATTAAAATTGCTAAATTTATTCTTGAAAAAGGACTCCCCCCAGATACACTTTTAAATGTTAATCTGCCCAATAAACCTTTACAGGAGATCAAAGGAATAAAAATAACAAAACAGGGGAAAAGGTCCTACGAAAACTCAATCCATGAAATTTTCTCCCCTTGGGGAGAGAAACAATACTGGATTGGAGGAGGAGTTGTATCATGGCAAAAAATGGAGGGAACAGATATTCAGGCAATAATGGAAAACTGCGCATCAGTAACTCCCCTTCATATTGATTTGACAAACTATCAGGCATTAGACTATTTAAGAAAACATGGTATTGAAGAATAAATATGATATTGTTATTGTTGGTGCAGGACCCGCAGGTATATTTACAGCCTTAGAGATAGTTCAGAGTTCATCCCTAACAGTTTTAATCATTGAAAAAGGAAAAGACATTGAAAAAAGAGTCTGCCCAATGGAACACCATAAAAGATGTCTCAACTGCTCTGTGTGTGATATTTTAAGTGGCTGGGGAGGAGCGGGTGCTTTCAGCGATGGAAAACTAAATTTATCTCCGCAAATAGGCGGTTTTTTAGATAAATATGTAAATAGAGACAAACTTATTGAGCTTATTGATTATGTTGATAAAATTTATCTTAGATATGGTGCTCCAGATAAAGTTTACGAACCTGACTATAAAATGGTTGAAAAAATAAAAGCTCAGGCTGCAAAAAATGGACTTTTATTTATTCCGTCAAAGATAAGACATATTGGCACAGAAAGATGTGCACAGGTGCTTAAAACATTAAAAGATGACTTGTCAAAAAAAATTGATGTACTTTTTGATGTTTCAGTAGAAAAAATTATTGTAAACAGAGGCAAAGTTTCAGGAGTTGAACTAAATGATAGAAGAAAAATTTATGGAAAATATATTGTTATTGCACCTGGAAGAGCTGGAAGTAGCTGGCTAAGTAAAGAAGCGAAAAGACTTAAATTAACTACAGAACTCAATCCTGTTGATATAGGTGTCAGAGTTGAAGTTCCTGCAATAGTTTGTGAGGAGCTTACCAGAGTTTGCTATGAACCAAAGTTTATTTATTATTCAAAAACCTTTGATGATACAGTAAGGACTTTCTGCGTAAATCCTTATGGAGAAGTGGTAAGAGAAAATATAAATGGGATATGGACTGTAAATGGGCACAGTTATTACGATCACAAAACAAATAACACAAATTTTGCGATTCTTTCAAGTACATACTTTACAGAACCATTCCGTGAACCAATTCTTTATGGACAGAGCATTGCAAAACTTGCGAATTATCTCGGTCAGGGAGTTTTAATACAGAGACTCGGAGACCTTAAAAAAGGCAGAAGGTCAACTGAAGAAAGAATTATAAGAAATCCTATTCAGCCAACCCTTAAGGATGTAACTCCAGGAGATTTAAGCTTTGTTTTACCTTATCGTTATCTTGTTAACATTGTTGAAATGCTTGAAACTCTTGACAGTGTAATGCCTGGGATTAATTCTAATCATACCCTTTTGTATGGAGTTGAGGTTAAGCTTTACAGTATGAGACTTAAGCTTACCAAAAATCTGGAGACAGAAATAGAAAACCTTTTTGCAGCAGGAGATGGAGCAGGAGTAAGTAGGGGCTTGATTCAAGCTTCTGTATCTGGTATTCTTGTAGCAAGAGAGATATTAAAACGGGAGTTAAGATGATAGATAAATATAAAAAACTAAGAGAATGGATGGTTGATACTCAGATTGTTGAAAGAGGTATAAGGGATGAAAGAGTGATTAAAGTGATGAAGAAAATCCCGAGACATCTTTTTGTCCCTGAAAACATTATGGATGATGCTTATGATGATAGAGCTCTTCCAATTGGCTATGGACAGACAATTTCTCAACCCTATATTGTTGCTCTGATGACAGAACTTCTTGAACTTAAAGGCGATGAAAAGGTTCTTGAAATAGGGACAGGCTCAGGATATCAGGCTGCAATTCTTGCCGAACTTGCAAAAGAAGTTCACACAATAGAGAGGGTAGAGCCTCTTGCAAAGGAAGCAGAGAAAAAATTTGAAAAACTTAGTATTAAAAACATAAAAGTTTATGTCAGAGATGGTACAGAAGGGATACCAGAGGAAGCTCCCTTTGATAGAATAATAATAACAGCAGCAACTCCTGATATACCCGAACCATTGATTGAGCAGCTTAAAGAAGGTGGGATTATTGTTGCTCCTGTTGGAGAAAGATACTCTCAGTATATGCTCAAAGCAATTAAGAAAGGTAAAGAACTTGAAAGACATTACCTTATTCCTGTAGCCTTTGTTCCATTAATTGGTAAATATGGATGGAAAGAGGAGTGACTACTCAATACCGAATTCTTTAATTTTATAGTAAAGAGTTCTCAGAGAAATTCCCAGAAGTTGAGAAGCCTGTTTCTTGTTTCCTCCTGTTTTTTTCAATGCCTCTATTATTGCCTTTTTTTCTATGCTTTTTAGGTTTTCATTTTCAGTAAAATTTTCTTCAATTTTTACTTCTATCTCCTCTGAGTTAGACATAATGATGCTTCTTTCTAAGATATTTTCAAGCTCTCTAATATTCCCTGGAAATTGATAATTTATTATTGTTTCTATGGAGTCTTTGCTAAGTTTTTTAACTGGCTTTCCAAGTTTAGCAGAAATTCTCTCTATCAAGTATTCTGCAATTCTAACTATATGATGCCTTCTTTCACGTAATGGAGGAATAGTGATTGGGAAAACATTGAGTCTGAAGTATAAATCCTCTCTGAATTTACCCTCTCTGACCATCTGTTTTAAATCTTTATTGGTAGCAGTTATAAATCTTGCATTTGTTTTAATAACTTCAAGTCCGCCAAGACGCTCAAAGCTTTTGTCCTGTAAAACTTTTAAAAATTTTGTCTGAACATTGGCAGTAAGCTCTCCAATTTCATCAAGAAAAAGGGTTCCATTATGAGCAAGCTCTATTTTACCTGGTTTCTGTTTTATCGCTCCTGAAAAGGCACCTTTTTCATATCCAAAAAGTTCGCTTTCTATTAAGCTTTCCGGAATTGAAGCACAGTTTATCTCAACAAAAGCACCTTTTTTAGCACTCATAATATGAATTGCCTTAGCAATTGCTGATTTTCCTGTGCCTGTTTCTCCATAAAGTATTAAGGTTGTATCAGTTTTTGCGACTTCCTTGATTGCTTTGTAAACATCTTCAATCCCTGCAAATAGGATTTCATATGGAGGTAGGTCAGGATGTTCAGTATAGTATGGCGTAGCTTTTTTAGTTAAAAATTTTTTCACACGTTCTAACAAATCTTCTGGTGAAGGAAGAGGTTTTGTAATGTAATCTATAGCCCCTTTCTTAATTGCTTCAACTGCGGATGGAATACTTCCAAAAGCTGTAATTACTATAAACTCAGTGTGAGGAAGAATTTCCTTTGCTTTTT
Organism: Thermodesulfovibrio sp. Kuro-1; assembly: GCF_006538445.1. Classification (NCBI taxonomy): domain Bacteria; kingdom Pseudomonadati; phylum Nitrospirota; class Thermodesulfovibrionia; order Thermodesulfovibrionales; family Thermodesulfovibrionaceae; genus Thermodesulfovibrio; species Thermodesulfovibrio sp. Kuro-1. The sequence goes on along the minus strand of NZ_BJKS01000001.1, from coordinate 49,228 downwards.
CAATAAACTTTATCCCATCCATTTTAGGCATTTTCAAATCTGTGATTATAAGAATGGGGGAAAAATTTAGTATGTTTTTTAAAGCAGTTTCAGGGTCATGAAATACTGCTACATCGTAACCTTCTTCTTCAAGAATAGTCCTTAAGAAAGAAGCAAAAGAAGTATCATCTTCAACTATGGCTACTCGGAGATGATTAAGCATGTTTTTGTTCCCTGCCCCTTTTTGCTTTTTATCTGTAAATCAATCTTTAAAACTTCGCAAAGTCTCTCTACTATTGCAAGACCAAGCCCTGTTCCCTTTGGTTTTGTTGTAAAGAATGGCTCTAATGCCCTCTTCAATGTTTGTTCATCCATCCCGATTCCGCTGTCTTCAATCTCAATTTTTATTTTACCATTGGTTTTATATGCCCTGATAGTAATTATTTTGTCCTTTGTATCTGTCAATGCATCAACGGAATTTTGAATAATATTGCTAAGAATCTGTTTCATTTTATCAATGTCTGTTTTAAAATAAATGTTGTCTGTCTGCTGTATAAATTTTATTTCTTCATGCTGATTTATAAAGGGCAAGATAACTTCATGAATAATCTCCTTGAGATTAACTTCTTTTAGATTGACATTTTCTGGGTTAGCATATATTGAAAGTTCATTTGTCAACCTCTCAAGTCGCATACTTTCTTTAATGATGATATCTAAGTATTCCTTTAAGGAAATATCTGGAATTTTTTTAAAAAGATACTGAGCAAAACCTTTTATGCTTCCAAGAGGATTTCTTATCTCATGAGCTAAAACTTTTGAAAGAAGTGAAAGATTTTCAAGTTCTCTCATTTTAATTTGCATTTTTTCAATCTTCTTAAATATGAATATTGTGGTTATGCCTGCAAAAATTACAATAAATGCGGACAAGAATATAAAAATAAGATGTATTTTTGAGGCTCTCAAAAGGGTTTCTGCTGGATAAAGATGAAGGGCAACTCTTAATATGTATTGATTCTTATTTATATTGATTTTTGTATCAGATAAAAAAACTTCTTCTCCTGTACCAAGTATAACTTTGTGATAGTATGGACTTTCTTTATTGAATAAATCCTCTATTCCATTAATCTTGCTTCCAATAAGATTGGGATTTGAATGAAGAACAATTTTCCCTTTTTTATCATAAAGGGAAAGAAAAGCTACACCCTGCCATCTTTCGTCAAGAAGTATTTGAGACATTATTAGGCTTCCTTCAATCTGTAATTTTTCCATACTTAAATTCTGTATTAAGCTATTTAGAGTTATAGTTATCCCCAATGCCTGCATCTTAAGTGCTTCTTCTGTGGCTTTATGTGCATTTTTATATAGAAGATATCCGCTTATAATAAGGCTTGCGGAGGAAAGCAGAACAATAATTAAAATCAATGCTTTTACAGTAAAACGCCTGATCTTGATAGTTCCACCTCTTTATAAATCTCTTGAGGATTTTCAATATATTTGGGAGAAATGTGAAGTATTACAAGCTCTTCAACCTTTGCTTCTCTGGCAATTGTTCCTGCAACTGCTGCTGTTAGATGATTTCTTTCAAGTGCTCTGTCTTTGTCTTTATTAAGGAAATATGCTTCACAGAAAAGGATATCAGAGCCTTTTACAAATTCAACTATTTTTTCAATATTTTCTTCTGTAGGAGAGACATCCATGACATAGGAAATTTTCTCACCCTTTGTAATTTTTAAAAGAGAAAAAAGTTCTTCAATTTTAAACTTTCCCTTTGGAGTTTCTACTATGATATTTGAAGATTTATTTTTGGGTTCAAGCATTTTTATTGGTTCATATTCATAATTCTGTTTTATTAATTTTTTTAACTCTCCAAGCCATGGTCCTATCTGAAATCCTGAATTTTGAAGTTCTACTTTGTTGATATTTATATGAAAATCTTCTTCTATGGAATAGGCAATAACAGGTATGCCATGAGAAAGCTCAATTGCTTTAACTTTAAACAAAGGCTCTTGAACTATTATATTATCTTTTATTGACAAATCTTTTAGTTTTTCAATTTTAAAACTATTTGAAGCTACAAATTTTGCTCTTTTAAGCCTATTTTCTGTAATAGCATAGGCTTCAATCTGAAGGGGATAATCAGCAACAAGATTCCATGTATATCCTTTAAGCTTTCCATGAACGCATTCAATGAGGTTTTTAGGTCCAAAAACTCTAAGAGGTTCCTGTCTTCTTAAAACAGCTCGTATAACTTGGTCAAATCCTATGAAGTGGTCAATATGAGTATGGGTAACGAAGATATCACTTACTTTAAGAATTTCATTAAATGGAATTTTTCTTATATCTCCTACATCAAACAGGAAGGCTCTTCTTTCTCTAAGAAGTCGCAAAAAAACACAAGGGTCTCCAAAGGCATTGTTTATAACTCTATAATGAAAAAGTCTTGCCACAATGGTATAATTATACAAAATTAACTATAGATTTTATTAATTTGGAGGACAACATGTCAGAACTGAGAAGAGATCCTATATCTGGAAGATGGGTTATTATTGCAGTTGAAAGAGGTAAAAGACCTTCTGATTTTGCATCCGTAAGTCAAAAAAGAAAAATTAAAGGATTCTGTCCTTTTTGTCCAGGTAATGAATATACAGCACCACAGGAAATAATTGCTTTCAGACCACCAAATACAGCTCCAAATACACCTGGCTGGACATTAAGGGTGGTTCCGAATAAATTTCCTGCATTGCAGATTCATGGAGAACTTAACAAAAGAGGTGAAGGGATTTATGATAAGATGAACGGTATCGGTGCTCATGAGGTAATTATAGAAACACCTGACCATCTTTTGTCTCTTTCTACAATGTCACTTAAAGCAGTTGAAGATGTTTTATGGGCTTACTATTTTAGAATTACAGACCTTAAAAAAGATGTTCGTTTTAAATATGTTCTTGTTTTTAAAAATGAAGGTGAAGCAGCAGGTGCATCAATTGAACATACTCATAGCCAGTTAATTGCTTTACCAATTATTCCTCATATTGTAAAAGATGAAATGAATTCAGCTAAAAGATATTTTGAATTAAGAGACAGATGTATATTCTGTGACATAATAGCGCAGGAACTTGAGTTTGAAAAAAGAATAATTTATCAAAATGATGCTTATATTGTTTTAGCACCATTTGCACCAAGAGAACCATTTGAAACATGGATATTACCCAAAAGACACGAATCCCGTTTTGAACCAAGAGAAAAAAGCTTTAGCCTTCTTGCAGAAACCCTTCAGACAACTCTTAAAAAGCTGGATGCAGTTCTTGAAACTCCTCCATATAACTATGTAATTCACACTTCTCCCTTTCAGGATGAGATAAATGAATACTATCACTGGCATATTGAGATAATTCCAAAACTTACAAAGACAGCAGGATTTGAATGGGGTTCAGGATTTTTTATAAATCCAACTCCGCCCGAAGAAGCTGCTAAGTTTATGCGGGAGGCTAAAATATGAAATTAGCTCTTGTTTCTGCAGAAGCCTATCCTTTTTCAAAAACAGGAGGACTTGGTGATGTAGTGGGTTCACTCTTTAAAGAGTTTATTAAAGCAGGTATTGATGTTACCCTTTTTCTTCCATTTTATAAAATAACAAGAGATAATTTTTCCAATTCCGTAGTAAATGCTGAAATAGTTTATGGCGCTCCTATCGGTTTAAACACTCTTTTTGGTGCTGTAAGAGTTGCAAAGGTTTCTGTTGACTCTGATGATAATTTAATTATTGAGCCTTCCAAAAAAGGAAACTTATTTTTTATTGAACATAATAATTTTTTTGATAGAAACGAACTTTATGGAACAAACCATGGTGAGTATCTTGATAATGCTGAAAGATTTGTATTTTTTTCAAGAGCAGTTCTTGAAATATGCAAAATTATGAATTTAAATTTTGATGTTATTCATTGCCATGACTGGCATACAGCTTTAATTCCTCTTTATTTAAAAACGCTTTACAGAGAATGTTCATGCTTTGAAAAAACAAAAACCGTCCTTACAGTTCATAATCTTGGATATCAGGGGATATTCCCTCGCGAGAAACTTGAACTGACAGGTTTTGGACAGGAGATGTTTCATATAGACGGACTTGAATTTTATGGGATGGTAAATTTTCTTAAAGGGGGTCTTTTCAATGCAGATATTATTACTACTGTAAGTCCTACCTATGCAAAGGAAATATTAACTCCAGATTATGGAGCAGGACTTGATGGAGTCTTGCGGAAAAGAAAAGAAAATCTTGTAGGTATAATAAATGGCATTGATTATAAAATATGGAATCCTGAAGAAGACCCGTTTATTGCTAAAAAGTATGGTTTACAAAACATCAATGATAAACAGAAAAATAAAGAAGATTTGATAGCCCTTGCAGGGATAAACTCTTCTTTACAAGATCCCATCATTGCATTTATAGGGCGAATGGTTTATCAAAAGGGCATAGATATAGTTGTTGATGCAATGCCGAATTTAATTAAAAATGGAATAAGTTTTATATTTGAAGGAACTGGAGAGAGTTATTATGAGCACAAAATTAGAGAACTTCAAAACAGTTATCCTTCAAAGGTATTTGCATTTATTGGATTTGATGAAGCTTTAGCTCATAAAATATATGCAGGTGCAGATAGCTTACTTGTTCCATCAAGATATGAGCCATGTGGTTTGAGCCAACTTATTGCCATGCGATATGGAACTATTCCTATATGCAGAAAAACAGGTGGTCTTTCAGACACAGTTGAAGACAAGGTAACAGGTTTTCTTTTTAGTGAATACAGTAGTAGTGCTTTAACTCATGCAATTTCTCGTTTTATTGAAATATATAACAATAAACAGAAATTTTTGGAGATGATTCGTGAAGCTATGAAAAGAGATTTTTCCTGGAGTAATTCCAGCAAAAAATATATTGAACTATACAGAGGACTGATAGGTGAAAGAGAAAGAAAGACAGGCACTATTTGAATTATTAAAACTCCTTGAGATATATGAAGATATTGATATTCTGCTTGAAAGACTTATCTATTATGTTTGTGAATTAATGAATGCTCAGGGAGGGATTATAAGACTTATCAAAAACGGATATTTACATATTACTGCCACCTATAACATTAGCTCAGACAAAACTATCCTGAAATCTGATGAAGGAATATGTGGCGAAGTTTTAAAAGAAGGTAAAGTAAAAACATTTAATAAAGCTCAACTTGAAGGAAAACAACTTGACATTCCTGCTTATTCAGCAATATGTATCCCATTAAAGATAAAAGAAGAAAATATTGGAACAATTGCTGTTTACAATAAAATGCAAAAATATTTTTCTGATGACACAGCTACAAAGAATTTAACTGTTTCTGAAAAAAATTTTGGTGAATTTGATGAAGAAGACGTAGCAATTGGAGAACTTTTTTCAGCAATTGCCTCTCTAATCATTCTTAAATCTTTAAAATTTAATGAGTTAAGAGAAAGAGAAATTCACACTATGAAAGTAATGGCTCAAATTGAGGAACTCAAAAGTTATCTTGAGAGCCTTATTCAGAGTTCTGCTGATGCTATTATAGCTACTGATATGGATAATATTGTAACAGCGTGGAATAAAGGTGCAGAGAATATTTTTGGTTATACAAATGAAGAAGTTATTGAAAAACCTCTGCCTATTATCCCTGATTTTTTACGAGAAATGGAAAAAATATATTTTGAAAGGATTAAGAATGATGAAATCTTAAAAGACATAGAAACAATAATGGTAACCAAAGAGGGCAAACTCGTAGAGGTAAGCCTTACTATGTCGCCTATAAAAAGCTCAAATGGAGAAATAATAGGTGTCAGCCGAATAATAAGAGATATTACAGAAAAGAAAAGACTTGAAAGAGACTTAATAAGAAGAAATGAAGAACTTACAAAAATTCTTTTTATAAGCTCTGCTGTAAGAAGCACCTTAGACCTCAATAAACTTTTAAGAATGATACTTACAGTAATTACAATGGGTGAAGGACTCGGCTTTAACAGGGCAGTTCTTTTTCTTGTAGATGAGGAAAATAATGTTTTAAAAGGAGTTATGGCTGTAGGTCCTTCAAGTTACGAAGAAGCATGGCAGATATGGTCAAGTATGGCAAGGGAAAAGAAAACTCTCTTTGAAGTTCTTGATGAATTGAATAAAAGAGAGTTTGAACAAGATAGTTTCCTTGAAAGACTTTGCAGGAATATTTCAATTCCTTTGAGTGACAACACGCCAATTGTGAGAGCTGTAAAAGAAGGGAAAATTTTTAATATCAAAGATGTTCACAAAGAAGAAGCAGACCCAGTGATAATTCAGCAACTTGGAAGTTTTGCTTATGCTGTAATCCCGCTTTTTTCAAAGGACAAAGCAATAGGAGCGGTCTGGGTTGACAATTTGTATACAAGAAAACCGATTACTGAACAGGATATCCATTTTTTAAAGGGATTTGCTGACCAAGTAGCAGGTGCAATAGAGAATGCTTGGATATTTGACAAAATAGAAAAGGCAGAAAAAGAGCTTGAAATGCTTTTCAATTCAATAACAGACCTAATTTATTACACTGACGAAAATTATACAATCAAAAAAGTAAATCACTCATTTCTAAATGCAATTGGACTAAAGGAAAATGAAGTAGTTGGCAAGAAATGTTTTAAACTCATTCACAGAACTAATTCCCCATTACAGGAGTGTCCACATAGAAAAGCCATTGAAACAGGCAGACCTCAGGTTGGAGAACTTGAAGAAAATTATCTTGAAGGGGTTTATCTCATATCAAGCTCTCCAATATTTGATAAAAACAATAATGTTATAGGAACCATCAATGTAGCAAAAAATATAACAGAACTCAGAAACTTAAAAGAAAAAATCATATCAATGGAGAAAATGGCAGCTCTTGGAGAAATGGCAGCAAAGGTTGCTCATGAGATAAGAAATCCTTTGCTTGCAATTGGTGGTTTTGCAAAAAGACTTGATAAAGACTTGAAAGAGGAAAAGTCTAAGGAGTATATAAAAGTCATAATTGAGGAAGTAAAAAGACTTGAAAGAATTTTAAATGAAATTTTAAGCTTTGTAAAACCTTATCCAATCGGCAAGGAATCATTTAAAATTAAGGGGCTTGTGGATAACGTGATTAATTTTGTTGAGTCCACCTTAAAAGAGAATAATAACGAATTTAAAGTCATAGTTAAAGAAGATTTTTCAGTGCCTGGTAATTATGATAAATTGAAAGAAGTGCTTTTGAACTTGATTTCTAATGCAAATGAAGCAACAAAAGATGGATTAATAACACTAAAAATAGAAAAAGCAGATAAACTACCAGTAGAAATACCCGATATCCAAAAAGAGTATCTTTTAATTGAAGTTGAAGATACAGGATGCGGAATACAGAAAGAAAATCTGAAAAGAATTTTTGACCCATTTTTTACAACAAAAATTAGTGGAACAGGATTAGGGCTTGCTATCTCAAAAAGAATTGTTGAGGAGCATGGTGGTATAATCAAAGTAGAAAGCGAAATTAATAAAGGAACAATATTCAGAGTTTATTTGCCATTACATAAAGAAGGAGGAGAGAATGAAGATTTTGGTGGTTGATGATGAAAAAAACATATTGATGCTTTATAAAGCTGAGCTTGAAGATGAAGGATATGAAGTTATTACAGCAAACTCAGGCAAAGAAGCTATTGAACTTTTTGAAACTCAGAATCCAGATATAGTAACACTTGATATAATGATGCCAGACATTGATGGAATTCAAGTTCTAAGACAGTTAAAGCAGAAAAATCCTAATATTCCTGTAATAATGCTTACTGCTTATGATTACAGAGATGATTTTTCCATATGGGCATCAGATGCCTATGTTGTTAAATCATCTGATTTGACTCCTTTGAAGGAGACGATTAAAGAAATTGCAGAAAAATTTGGAATAAAATGAAACATCTTGTATTATCTTTGATTTTTATTTTAATATTTCCATTTATGGGATTCTCTGAGATTAAGGAAGAAGTCTTAAACAATGGTCTGAAGGTGATATATATTGAAGACCATTCATCGCCTGTTGCAACTTTTCAGGTATGGTATAAAGTTGGAGCTATAGATGAGCCAGAAGGCAAATCAGGGATAAGTCATCTTCTTGAACATTTAATGTTCAGGGGAAGTAAAAATTACCCAGGCAATGTTTTCTCAAAAATAGTTCAATCACAGGGTGGAATTGATAATGCCTTTACAACAAAGGATTATACTGTTTATTTTCAAAAACTTTCTCCTTCAAAGCTTCAAACATCAATTGACCTTGAATCTGACAGAATGGCAAATTTGCTATTTAATCTTGAAGATTTTGAACTTGAAAAAAAGATTGTTCTTGAAGAACGCAGACAGCGATATGAAGATGATCCTGAAAGTCTTATAATTGAAGAAGTTCTTGGAATAGCCTTCAAACAACATCCATATCGCAAGCCTGTGATTGGCTGGAGCGAGGACATTCAAACTATTACTCTTAATGACATAAAAAATTATTATCATAAGTATTACTGCCCTCATAATGCATTTATTATTGTTGCAGGAGATATAAAAGTAACCGAAGTCAGAGAAAAAATAAAAGAAAAATTTGAAAATATTTCTTCTTGTGATGTTCCTTCCAGAAAGATTCTTTATGAACCAAAGCAATACGGAGAAAAGAGAGTTATCCTGAAAAGACAAACTCATCTGCCAATGCTTGTAATGGCTTATAAGGTTCCTGCTTATCCTAATAGAGATAGTCTTTATCTTGAGGTTTTGAGCACAATACTTGGAGAAGGTAAAAGCTCAAGACTTTACAGAAAGCTTGTAAATGAAACTGCTTTAGCAGTTGATGTCTCAACAGGTAATTCAGCATTAAGCAGGGATGGATTTTTATTTTTTATTGTTGTATCAGTAAAAGACGTGGGTAAAATTAATGAAGTGGAAAAAATTGTAAAAGAAGAGATTGAAAAAATAAAAAACGAAGCTCCTTCTGACATAGAAATTGAAAAAGCAAGAAATCAGGTAGAGGCTTCTTTCCTTTTTAGTCAGGATTCTGTTTTTGGACATGCTCTTTATATAGGCAAATTTGAGATTCTTGGAAGTTGGAAAATGATTGACAGATACAGAGAAGATATAATGAAAGTGACAGCAGATGATGTTCAGAAAGTAGCTAAAAAATACTTTAATTTTGACAATTTAACAGTAGGAGAACTTCTACCAAAATGAACAGAGTGAATATTTTCTTTGCAGTTTTTTGTTTCATTGTTTTATTTTTTAATTCTATTGCAGGAGCTGAGAGGATGGATTTTAAAACATTTAAATTACAAAACGGAGCAAAAATTAAATATCTTTATCGTGATAATATTCCCATTGTCTATGTGTCTGTTTTAATTCCTGCTTCTCCTCTTGATGAAGCAAAACCTTCAATTGCTTATCTTACAGCTCGTTTGCTTACTCATGGAACAAAAACACGCACTGCAACGCAGATTGAAGATGAGATTGATTTTTTAGCAATATCAATTGATAAAAAAGTTACTCATGACTATACAATACTAACTCTGAGCACTACCAAGAGGCACTTAAAAGAAGCGTTAAATCTATTTTTTGATATTCTTATAAATCCTGTGTTCCCTGAGGAAGAAATAAAAAAAGAGGTTTCCAGAGTTGAAAAATCATTAAAACAGATGGAACAAGACCCTTCGTTCATAGCTCATAAAACTTTTCTTAAGGAACTTTTTGGGCAGCATCCTTATGGAAGAGCAGTTGAAGGCGAACCTGAGGGACTCAAAAATATAACAAGGCAGGATATATTGAATTTCTATAACAAATACTACAGTCCTAACAATATGATTTTTTCAGTTGTTGGATATATAGATGAAAATGAATTGAAAAATTTAATTGAAAATCCTATTACAATGTGGCATGGTAATACGATAACACGAAATATAAATCCTCCTTTATTTGTTAAAAGGAATGAGCCTTTAAAAATTTTTATAAAAAGAGATGATTTAACTCAATCAACCATAGTTCTTGGATTTGAAGGAATTTCAAGAAAGGATACTGATTTTTATGCCTTAAGTATAATGAACTACATTCTTGGCGGAGGAGGGCTTACATCAAGACTTGCAAAACAGGTTAGAGAGGAACGAGGGCTTGCTTATTCAATTTACAGTACATTTTATCCATATCTTTTCCCTGGAGCTTTTTATATAGAAGTAAAGACAAAAAATGAGAATACTCAGAATGTCATAAAATTGATTATGGAAGAACTAAAAAAAATGAAAGAAAAGGCAGTAACTTCTGAGGAAATGAAAGAGGCAAAAGCATTTCTTTCAGGAAGTTTTCCATTGAGAATTGATACGATGAAAAAAATAAGTGAATTTCTACCAGTTATAGATTTTTACGGACTTGGAGATGACTATATAAATAAATATTCGGAATATATTGAAAAAGTAACAATGGAAGATATTAAAAAGGTTGCCCGAAGAATTCTCAATACTGACTCATATATTGTTGTAGTTGTAGGAAAAGATTGAAATTTTACATTTTTATAAATTCAAACTATTGCCTGAGAATACATTAACTTCAAGAGGAACTGAAAGGGAAAAATCTTTCATTTCATTTTGAACAATTTCACTTACTTTTTCAATAACTTTTTGTTCAACTTCAAGCACAATTTCATCATGAATCTGAAGTATGATTTTTGCATTTAGTTTTTCTTTTTTTAAGCGATTATATATTCTTATCATTGCAATTTTTATAATATCTGCTGCTGTTCCTTGAACTCTTGCATTTACTGCCATTCTTTCTGACTGCATTCTCAGGAATTGATTTGGACTGTTAATTTCTGGAAGGGGACGAATTCTTCCAAAAAGTGTTCTTACATAACCATTTTTTTGGGCAAAACTGATTGTTTCCTCAATGAATTTCCTAACCATTGGATATCTTAAAAAATAAAGTTCAATTAGTTCTTCGGCTTTCTCATATGGAATTTTAATTGACTCAGAAAGTCCGAATGGACTTATTCCATAAGAGATACCAAAGTTTACAGTTTTTGCAATTCTTCTATGTTCATCTGTAACAGCGTTCTCAGGTATTGAAAAAATTTCAGATGCTGTAGCAGTATGAATATCTTTCCCATCCAAAAATGCTTTGATTAAAGCAGGGTCTTCACTCATGTGTGCTAAAAGTCTTAACTCTATTTGAGAATAATCAGCGCTGAGGAACATATATCCATTTTCAGGAATAAAAACTTCTCTTAAAAACTCTGCCCATTCACCTTTTACAGGGATATTCTGTAAGTTTGGCTCACTGCTTACTATTCTTCCTGTTCCTGCTACAGTTTGAGACCATTTTGTATGAATTCTTTTGGTTTCAGGATTTATATAGTCTCTTAGTGGAATCAAATAACCTGTTAAAAGTTTATTAAGAGTCCGATAATTAATTACTTCATGAGGCAGTTCATGTTGAATAGCAAGTTCTTCAAGTACTTCCATTTCTGTTGAACGGGCTTTTTTACCTCTTTTTCTGGTTTTAAGTCCCAGTCTGTCATATAAAACTTCTGCAAGCTGTTTTGGTGAGTTAATGTTGAATTCTGTGCCTGCAATTGTGTAAATTTTTTCTTTAATTTTATCAAGTTCCATAGATATATGTTTGGTAAGAGTTTCAAGTTTTTCAATATTAACCTTTATACCTGTTTCCTCCATATCAAAAAGGACTTCTATGAGAGGCATTTCAATATCAAAATAAAGATTTTCAAGCTCTTTTTCTTTTAGTTCTTTATTTAATTTCTCATAAAGTTCAAACATGTAAAAATTTATATTTTCAGCGTTTTCGTAAAACTTTCCAGTGTATTCAAGGATAAGTTCATCAATATTATATTTGCCTCTATTTGGATTTATAAGATATGCAACTATCATAAGATCAAAGTAAGGAGGTGAAAGTTTAAGTCCCGAATTCTTAAGCTTTTTTAATGCCTCCTTTGCATTATATATAATTTTTAATATTTCAGAGGATAAAATCTCATTAACTCTTGTATCATTAAAAGCTATCTCGTAAAGAGTTCCATTAACGCCTGCAATTATGCTGTCTTTATTAAATGTTACTGAAAATTTTCCATATTCCTTTATTTTTTCAATTAGTTCAATAGTATTTCTTCTATTTTCTGACGCCAAGTTGAGTTGAAGGACTGAACAAGACGAATGGTTTGGAAAATCTTTTATTATCTGCTTTAGAAGCGTGTTAAATTCAAGCTCTCTGAAAATCTGAACAAGTTTTTCTCTATCCTGTTGTTTTATTTTCAAGTCATCAAGTTTAATCTCAATCGGCGTATCCTTTCTCAATATTACAAGTTCCTTACTAAGCTGAAGAGATTTAATATTTTTCTTTATAATGTCCGATACTTTTAAAGGTTTTATAATATCAAGATTTTTTAATATATTTTCAATAGAGCCGTATCTTTTTATAAGATTTGCAGCTGTTTTCTCTCCGATTCCTTTGACTCCTGGTATGTTATCAATTGCGTCACCAACCAGAGCCATAAAATCATTAAGTTTTTCAGGTGGAACTCCATATTTTTTTATCACATATTCTCTATCAATAATAAGTTCATTAATAGGGTCATAAATCTTTACATTATCAGAAACAAGCTGAAGCATATCCTTGTCAATGCTAATTATTATAAAGTTCAAAGGTGCAAACTGATTAATAACCCCAACTGCGGTAGCTATTATATCATCTGCTTCATATCCTGGAACCTCTATTCTTGTAATACCAAGAGCATCAATAATCTGTTTTATATAATCAATCTGAACTGGCAAGTCCTTGGGTGTCTCGGGTCTTGTTATTTTGTATTCTTCATAGATTTTGTGTCTTTTTGTTGGATGAGGGCTGTCAAAGGCGCATAGTATATATTTGACATTTTTTTCCCTGAGAAGTTTAAGAAGCATCCTTGTAAATCCATAAATAGCATTCGTTGGAATACCCCGAGATGTGCTTAATCCTTTTATGGCATGATAGGCTCTGTAAATAAAACAGCTTCCATCAACTAAATAAATTTCATGCATATTTTTAGAATACCATACGAGATGTCTTTTTTTATGATTTTGATTTATAATTAAAAAATTAATTAAAAATTTGAGGTGGAATGGTGGTAGATATAGAATTTTTAGAAGAGAAAGCAAGACAAATAAGAATTGAAATTGTTAAAATGTTGACGAATGCAGGTTCTGGACATACAGGAGGAAGTCTCTCAGCTACGGATATTGTAACTGCTCTATATTTTTACAAGATGAAGCACAATCCAAAAAATCCTCAATGGAAAGAACGCGATAGATTTGTTCTTTCAAAAGGACATGCTGCACCTGTTCTTTATGCAGCATTGGCTCTTTCTGGTTATTTTGATAAATCCTTGCTTAATAGCTTAAGAAAACTTGGCTCACCTTTACAGGGACATCCCTGTTGTAAGAATTTACCAGGTGTTGAGGTTTCTACAGGTTCACTTGGACAGGGACTATCTGTTGCATGTGGAATGGCTTTAGGGCTAAGACTTAGCGGGATAAACTCAAGAGTTTACTGCCTTTTAGGAGATGGAGAACTTCAAGAAGGACAAGTCTGGGAAGCTGCGATGACAGCTTCTCACTATAAAATAGATAATCTATGTGCAGTAGTAGACCATAATAATCTGCAGATTGATGGACATTGCTCTGATGTAATGAATATTAAGCCAATAGAAGATAAATTTATTGCTTTTGGTTGGAATGTGTTTACAATTGATGGTCACAATATGCAGGAAATTGTTGATGCCTTTGAGGAAGCTGAAAAAACAAAAGGAAAACCAACAATGATTATAGCAAACACTGTTAAAGGTAAAGGGGTTTCAATATTTGAAGGAAAAGTTCAATATCATGGAGTTGCTCCAACACAGGAGGAGCTTGAAATCGCTCTTAAGGAGTTAAAAAATGGGAAAAAATGAATGCACATGTGCATTAAATGAACTGTCTGAATTCTATTCAAAAGAAATGGCAACAAGAGATGTTTATGGTATCACACTTGTTGAAATGGGAAAGAAAAATCCTAATATTGTTGTTCTTGATGCGGACTTAAGCTGTTCCACAAAAACCGCAAAGTTTGCAAAAACTTTTCCAGATAGGTTTTTCAATATGGGAATTTCTGAGCAGGATATGATTGGTGTAGCTGCAGGATTGGCTCTTACAGGTAAAATTCCGTTTGCATCAACATTTGCAATATTTGCTACAGGAAGAGCATGGGAACAGATTAGACAGACTGTTTGCTATTCAAATGCTAATGTAAAAATTGTTGCTACACATGGAGGGATTACAGTAGGAGAGGATGGAGCAACACATCAGGCACTTGAGGATGTTGCACTTATGAGAGTTATACCTGGCATGACTGTTATTGTTCCAGCAGACGCATATGAGACTGCACAGGTCATAGTTTCGGCTACAGAATATTATGGACCTGTTTATATCAGGCTCGGAAGAGCAAAAGTTTCACCGGTAATGCCTGAAGACTATAGGTTTGAGATTGGTAAGGCTCATATTTTCAAACTTGGCAAAGATGTCAATATAATAGCCAATGGATTAATGGTCGCAGAAGCATTAAAAGCTTCAGAGATTTTAAATAAAGAAGGAATTGATGCTGGGGTTGCAAATTTTTCTTCAGTGAAGCCTATTGATGTAGAAGCATTATTGAAAATTGCTAAATCTTCAAAATTGATTGTGACAGCAGAAGAACATTCTATAATTGGCGGACTTGGTTCTGCTGTGGCTGAATTTGTCTGTGAAAATCATCCTGTTCCTATAAAAAGAATTGGGATAAAAGATACATTTGGTTGCTCAGGTTCTTGGAAAGAATTGCTTAAATTTTATGGACTTACATCTGAAAATATCATTCATACAGTCAGAGAATTTTTTAAAAAATGATAACATTTCAGGGAGTTTATAAATATTACAGTGGAATAGCAGTCCTACAAAATGTTTCGTTTAATATAGAAAAAGGGCAACTGGTATTCATAACAGGCCCTTCTGGAGCTGGAAAAACCACACTTCTTAAATTAATTTTTGGAAGTGAATTTCCAGATGAAGGTGAAATAAAAGTTGCAAATTTTGAACTCTCTAACATAAAGCAAAGAGAAATACCACAGTTAAGAAGAGCTGTTACCTTTGTTTTTCAGGATTTTAGATTAAGACAGGATTTAACAGTATTTGATAATGTAGCTCTTCCTTTGAGAGTTATTGGAGAGAAGGAAAAAGATATAAAACAAAAAGTTATGGATGCACTCAAAGATGTTGCTCTCAGGCACAAAGCAGACAGCATTGTTAAAACCCTTTCAGGTGGAGAACAGCAAAAAATTGCGATAGCAAGAGCGATTATAACAAATCCTCAGATTGTCCTTGCGGATGAACCCACTGGAAATCTGGACCCCGAAGCATCACAGGATGTTATTGCTCTTTTTAAAAGAATAAATACCAAAGGATGCACTGTTGTAATTGCAACCCATAATTCAGATTTTTTTAGAAATAAACAATATAGAGTTTTAACTTTGAAAGAGGGAAAAATCCATGAAGATGCATCTTCATTCAGCAATTAAAGGACTATGGTTTAATAGATGGTCAACTCTTTTATCCATAATCAGTATAGGCATATGTTTTTTTATTTTTACAGGATTTTTTTTGCTCCTGTATAATGTTGAAATTTTTACGAAAAAGCTCTCAACAAAAGCTGCTATAGTTATTTATTTAAAAGATGACACGGGCAGAACTGAAATTTCTTCAATGATTGAACAACTTAAAAAAATGGGAGTTTTTTCTCGTATTCAATATATTTCAAAGGATGAAGCTATAAAAGAAATGAAAAATCTTATTGATCCTGCACTTATAGAGCTTATCGGATATAATCCTCTATCTGATACAATAGAAGCTTTTATAAAAGAGGAAAGTCTTCAAAATATTGAACAGATTACGAAAAATATAAAAAAAATGCAAATTGTTGATGATGTTTATTATCCTGCTAAAATTATAGTGGGTTTAAAAACAATAAGAGTAACTTTATGGAATCTTGCTATTGCAGGATTCTGTCTTATTTCAATTGCAATTTTGTTTATAATCTATGCCACTGTAAAAAGTTTTTACTGGAAAAAAACTGAGGAAATTGAGATTTTAAAACTTCTTGGTGCAACTCCTTCCTATATAAGATTTCCATTTTTAGTTGAAGGTGGAATTATAGGACTCGGAGGAACTATTTTCGCAGGTATTTTAATCTGTTTGGTATACTTTGTTTTACATTCAAAAAGTTTTTCAGAATTTTTACCTGCAGTTACTCAGATAGAGTTTCCTGTTGAGATTTTTGGGCTATTACCTGTTTTGGGTGTGTTTCTTGGTATAATTTCTTCATTTTTTGCACTTGGTAAGATAAAGTATCAATAAAAATGCTAAAAAAAATAAGGATTATAATAATTCTATTTTTTATTGCTTTAAGTTTTCCCACTTTAGCTGCTCAGCCAAAAGAGGAATTACAACAGATAAAAAAACAGCTTGATATTCATAAAAAAAAGCTGAGAGAAACCAAAAAAGTTGAACAGAATGTTCTTGAAGATTTAAAAAAAGTTTCAAAAGAACTTGATGAGATAGAAACAAAAATAAAGAGTCATCGTATGAAAATAAAAAATCTGCAAATAAAAATTAGTCAAACAGAAAAAGGGATAAAAACTTATAGTAATCAGCTTGAAACAAGAAAAAATTATCTTATAAGTAGAATAAAAGGAATCCAGAGATTAAACAATCAACCTGATCCTGTTTTAATAATTTTAATGGAAGAAGATACTACAAAAGCATTTCGCCTTATGAGAAATACTCAGAAAATTATGAATGTTGACAAAAAACTTATCCAGCAATACAAAGCAGAACTTAATATTCTAATTGTTCAACAGGCAGAACTGAAAAAGCTTTACGCGTCATTAAAACAAGAAGAAGAAGCTCTTAAAACAGCAGAAGAGACTCAAAAACAAAAGAAAAAAGAAAAGGAAATTTTACTTGCTAAAGTTAGACAAAATAAAGCTATATATGAGAAAAAAATAAAAGAACTTGAAGAAAATGCAAAAAGACTTGCAAGGCTTCTTCAGGAAACTGAAAAAAAAGAAAAAAGAACTGGGAAACCAGGAATTTCTCTACCTGAAGGAGAGTTTACAAAAAGAAAGGGAACTCTTGTATGGCCTGTAAGCGGTCCTGTTATTGCACATTATGGTAGTCAGAAAGACCCTGTTTTTAATGTTCCTATGTTTAGAAGTGGAATTTATATTCAGGCATCACCTGGCACACAAGTGAAAGCATCTGCTGAAGGCAAGGTTGTTTATGCGAAATATTTTAAAGGATATGAAAACCTTGTTATAATAAGTCATGGAGATGGATATTATACAGTATATGGAAATCTTGGTTCTATAGGAGTAAAAGAAGGAGCTTATGTAAAAACAGGACAGATTTTAGGTAATGTTGGAGAAAAATCCAGTATAGATACAACAGCAGTTTATTTTGAAATAAGATATAGAGGAAAACCACTCAATCCAGAACAGTGGTTAAGAAGATAAAAGGGAGGAAAAAATAAAAAAATGAAGAAAAAAATTACGATTTCAGCATTGATTTTGATTATTGCCTTTATGGGAATAATAATAGGAAGATGGTCAGCAGCTCAGAATACAGATTCTGTTTATGAGGATTTACGAACATTTACTGAGGTTTTTACCACAGTCAAGAAGAGTTATGTAGAGGATATTAATCCAAGAGAACTTATTCGTTCAGCAATAAAAGGAATGATTAATTCTTTGGACCCGCATTCTGCATATTTAACCCCGGAGGCTTACAAAGAGTTTCAGACTGAAACAAAAGGAGAATTTGGTGGGATTGGAATACAAATAGGAATAAAAGAGGGGATTTTAACAGTGATTGCTCCAATTGAGGATACTCCTGCATGGAAAGCAGGAATCAAAGCGGGTGATAAAATAATAAAAATTGATGGGCAATCAACAAAGGATATGAATATAAATGATGCTGTATCAAAGATGCGAGGACCTAAAGGAAAATCTGTTATTCTCACAATTCAGAGAGATGAGTGGAAAGAGCCAAGGGACATAACCATTGTTAGAGATATCATTAAAATCAAGAGCGTAAAATATAAAATGATTGATAAGGAAATCGGCTATGTAAAACTGGTTCAATTCCAGGAAGGAACAGCGCAAGACCTTGCAAATGCATTACAGAACCTTAAAGATTCAGGAATGCGCAGTCTTATTCTTGATTTAAGAAATAATCCTGGAGGACTTCTTCAAAGTGCTGTTGATGTTTCTGAGCAGTTTTTACCTCCAAAACATCTTGTTGTATCAATACAGGGAAGAGTTGGAGAAAAAATGCAGTATTATACAGAACAATTGAGACCTTCATATACTGAGATTCCCATGATTGTTCTTGTAAATCAGGGTTCTGCTTCAGCCTCAGAAATTGTTGCAGGAGCGTTACAGGATTGGGGAAGAGCTTTAATTCTTGGAGTTCAAACTTTTGGTAAAGGTTCTGTTCAAAGTCTTATTCCTTTAAGTGACGGTTCAGCATTAAAACTTACAACAGCAAAATATTACACACCCAAAGGAAGAAGCATTCATGCAGTTGGAATAATGCCTGATATAGTTGTAAAACTTGAAACTAAAAATGGCAAAGAAGTTCCCGTAATTAGAGAAAAAGACCTTGAACAACATTTGAAGGGAGAAAAAGTTGAACCCCAGGAAAAAGTTCCACAGGAAGTTGATGAAAAGGAAGATACCCAACTGCAAAGAGCTATTGATATTTTAAAGAGCTGGAAAATAATGGAAAAACTGAAAAAAGCAGCATAGAGACTATAAAGAAAGTTTAATTTTTTGTTAAAATATTTTAACTCCCGTAAGGGAGAATTTTATTTTTGAGGTTTTTAGATGAAAATTGAGGTCTTTGAAATACCTGAAGAAGGACTAAATATTGAGCTGGAGGAAACTCCAAAAATAGATGGTGTGAAAATCACCCAGCCATTCAAAGCTATTTTAAGAATAGAGAAAAACGGGCAAGAGGTATTTGTAAAAGGAGTTGTCAGTGGAGAAGTTGAACTTCAATGTAGTAGATGTTTGAAGGACTATAAAATGCCAATTAGAAGTTTAATAGAATTGAGCTATCATCCTATAGAAGAATTGAATAAAGAAGAACTCGTTGAACTAAAACGAGATGAGATGGAGGTAGATTTCTACAGAGAGGGATTAATTGATACAGAAGACATAATTCGTGACCAGATTTTGCTCAGTATACCTATGAAGCCTTTATGTTCTGAAGATTGTAAGGGAATATGCCCTGTCTGTGGTACAGATTTAAATGAATTTAGCTGTGGATGTACAGTTAAAGAAATAGACCCAAGAATGGCAGTATTACAATCACTTTTAAGGAGGATGAAGAAAAATGGCTAATCCAAGACATCGTCATACCCCTTCAAGAAGGGATAAAAGAAGAGCTAACTGGAAGGCAACAGCTCCCAATCTTGCTTTATGCCCTGAATGTAAGGAGCCCAAGCTTCCACACAGGGTATGTCCTAATTGTGGCACCTATAAAGGCAGAAAAATTTTAGAGGTTGAAGAGTAATTCTAAAAATGTTAAAAATTGCTGTTGATGCAATGGGGGGCGATTTCGCCCCTGAAGTAAATATCTTAGGTGCCTATGAAGTAGTGCAGGATATTGAAGTTGAGATTATTCTTGTTGGGGATGAAAAAAAAATAAAAAGTTTCTTGCCTGAAAAGAAAGAAACAAAAGGTATCATATCCGTTATTCCAGCTGATGATGTAATCCAAATGGATGAAAATATATCTTCAGCACTTAGAAGAAAAAATACCTCAATGAGAAAAGCTGTTGAACTGGTAAAAGCAGGCAAAGCAGATGCTGTTATAAGTGCTGGACATTCAGGTGCTATGATGGCTTTAAGTTTTCTTTTACTCGGAAAACTTCCAAATGTGGAACGTCCTGCAATAGCTACTGTAATGCCCTGTCTAAAGGGACATTTTATTTTACTTGATGCAGGAGCAAATGTTGATTGCAAACCTGAACATTTAGTCCAGTTTGCTTTCATGGGAGAAGCTTATCATAAAGCACTTTTTAATTCACAATCCCCCAAGATAGCTCTTTTAAGCATAGGAGAAGAAGGTTCAAAGGGAAATGAACTTACAAAAGAAGCCTTTAAACTCCTCAAGTCTTCAAGGTTAAATTTTGTCGGAAATATTGAAGGAAAAGATATTTTCTTCGGACAGGCTGATGTGGTGGTATGTGATGGATTTGTTGGAAACATTGTGCTAAAAGTCGGTGAAGGACTTGCTGAAGCATTGATGAAGATGCTTAAAAGAGAAATTGCAGATATAATAACAGGAAAGCTTGGCTATATGATGATAAAGCCTGCAATAAAAAGTTTCCGTAAAAAAGTAGACTACTCTGAATATGGTGGTGCTTTATTACTTGGCATTAATGGCACAAGCATAATATGTCATGGAAGGTCTTCAGCAAAAGCAATAAAAAATGCAATAAAAGTAGCTACAGAAATGGTAAAAAAACAGATATATACAAGAATTTCAGAAAGCTTAAACCAGACGGAGGAGAGAGATGAAAGCCAGAATAGTGTCAACAGGCTCTTATGTTCCTGAAAAAATTTTAACAAACCATGACCTTGAAAAAATGGTTGAAACATCAGATGAATGGATAACTGAGAGAACAGGAATAAAAGAAAGAAGAATAGCAGCACCTGAGCAGGCAACAAGTGACCTTGCCTTTGAGGCTTCAATAAAAGCATTGAAAAACGCTAACTTAACTGCAAAGGATATTGATTTGATAATTGTAGCAACAGTCTCTCCTGATATGCTTGTTCCATCTGCTGCCTGTATTCTTCAGATGAAACTCGGAGCAAGTAATGCAGTAGCTTTTGATATTAATGGTGCATGCACAGGCTTTATTTATGCTTTATCTGTTGCAGAAAAATTTATAAAAACAGGTGCGTCAAAAAGAGCTCTTGTTATAGGTGCTGAAATGCTTTCACGATTTACAGACTGGACTGACAGAAGCACCTGTGTTTTACTTGCTGATGGTGCTGGAGCAGTCATAGTTGAGCCAACAAAAAAAGATGAAGGAATTCAGATAATAGATATTTTTTCAGATGGGACAATGTGGGATTTTATTCACATGCCTGCAGGTGGGTCACAGATGCCTGTTACAGAAGATGTAATTAAAAAGAGACTTAATTTTATAAAGATGAGAGGCAATGAAACATTCAAAGTTGCAGTAAAAACTCTTGAAGAAGTTGTGGATGCTACATTAAAAAAAGCTGGTATTACATCTTCGGAACTTAGCCTTTTAGTTCCTCATCAGGCAAACATAAGAATTATTCAGGCAATGGCTAAGAGACTTTCTCTACCGATGGAAAAAGTGATGGTAAATATCAATAAATACGGTAATACCTCTGCAGCATCAATTCCCATTGCATTAGATGAAGCAAATGAGCAGGGTAAAATCAAGAGAGGTGATTATGTAATGCTTGCTGCATTTGGTGCAGGACTTACATGGGGTGCATCTTTGATAAAGTGGTAGCTACTTTTTCTGCTTATTTTTTCTGTATCTACTTATATGCCAGATTCTAAGTAATCGTTCAATTTTATCTTTAAATAACCAAACTATTACCATTATTACTGCTGCTATGCCAGCAAGTCCTAAAAATTTTCCATACTCATGGTGTCTGAGGTAATCTCCGCCAAAAGAAAGAAGAATAGTTCCGAGAAGTCTTCCAACTCCTGCAATTACTGTAAACTCCAACAAAGAAAGCCTACTTAATCCGAGAAAATAGCTCAAATAGTCCTTTGGAAAACCTGGGATAAGAAAAAGAAAAAATACTAAAAAAGCACCTTTATGATGAAGTAAATAATCAAACTTATTTAATACCATTGGATCAACAACTCTTTCAACAAAGGGTTTTCCGAAAATTCTTCCAAGAATAAATGCAATTACTGAACCAAGTGTAAGTCCTGCTGTTGAAAGAACTACCCCCCAAAATGTTCCATATAAATATCCACCAAGCAATCCTGTAACTTCACCAGGAATAGGAGCTGCAACAACCTGAAAAGCCTGTAAAAGAACAAATCCCACAACACCGAAAGGTCCGAGGGATTTAATAAAATTCTTAAGTTTTTCTTCATTCAGGAATAATTCAATAATTCCAAATTCATAAGCTAAAAATACAGATAAAGCAATAAGCACTGCTAAAGCAGAAAATCTTAGCAGTGCTTTAAAGGTTAGTTTATTTTTTGTCACGAGATATGAGCTCCATGAATGGAGTTATTAAATCTATTGGTAGCGGAAAGAGAATTGTTGAATTTTTTTCAGAGGCGATTTCTTTTAATGTTTGCAAATATCTTAATTGAAGAGCTGCTGGTTCAGATGATATAATTCTTGCTGCTTCTGTAAGCTTTTCCGCAGCCTGAAGTTCACCTTCTGCATGAATAATTTTAGCTCTTCTTTCTCTTTCAGCCTCAGCCTGTCTTGCCATTGCTCTTAACATTTCCTGTGGAAGGTCAACATTTTTAACTTCAACTGCTGTAACTTTAATTCCCCATGGTTCGGTCTGTGAATCAATAACCTGCTGCAATTCAGCATTAATCTGTTCACGGTTTGTGAGCAAATCCTGAAGTTCGCTCTGTCCAAGAATGCTTCTAAGCGTTGTTTGAGCAATCTGGCTTGTAGCATAATAAAAGTCTTCAACTGCTGTTACTGCCTTGATTGGATCAATTGGTCTGAAATAAACAACAGCGTTGACTTTTACTGAGACATTATCTTTGGTAATTATGTCTTGAGCAGGAACATCCATTGTAACAATTCTCAGGCTTACTTTGACCATTTTGTCAATCACTGGCCATATAAGCACAAGTCCTGGTCCTTTAACTGGAATAACTCTACCCAGTCTAAAAACAACTCCTCTTTCGTATTCTTTTAGAATTTTAATTGCGCTGCTAAGAATGTAAACAGCTAAAAAAATAATTACAATTAAAGTTAAAAGCGATGTTTCAAAAAACATAAACTCCTCCTTTTACTTATTTAATTTGCATTGCTACAAAATTATTTTGTAATTCTTTCAGATTTATACTTTAAATTTATCAATGGCTGTTTTTAGTTCTCCACCCAATCTTGCAATATCACTTGCTGTCTGAGCTGATTGATCTACTGCAAGCGATATCTCCTTTGAACCCTCTGCTATGCTTCCTATATCCTGTGTTATATGGTCTGTTACTGAAGACATCTCCTCTGTTGCAGATGCTATCTGTTGTATCATTGACTGAAGTTCTTGTGCTTTGCTTAATATCTGCCCAAGTATCTCAGCTGACTTGTTGCTTAGCTCAACTCCACTTGCCACCTTTTTCGTTGCATCTTCCATTGAACCTCCTGCTATATCTACCTCTGTCTGTATTCCCCTTATCATCTCCGCTATCTCATCTGTTGCCTTTGTTGTCCTCTCTGCTAATTTCCTTACTTCATCTGCAACTACTGCAAAGCCTCTTCCTTGCTCTCCTGCCCGAGCTGCCTCTATTGCTGCATTCAATGCAAGTAGATTTGTCTGGTCTGCTATGTCTTTGATCACTGTGACTATCTCTCCTATCTGACGAGAACGGTCTCCTAATACATTGATTACTTCTGAAAGTTTCCCTATTGCTCCTTCAATTACTTTTATCTCTTGTGCTGTGTTCATTGTCATGTCTTTTCCTTCTTTTGCAACACTGGCTGTTGTTACACTTACTTCTGCTATGTTTGATGCATTCTTTGCTATGTCAACTACTGTCTGGCTCATTTCTTCTGCTGCAGAGGCTATCTGACTTGCTCTCTCTGTCTGGGATTTGAGGTTTCTTGATATCTCTTCTGTTGTTGCTGAAAGTTCTTCAGAGGAGGAGGCAAGAGAGCTTGAGATTGTCTTTGACTCTGCTATAAGGCGTTTAATGCTTGTTATTGCTTCATGCACTGATTGTGCAATCATTCCAAGTTCATCTTTACTTTCTACTTTTATATCAACTGAGAGGTCTCCCTGTGCTACTTTCCCTAAAACTCCCTTGAGCTCTGTTACAGGTTTCTTGACTGAACGAGAAATGAAGAGAGCAAAGAAAATTCCTATAGCTATACTTATAACTGACAGAATTATTGAAATGATTAATTCATAATTAAAAGACTGATTGATATCAACTGTTGTTTTAGTTGCAGTTTTATGATAATAATTCACTAACTCATTCAAAGCCTTTTCTCTATTACCTGCCTTTGATTCAACTTCCTTGAGATAAAGCTCTATAGCTTCCTGATTTTTACCAGCAAGAGCAAGTTGAATAGCTTTATTATTAGCATCTCTTGTTTCATTAGAGGCATTTATAAGGTTTTGAAGTTTTTGTTTTCCTTCCTGATTACGGGTAATTTTTCCTAATTCTTCCATTCTTTTTCTGTAATATTTCCTATGTTCTTCAATTTCTTTCATTATCTCTTGTTTCTTTGATATGTCATTAATTAAAAACATTTTTCTTGCTTTTAGATGTATGGCATTTACTTCTCTTTGGATTTCAGCAGCATAAAGAAGTTTATCAAATCTTTCTTCAAGGTCGTGAACTTTTGTAGCTGATGAAATTATAGAAAAAACAGTATAAGCTGCAAGTACTACTAAAAGAAAGATAATAATTCCAAACCCTACCATGAGTTTTTTACCAATTGTAAGGTTCTTAAACATGATTTAACCCTCCTTTTTATTAGAGTCATTGTTCTGTTATTTTTTAATTATCCATCTATCTACCAAGGCTTTTTTCATGTTATTCCGCCTTTCTTTCTGTCATTCCTCGCCTCCAATGTAGGAGACCCTTATCTTATGCTCGGGTGACAGAGATAAATGTCATTCGCCTTTTCCTCTGTCATTCCGAGCCGAGCGAAGCGAGCCCTGAGCCGTAGGCGAAGGGTCTGCGAGGAATCTCATAGCCTCCAGAGGAGACCCTTCGGCTTTGCCTCGGGGTGAGAATAGAACTGTCATTCTAAGGAGCGTTAGCAACAAGGAGTCTCCTCTGTTTCCATAATGGAACAAATCAAAGATTCCTCGGGGTCATTAAGTCCCTTCGGAATTACAGCTAAGAATTGAACAACTTCTTTCATATTTTGCTTATCTATAATTTTAAATGAATATTGTCTATTTTGCAATCTTTTTAGTAAATAGAGATTTCTTAAACTTAAATTCAAATCGGACTACAATCAAAATTACTGAAAAATTTTAGGAAATTAATAAATTATGTTAAAATTTTTTATTAAACTTCTACCGGAGGAACATATGCTTATTATTGGCGAGCGTTTAAGTGTTGTTTCAAAAAAAGTTCGTGAAGCCATTTTAAAAAAAGACAAAAAACCAATTCATGAGATAGCTATTGAGCAGTGGAAGACTGGTGCTCATATGATAGAGGCAAACATAGGTCCTGCAGAGGATGAAGGAGAGGGAGTAATGGAGTGGATGGTAACAACTATTCAAGAAGTTGTTCCTCTTCCTGTATCACTTGATACAACAAATTCTAAGGCAATGGAGGCAGGTCTGAAAGTACACAATAATCAATGGGGCAAACCCTTAATTAATTCAACTTCTCTTGACCCTGAAAGATTTGTTATGTTTGAACTTGCAGCAAAATATAGTGTTCCAATCATTGCACTTACTGTTGGTAAAGGTGGACTTCCAAGAGATGCTGAAGAAAGGGTTGAAATAGCTGTTCAGCTCATTGAAAAGGCTGTAGAATTTGGAGTATCACTTGAAGATGTATATCTTGACCCACTGGTGCTTCAGATATCAACTTCTCAAGAGCAGGCTAAGGAGGTTTTGCGTGCCATAAAACTTTTTCAGCAGCTCAATGATCCTCCTATGAAAACAATAGTTGGACTGAGTAATATTTCAAATGGATGTCCAAAGCATTTAAGACCCATTTTAAATAAATATTTTTTTGCTCTTTTAATGTATGAAGGGCTCAACGCTGCAATTGCAAATCCTGCAGAGATAATAGAAGTAGTGAAAACAATTAGTATAATCAATGGCAAAACTCTTTATGCTCATTCCTATCTTGAAATTTAGGAGTTAAAAAATGAATTTTTCAATACCAAAAGAAACATATACAGGAAGGATTCCAGAAATTGTTTTTGGAAAAGAGAAAAAGGCTTATTTTGGAGGGGAATCGGCACTACCTTTCCATTTTTTTGAGGGAGAATTTCCATATAAGCCCTTGATTGCTTTTGAGATTCAGGATGATATTCCTGAAGACTATCCAGAAGAACTTGCGAAAGTTTATTCTTCAGTGTGGGATAGTCCAATAAAATGGGTAAAATTTTGCGAAACTCTTGGTGCAGAAGCAATTGCTTTACGGCTTATGAGTACACACCCAGATAGCAAAGATTCCAAACCAGAAGAGGCTGCTGATAAAGTAAAAAAAATTCTCTCTGAAATAGATTTACCTCTGATAATCTTGGGAAGCAATCATTCTGAGAAGGACGCTGAGGTTCTTCCTGTGGTATCAGATGCTTCAAGGGGATATAACTGTATAATTGGAAAAGCTCAGGAAGGCAATTATAAAACTATTACTGCTTCTGCAATGGCTGGCGGTCATAGTCTTATTGCAATGTCTGAACTTGATGTAAATCTTGCAAAGCAGCTTAATATTTTAATTACCCAGATGGATTTTCCAAGAGAAAAAATAATCATAGACCCTATGTGCTCTGCTCTGGGATACGGCTTTGAATATACCTATTCAGTAATGGAAAGAATCAGAATTGCAGGGCAAATTCAGGGAGATAACATGCTTTGTGTTCCAATGGTTGCTGATGTTGGTTTTTATGTCTGGAAAACAAAGGAATCACAGGCATCTGAATCTGATATTCCTGAGTGGGGAAGTCTACATGAAAGAGCTGTTATGTGGGAAGCAGTAACAGCCTGTTCATTTTTACTTTCAGGGGCAGAACTATTGATAATGAGACATCCTGAAGCTATAAATACTGTCAAAAGATTTATCGGTGATTTATTTTCCTAAAGGGAGTGAAAAATGGCAATTACAGGAATAGAAATTTTTAAGCTTCTTCCAAAGACGAATTGTAAAAAATGCGGATTTCCAACATGTCTTGCTTTTGCTATGAAGGTTGCACAGGGTCAGGCAGATATTGAACAATGTCCTGAAGCATCTGAGGAAGTTAAAGCAAAACTTAAGGAAGCAGCTACGCCTCCTATTCGTGGATTTGTTTTTGGCTCAAAAAATATAAAAATTAAAATCGGAGAAGAAACAGTTTTATTCAGACATGAAAAAAAGTTTTTTAATCCTACGGTTTTAGCCCTTGAAATTAAAGATACAGAATCAAACATAGATGGATTTATAAATGAAGTTTTGGAGTCTTCCATTGAAAGAGTTGGTCAAATACTTAAAGTTGATGCAATATTTTTAAAGAACGAATCAGAGAATTCTGAAATATTCAATCAGGTGTTAGATAAAATAATAAATAAAGCTTTTGATTTACCTCTTATTCTTGGGATATCAAAGCCTGAAGTAGCAGCTAAGGCACTTGAAAAGTTGAAAGAAAGCAGACCAATACTTTCAGGAGCAACCCCTGAAAATATTAATGAAATGTCTGAAATAGCCAAAAAATACAACGTTCCTCTGGTTATAAGTGATAAAGGGATAGAAAAAGTTCTAAAACTTGTAGAAATTGCGCGTTCAGTGGGTGTTCAGGATTTATTAATTGATACTCAGCCAAACAGTGCTAAAGAACTTCTTATGGATAACACATTAATAAGAAGAGCAGCACTTAAAAAAGGCATCAGATTATTGGGATATCCAATAATAACATTTGCAAATAGGGATGATAATTTTTATGAAACTGTTATTGCTTCTTTAGCAATTTTAAAATATTCTTCAATTGTTGTATTAAGTAGTATCCCTAAATGGAAAAATCTTGTGCTTTTCACATTGAAACAAAATATCTACTCAGACCCGCAGGTTCCTATGCAGGTAAAGCAGGATATATACAAAGTTGGAGAGCCTGATGAAAATAGCCCAATAATAGTTACTACTAATTTTGCTTTGACTTATTTTCTTGTAAAAGGTGAGATTGAAAACAGCAAAGTCCCTGCATGGCTTGCTATTATGGATTGCGATGGACTGAGTGTCTTGACTGCTTGGGCAGCAGGAAAGTTTTCTGCAAGCAAGATTGCTCAGTTTATAAAAGAAAGTGGGATAGAAGAAAAGCTTAATCATAAAGAGCTTATAATTCCAGGATATGTTGCGATGCTTAAAGGAGCAGTTGAAGATAAACTTCCTGGCTGGAAGGTAATAGTGGGGACAAAGGAGGCAAGCGGAATTCCAGCATTCTTAAGAAACTATGTAAGGAGTAAAAAATGATAGAAAAATTAGTAGAATTTACAAAAAAAGCATCAGAAGAATTGTTAAAGGAAACAGAGGCACTTTTAAATAAAACAATATCAGAAAAAGGCAAGGCTTTTTCTTTTGAGCTTCCAGATACAGCCTATGGTCTTCCTCTGATTTATGCTCTTGAGGGATTAAAAATAACAGAACTTTCAGAGCTTGAAAAGTTTTATGAAACTATAAAAGACAAATTTTCTCAGTCCCTTGATGCGATGAATCTTGCATTAAACTACCTTTATCTTGCAGAGATTTATCTTGCTTTGCTGTTTTGTCATTCCGAGCGAAACGAGGAATCTCCTTTTTATGGCTTTCTCAGTGACACAATTCAGAGAACTCTCGGAGTTCAGCTTGTTGATGGTAGAATCCCTGCTGTAGCAGTTTTAGTTGGGAAAATTGAGCAAGAAAAGCTTTTGCCAATTATAAAAGAACTTCAGGAAAAAAGAATTCTTGCTTTTCTTATAGGTCCTCTGGCAGAAGAGTTTATAAAAACAGGTGAAAGACAAGGTTTTGAAGCTTATGTAGTTCCTGTAGGTACAAAAATAGAAGAGACAGTCTATGTCATTGACTGGGCAGTAAGAGCATCTCTAATTTTCGGAGGACAGACAGCTGGAGATAAAAATGCGATAATTGATTATGTAAGAAAGAGAGTAAATACCTTTGCTATCGCTTTTGGAAGCATTGATGAAAAGGCAGTAGCAGTAGCACTGGGTGCAGCAGTATTTGCAATTCCTGTTATAACAGATCAGAGTCTTCCAGAAATTTCAATCCCTGAAATTGCTGCATATCCCCTTATTGTATCAGAACCTAATTACGAAAAGATTGTTAAAAAAGCAATTGAGACAAGAGGATTAAAAATAATTGTTGAAAAACCACCAATTCCTGTAGCTTATGGACCGGCTTTTGAAGGTGAAAGAGTAAGAAAAGAGGATACTTTTATAGAGTTTGGAGGGCAAAAAACACCAGCTTTTGAATGGGTTAGAATGAAGGAGATACAAGAGCTTGAGGATGAAAAAGTTGAGATAGTGGGTGCTGATTGGCAAGCAAAATATGAGGCAGGTGGGAAAATGCCTCTTGGAATCGTTGTAAATGTTGCAGGGAAAAAGATGCAGAAGGATTTTGAGCCTGTTATTGAGCGACAGATTCATACTTTCATAAATGAGGCAGAAGGTCTTTGGCATATAGGGCAGAGAGATATAAACTGGATAAGAATTAGCAAAAAAGCAAAAGAGTCAGGCATAACCCTCAACCATTTGGGAATAATAATATCAAGCATGATTAAGTCAAAATTTCGTAGCATTGTTGATAAAGTAGAGGTTTATCTTTATGTTGATGAAAAAGAAGTTTTAGAATTAAGGGAACAGGCAAGGAAAGAATACAGACAGAGAGATTTAAGGCTCGCTACACTAACAGATGAGGAGGTTAAAGAGTTTTATTCATGTCTTCTCTGCCAAAGTTTTGCACCGAAGCATGTATGCGTAATTACACCAGAACGTCCAGGACTTTGTGGTGCATTTACATGGCTTGATGCAAAAGCAGCATACGAGATTGAGCCAACGGGTGGAAATCAGCCTGTTCAAAAAGGTGAATTATTTGACCCAATTTATGGAAGATATAGCGGAGTTGATGAATATGTAAAGAAACACTCAGGAGGAGAAATAGAAACAATAAATCTTTACTCAATTATGGAAAATCCTATGACTTCCTGCGGTTGTTTTGAATGCATTGTAGCAGTTGTTCCCGAGGCAAATGGGGTTTTAATTGTAAACAGAGGCTACAGTGGAATGACTCCGATTGGGATGAAGTTTTCTACCATTGCAGGAATGATAGGGGGAGGTATTCAGACTCCTGGATTTATGGGAGTTGGTGTAAACTATATTACTTCAAGGAAGTTTCTTAAAGGTGACGGAGGTATCAGAAGAATTGTCTGGATGCCGAAGGAACTTAAGGAAAGAATAAAAGAGAGTTTTCAGAAAAGAGCAGAGGAAGAAGGAATTCCTGAACTAATTGAAAAAATTGCTGATGAAACAGTTTGTGAAGATATTGAATGCCTTCTTGATTATCTTAGCCGAATAGAGCATCCTGCTTTAGAGATGGAGCCCATTATAAAATAAAAAATGGCGGCGAAGGGATTTGAACCCCTGACACGACGGATATGAGCCGTCTGCTCTGACCAACTGAGCTACGCCGCCGAACAATACTAATATATCAAAATCAGTATTTTTTTGGCAAATATCAACACTCTTGAGAAAATAAAATCTAAATGATGTATAATTAATTTAAAAACAGCAGGAGGATATTGATGATTGAAAAAGCCAAAGTTGAGCAGGTTTTAGGTAAAATTAGAGTTGGTCTTATGGCAGATGGAGGTAATATTGACCTTGTTGATATTAAAGATAATATAGTTTATGTGAAGTTAAAGGGAGCCTGTGGAACATGTCCGATGGCGACTCTAACACTTAAAAACTGGGTTGAAAAGACACTAAAAAGTGAAATTCCAGAGGTTAAAGAAGTTGTAGCTGTTTAAGGTAATGTTTAAATTTTTAATCATTTTATTTAACTTTCTGTTTCCTTTAATTTTGTCTTCTTTGTCTTTAACATGGGCAGAAGATAAAATTCAAATTAAGGATATAAGATATTATGAACTCTCTCAAGGATTAAGAGTAGTAATTGAAACAAGTGGAGTTACTGAATTTATAAAGGGAGAACTTAAAAACCCAGAAAGACTTTTTTTTGATATAAAAAATGCTACACTCAACAAGGAGATAAAAAAAGAATATTTAGTAAATGACCCTATTGTAAATAAAATCCGAATTGGACAGTTTGATATTAATACAGTAAGAATTGTCTTTGATCTTAAAAAGTCTGGCTATGAGTTCAAAATTATTCAACTTGAAGATCCTTTTAGAATAGTGATTGATATATATTCACAGGGAAGCCTTAAATCATCAAAAAATCTTGAAGAAAAGGAAACAAAAATTACACTGAAGCGGAAAATTGTTATTGATCCAGGACATGGAGGTAAAGACCCCGGTGCAATAGGTCCGTCAGGATTAAAAGAAAAAGATGTCACACTTGATATTGCTCTAAAAGTTAGAGAAATTTTAAAAACTGATCCCTCCTTTGAAATAATTTTAACAAGAGACAAAGATATCTTTATACCACTGAACGAAAGAACAGAAATTGCAAACCGAGTTGGTGCTGACCTTTTCATTTCAATTCATGCAAATGCTTCTCCAAACTCATATGCTCGGGGTATAGAAACATATATTTTGAACTGGACAGATGATGAAGAAGCAATAAGAGTTGCAGCAAGAGAAAATGCAATTTCTATAAAAAAGATGAAACAGTTAAAGGGAGAACTTGGCTTTATGCTTGCTTCATTAGAAAGGGAAGCAAAAAGAGATAGTTCTGTCAGACTCGCAGGATATGTCCATAATTCTATGACAGGCAGTTTAAAAAACTCTTTTTTAAGACATGACAATGGAGTAAAACAGGCTCTTTTTTATGTTTTAGTTGGTGCTCAGATGCCATCATGCTTGCTTGAAGTTTCTTATATAAGTAATCCTGAAGAGGAAAGACTTCTTAATCAAGAATCATACAGAATGGAAATAGCCCAATCAATTGTTGATGGAATCAAAAATTATTTTCTTAAAACAGAGCAGATTAAGAAAGTGAAATATACAAAAAATAACTCTACAACAAATAAAGTAAATATCAAAAAAGTCAAAAATACGCGACAGAAGGCGAATCTATAAATGGATTTATTCATAGAGAATGCTTTTATATTTGACGGGCTTGGTAATTCTCCATTTAAAGCCAATATAGGCATACAAAAGGATAAAATTATATACATTGGCAAGGAAAAATTCCGTGCAACAAAAAAGATAAATGCAAAGGAGTTAGTACTCACGCCAGGTTTTATTGATACACACTCTCATTCTGATTTTACAATTCTTGCAGACCCAAATGCAGAAGGAAAAATCACCCAGGGTATTACTACTGAAATAAATGGAAACTGCGGAATATCAGGCTTTCCAATGCTTGGTGAAGCTTTTGAAAGAAGGCTGCCTGAGCTAAAAAGTCTTGGACTTAGTCCTTGGAATACCTGTCAGGAATATATAAAATTATTGAAAAAAGCTAAGCCTGCAATCAACTTTGCTACCATGTTGGGTCATGGAAATCTGAGAGGGGCTGTGGTTGGTTATAAAGATGTAAAATCGCGGAAAAAAGAAATAAACAAAATGAAAGAACTTTTAAAAACAATGCTTTCTTATAATGTAAAGGGGCTTTCAACAGGATTAATATATCCCCCAGGAATTTTTGCTGATACAGAAGAGATTATTGAACTTGCAAAGACTTTAAGACAATTCAAAGGTATTTACACAACTCACATGAGAAGCGAAGGTGATAGAGTGATCGGAGCTTTAGAAGAAACTATTTTAATTGGGAAGAAAGCAAAAATACCTGTTCATATTTCCCATCTCAAGACATCTGGTAGAGACAACTGGTGGAAGATTGATGTAATTTTAAAAATAATAAAAGACGCACAAAATAAAGGGATACAAATAACAGCGGACAGATATCCCTATATTGCTTCTCAAACAGACCTTGATGCTTTCTTGCCCTCATGGATAATTGAAGGAAACAGAGAGGATATTATAGAAAGACTAAAAAACAAAAATGTAAGACTCAAAATTAAAAAATATTTTAAAGAGCGAGGAGAAGATTTTCTAAACAGTCTTTTGATTTCTGATATTGCCTCTGATAAATATAAATCATTAGAAGGTAAAAGATTAGGAGAAATTGTTACCCTTGAAAATGCTGCTCAATTTACATGTGATTTATTGATTCATTCAAATCTTATGGTAGGAGTAATATATTTTGGAATGAGTGAAGAAAATCTTGAAAAAATTTTATCTCAACCTTATGTTATGATAGGCACTGATAGTTCTGCCAGATGTACAAGCGGAATTACCAGAAATGGTAAACCACATCCAAGAGGATTTGGTAGTTTCCCGAGATTTATAAAAAAATATATTTTAGACAAGGGATTATTAAAACTTGAGGAAGCAATAAGAAAAATAACATCTTTACCAGCACGAACCTTCAGGATTGAAAAAAGAGGAGTTATAAAAGAAGGCTATTTTGCAGATATTGTTATCTTTGACCCAGCCGAGATTGAAGATAGAGCCACTTTTGAAAAACCATTCAATGTTTCAAAGGGAATTAAATATGTTATTGTAAACGGCGAAATTGCTGTATTGGAAGGCTCAATGACAGGGAAAAGAAACGGAAGAGTTCTTTTATGAAAATTGTTGGAATCACATGTAGCATTGATGAAAAAAAACTTTATCTAAACAGGGATTATACCACAGTTATTATTAATCTTGGTTTTATTCCACTAATAATCTCGCCTGATATGACAGAAAAAATAGTAACTCATATTAATAAAATCTCAGCCTTGATAATTTCTGGAGGAGGAGATATAAATCCTAATTTTTATGGAGAAAAAAATAAAGCCTGTAAAAATCTTGTGCCTGATGAAAGAGTTTTATCAGAAATGAAACTTCTCAAAGCATTTATTGAAACAGGTAAACCAATTTTAGGAATATGTTATGGAATGCAACTTATGAATATATTTTTAGGTGGAAATCTTTACCAGAATATTGAGACACAGATAAAACATAGTTCAGATAATCATGAAATTCAAGTAACTGATAATTTTTTATTTGAAAAAGGGCAGTATATTGTAAATAGTTCTCATCATCAGGCTATTAAAATTTTAGGCAATGGACTTGAAATATTTTGTATGGCAAGGGATGAAGTTATAGAAGGTGTTTATCTTAAAGAACATCCTTTTTTTGTCGGGGTGCAATGGCATCCAGAAAGACACATGGGAGAAATTTCTTTAAACCTTTGGAAGAGTTTTGCAAAAAAGATAAAATAGAATATGAGTCCATCCAAAAAATATAGAATTTCTCTTGAAAGAAGCTTTTACATCTGGATTTTACTACTTTTTATTGGCATTCTGGGTTATCTTAATTATCAAATACTTAAATCTTTTTTTGCTTCTGCAGGGTGGGCTATAGTGATTGCTTTAGTGTTTCATCCTGTTTTTGATTATTTAAAAAAATTTCTAAAATACAGAGGACTTACAGCTGTAGTAACGATAATTTTAGTAATAGTTCTTTTTCTTTTCCCCTTTGTCTATGTTTCTTATCAGATCATTCTTGAAGCAGGAGAACTCATAAAAGGCGTTAATCTTCCTGAGCTTATAAATGAAATAATGTCTCACCCATTACTTTCAAAAATTCTTGAGAAATTAAGTTTTATTACAGGAGGTGACATTGCATCACTTGAGATTATAATTAAAAATGAACTCAGCGGATTATTGAAAGAAGGGGCACTTAGAATTGCTCATGGATTTGGTGATATACTGAGCCTTTTTCTTAATTTGATACTGACTTTTTTTATTGCTTTTTTCTTTCTGAAAGATGGACATCATTTTGTAAAAAAAATTGAAGAATTCTTGCCTTTCGCGGAAGTTGATAAAACTTCTATCAGAAATCAAATTAGAAATATAATTTATACAACTTTTTATGGTGGTATTTTGATAGCCATGCTTCAGGGAACAATTCTTGGAATAACTTTTTATTTTCTTGATATGCCTTCATCAACACTCTGGGGCTTTGCAACTGCGGTTGCGTCCTTCATACCTGTTTTAGGAGCTTTTGCTGTATGGGGACCGGCTTCTATTTATTTACTGGCTAAGGGATTAATTATAAAGGGGTTGATTCTTGCAATGGTAGGAGCATTTATAATAAGCCTTATTGATAATGTTTTGAAGCCTCTAATTATAAAAGGCAAAGT
Organism: Thermodesulfovibrio sp. Kuro-1; assembly: GCF_006538445.1. Lineage (NCBI taxonomy): Bacteria > Pseudomonadati > Nitrospirota > Thermodesulfovibrionia > Thermodesulfovibrionales > Thermodesulfovibrionaceae > Thermodesulfovibrio > Thermodesulfovibrio sp. Kuro-1. The sequence goes on along the minus strand of NZ_BJKS01000001.1, from coordinate 13,853 downwards.
TAAATTGCCCCTTATATTTATATTTCTTTCTGTTCTTGGTGGAATTAAAATTTTTGGACTTATTGGTTTTATAATTGGACCTCTTGTTTTTAGCCTTTTTGTCTCATTCTTAGAAATTTTAAAGAACTTTATAGGAGGTAGTGAAAATGTTTGAAAGGAAGGATTTAGAAAAACTTGAAAAATTTAATTTTAACGATGCTTATGTTGTAAGCCTTTTTCTTAATGTTTCTCCAAATGAAAGGAAAAAACAGGCTTACTTATCAAAGTTTAAAAATCTTGTAAAGAGTTTACCAGAAAATATTCAGAATGCTTGCAAAGATGATCTTGGCAAGATGGAAGCTTTTTTACAAAGTGAAAGAGAATCTTTTAAAAAATCTATTGTTATTTACAGTTGCACGGCTAAAAACCTTTGGATAAGATATGATTTAAATGTAGAGCTTAAGGATGATTTAGTTGTTGATAGAACTCCTTGTACAAGCCCTCTTTTTGATTTACTTGATAATTATCAGAAATATGGCGTTCTTCTTGTTGATAAACGCGCAGCCAGAGTATTTTTAGTTTTTCTGGGTGATATTGAGGAATACGGAATGGTTCAACATGAAGATGTCCCGGGAAAGCACAAAAAAGGTGGATGGTTTGCTCTTGCAGAAAAAAGATATGAAAGACATATTGATTATCATGTAAAGATGCATCTAAAGGATGCAGTTGATAAGTTTGATAGCTTTCTTAAGGATAAAAATATCAGAAGACTTATTGTTGCAGGACCTGACGAGGCGATTTCTGAATTAATGAATATACTCAATGATGAAATAAAGCTCAAAATAGTGGGAAGAGCAAACATTGAAAAATATGCTTCAAAAGAAGAGGTTTTAGAAAAAGTAATTCCAATCGTTGAAGAATATGAAAGGTCTAAAGAAAAAGAAACAGTTTCTGAGCTTATTACAAGGTCATTGAAAAATAATAATGCAGTTATGGGAATTGATGATGTATTTAAATATCTGAGAGATAGAAGAGTTATGAAACTCGTTATCGCAAAAAATTACATAGTAGAAGGTTTTATCTGTCAGAATTGTGGATTTGCAACAACTCAAAATGTTGAATGCTGCATGGAATGTGGAGGTTGTGTTATGAAAAACGATAACCTTGTAGAAAAAGCTACAGAGATGGCAATTGAGCAGTCTGCTTTAGTTGAAGTTATAAAAGATGAAAAAGACAGACAAAGACTTCTTGAATATGGTGGTATAGGAGCTTTTTTAAGATTTTAAATATTCTCGTAAATATTTAGCAGTATAGGAGTTTTCAAGTTTTAAAAATTCAGTGAGGTCGCCTTCATAAAGAAGGTGGCCTCCTTTATCTCCACCTTCAGGTCCAAGGTCAATTATCCACTGAGCCTCTGAAATTACCTGAAGATTATGTTCAATTATGATTACTGTTGCTGATTTATCAAGCAATCTTTTTACGATGTTAAGAAATTTTTTAATATCTTCATAGTGTAGTCCAACAGTAGGTTCATCAAGTATATAAACAACCCCTTTAAGAGTTGATTTTTTTCCTGTGATAGAACTAAGAATTTCTTCACAGATTTTAATTCTCTGTGCTTCTCCTCCAGAAAGAGTTGTTGCAGGCTGCCCTAATCTGAGATAACCAAGACCTAATTCTCTGATAAGATTTATTTTTTCTCTTAAAATGTTATCCTCATAAAAGAATTCATAAGCTTCATCAAAACTCATTGACAGAACTTCATGTATGTTTTTATCTTTATATTTTACTTCCAGCACTTCTTTCCTAAATCTTTTGCCTTCACAGTCTTCACAGGGCAAAAAAAGGTCCTCAAAAAAAAACATCTGAACTCTTATATAACCTTCTCCCTTACACTGAGGGCAATAACCCTGTGGACTGTTTACAGAAAAAGCTCCTGAAGAAAATCCTCTTAGTTTAGCTTCTTTTTGAGAGGCAAAAATATCCCTAATCTTACCATAAAGTCCAAGATATGTAACGGGCATGGATTTTGGTGTTCTTCCAATAGGAGACTGATCAATGAGTTTTATTGCTTTAATATTTTTTACACCTTCAATGTCTTCAAAAGCAAGAGCTTTTTGAGTATCTATTCCGAGCTGATTTGCCACCGCTTTATAAAACGTATCAACTACAAGTGAACTTTTGCCAGAACCAGAAATTCCTGTTACTACTGTAAGGGCATTCATTGGAAAATGAACTGTTATATTTTTAAGGTTGTGTCCATGAGCATTTTTCAAAGTGATGAAATTTTTAAATAAATTTTTATAATTTTTAATTGCAAGGCATTCAGATTTTTTCAGGTAATTAGCCGTAACAGTATCAAGATTTAAAAACTTTTTTAATTCTCCAGAATAAACCACTTCGCCTCCAAGACTACCACCCCCAGGTCCAAGTTCAATTAACCAGTCTGCATTTTTGATTACATCTTTATCATGCTCAACCACTACAACTGTATTTCCATACTCTGTAAGATCCTTTAAAACTGCAATAATTCTGTCTGTATCTTTTGGATGAAGTCCTACAGTTGGTTCATCAAGAACATAAAGAGTTGCTGTAAGCCTATTTGAAAGCTGATTTGATATATTAAGCCTTTGATATTCACCGCCAGAAAGAGTTTTAATTTGCCTATCCAATGTTAAGTAACTCAGTCCTACTCTTTCAAGAAACTCAAGTTTTTCAGAAATCTGCCTTAAAGGTTCTTCTGAAATTTTTGCTTCTTCCTGAGAAAGCTTTAATGATTGAATCCATTCTTTTAGTTGGCTTATGGACATAAAATTTATATCTCCAATGTCCAATCCATTTATTTTAAACATCAGTGCGGTATCTTTAAGTCGCTTGCCTTTACAATGAGGACACACAACAGGTTTCCTAATTCTTGAAAGGAAAACTCTTACATGAACCTTATATCTCTTCTTTTCAAGTTCTTCAAGAAAATCGTTCACTCCATAGAAATATTGATTTCCTGTAAAGATGAGATTTTTTTGCTCTTGAGACAGCATTCTATAAGGAATATTTACATTTATACCTGAAAGCTTTGCTCCTTTTAGAAGTTGCTGTTTCCACCATTTAAGTGTTGGTTTTTCCCATATCTCAATAGCTCCTTCAGCAAGTGAAAGCTCTTTGTCAGGAACAATGATGCTTTCATCGTATTTTAAGAGATAACCAAATCCTTTACACTGAGGGCATGCTCCATGCGGATGATTGAATGAAAAAAGAAGAGGAGAGGGTTCTGAGGTTTTCATTCCGCAATAAGGACATATTGGTTCAGAAAAAAAGTGAAGCAAATTAGCATCTTCAACAATATAAATCTTTACTTGACCCATCCTGAATGCTATCTCAAGTGAGTCATTGAGTCTTGAAGCATTGCTGAGGACTAATCTATCAACGATTACCATTTTCAATTTTTCATCAGATTTTGTGAGTTCTTTTACTATGGGATTGTTATTTTCAAATATCAAAGCTCTTGAAAATCCAAGTTGAATAAGTTTTTCTTTAGATTCGTCAGTTTCAAATACTATGAATGCTCTTTTACCAGCATATTTTTCTAAAAGTTCTTGGGTAAGTTTTGAGGAATTCCATGATTTTATTTCTTCGTTACATTTAGGACAAACAGGTTTTGCTACTTTTGAAAAAATTATTCTCAGATAATCATAAATTTCAGTATGAGTTCCAACAGTTGCCCTTGAGCCTTTAATCGGATTTCTCTGCTCAAGTGCTATTGTAGGTCTTAAGTTATCAATCAGATCAACATCAGGTCTTGGAAGTTTTTCAATGAAAACCCTTGCATAACTTGACATACATTCAATAAATCGCCACTGTCCTTCAGCATAAATCGTATCAAAAGCAAGGGATGATTTGCCAGAACCAGAGATTCCAGTTATTACAGTTAATTTGTTGTGAGGGATGATAACGTCTATATTCTTTAAGTTATTTTGTCTGGCTCCTTTTATTATGAGATAGTCTTCTTTTCTGCTATTGTGCATCTTTTATTCTAACTGTATGATAAAATATTAAATCAATATTGTTTGAGGAGGTGTAATAATGAAGCTTAATCCAGAAAAAGAAGCAATTGAAACTGTCGCAAAATTAATGCTTATTTCAGCAAGGACAGCACCTAAAGCAAAGGGAGATGATGAAATTGTTACAGGAATTGTATCCCAAGAAGAAAAAGAAGCAATTGCTCAGGAGATGGAATTAATTGGACAAAAAGAAACTCATAAATTTTTCAAAAGAGATGCTCAAAATGTAAGGGATGCTGAAGCAGTAATACTTATTGGACTTAATTTTAAAAAACCTGCAGGAGTAAACTGTGGAGCATGTGGCTATGACTGTAATACAATTCTTAAGCAAAAAACATTTAAAGTTGAATATTCAGGACCTATATGCACAATAAGAGCAATAGATTTAGGAATTGCAATAGGTTCACTGGTTTCTGTTGCCAAAGAACTCGGAGTTGACAATAGGGTAATGTATTCTATAGGTGCTACTGCTAAAAAACTTGGACTTATGGATGCTCAAATAATACTTGGTATTCCTTTAAGTGTAAAGGGTAAAAATATTTTCTTTGATAGAAAGCCTGTTTAAGTTCTAATTGAATTCTTCAGTTTATTGATTTTCAAGGGGTTATAAAAAAGTTCCCTCAATGTTTTATTGAACAATTTTTTTATTTATCTTCATCTGTGAATCTGAACTTTTCCCTGCCATGCCTGTCATTCCGAGGCTGCGTAAGCAGCCGAGGAATCTCCTCCATTTTTCATAGGACGCACTCTCAGAATGACTGTTATAAAAAATCTTCATTTTTTGTAAAAAAATTGATATAATTCAATTGGAGCATGAAGCTCTAAAAAAACCTCATGAAGGGGTTTACATCCCTATGAAAGGGAGGTGCTGACCATGATTAAGAAAGTTTCAGGGAAGCCAATGCCTACCTGTAAGTGCAAAGGTTCCTGCTAATTGAAAAGGGGGAGAATTTCTCCCCCTTTCTTTATTATTCCAGAGTGTGCCATAATATTTTATGCGTTATATTTTATTGTTTGTTCTTATTTCATTTTTTTTTATGCCTTTTTCAGCAACTGCTGAAGAAGAAAATGTCTATTTTAATTTTATGGCTGGATATTATGCCAGTATAAATGGAGATTTAAATAAAGCAATTGTCTTTTACAAAGAAGCATTAAAAGAAAATCCTCAATCAAAATTTCTAAAAATAATTTTAGCTGATACTTATTTAAAAATTGATGAACTGGAAACAGCAAAAAACTATATTACTGATGTATTAAAAGAAGATACCGAAAATATAGATGCTTTACAGGTGCTCGCTTCTGTTTATGTAAAAGAAAAGAAAATTAAAGAAGCGATTGAAGTTTATGAAAAGATTCTTCAGCAATCACCAAATAAAATTGAAATACTTTCAAAAATTGGAAATTTATATCTTATCTCAGGTATGTATGATAAAGCCATTGAAACATTTAAAAGAATACTGAAAGAAGACTCAGAAAACATAATGGCTCTGCATTTTCTTGGGATAATTTATATTGAAAAAAAGGATTTTAAATCAGCACGTGAAAGTTTTAAGACAATTCTTAAGCTTAATCCTGATTATGAACCTGCATATACAAATCTCGGAGCAGTTGAAGAACTCGCGGGTAACTTGAAAGACGCAGAACTTTATTTTAAGAAAGCATTAGAACTAAATCCTGAAAATCTTTTTGCAAGAGAACGTTTAATAAACCTGTATCTTTCTCAGAAGTCATATAAAGAAGCAATAAAAGAACTTGAAACACTAAAAGAGCAAAAATCAGAGTCAGAACAGATTCATGAAAAACTTGCACTGCTTTATTTGCAAATAAAGCAGTATGATAAAGCCACTGAAGAGCTTAAATATCTTCTATCAAAACATCCAAAAGATCTGAATCTTATGTATTATCTATCTTTAATCTATATTGAAACAGGAAAATTAAGCGAAGCAGAACATTTGTTAAAACAGATTATTTCAATAAATCCAAAACAGGTTAATGCGTTTCTGAATCTTGCTACAGTTTATTTAAAACAGAAAAAACTTATAGAGGCTTTAAATATATACGATGAGATTCTTCAATTTGCTGGTGACGTACCTGAAATTTATATTTATGCTACAGAGACTGCTATGGATTTAAAAGATTATCAGCGGGCAAGACAGTATATTGAAAATGCTTTGTCAAGGTTTCCTGAAAATCCAGATGTAAATTTTATAGCAGGAGTTGTGTTTGATAAACTTGGAAAGTTTGAGGAAACTGAAAAATTAATGAAAAAAACTTTGTCTTTAAAACCTGACCATGCGGAAGCTCTTAATTATCTTGGTTATAGTTATGCTGATAGAGGTATTAATCTTAAAGAAGCACTATCTCTGATACAAAAAGCAGTTCAATTAAAACCAAACAATGGATATTATCTTGACAGTCTTGGATGGGTTTATTTCAAACTTGGCGATAAAAAAAATGCTTTGCAATATCTTCTTGAAGCGATAAAATATGTAAAAGATGACCCTGTTATTCTTGAACATCTTGGAGATATATATAAAGAGCTTGGTAATTATAAAGAGGCTTTACAGACATGGCAAGAAGCTATGAACTATCATGAAAAAGAAGAGGGTTTAAAAGAAAGATTGGAAAAAAAGATAAAGGAAGTCCAATCACTCATAAAAAAATAATGCTCACCTGCAAGGCATTTGCAAAAATAAACTGGGCAATCTCTGTCCTAAAAAAAAGAGACGATGGATATCACGATATTATTTCACTAATGCAAGCCATTGATTTGCATGATACCCTGATTTTTAAATCTTCTCAGAAGATAGAAATTGAAACGGATTTGCCTATAAAAAAAGAAAACAATTTAGTATACAAAGCAATTAAAGCTTTGCAGAATTATACGGGAATAAAAAAAGGAGTAACTGTTATTCTTAAAAAAGAAATTCCCTTAGGAGCAGGTCTTGGAGGAGGGAGTTCTGATGCAGCTACTACTTTAAAAGCTTTAAATGAGTTATGGCAACTTAATCTGGATATAAAAACATTACATGAAATAGGTGCTTCAATTGGCAGTGATATACCTTTTTTCTTTTATCTTCCAATCTGTATTGTTGAAGGAAGGGGTGATGTAGTTAAACCTCTAAAAATCTCAAAATCTTATACACTTTTATTAGTTAAACCTGATTTCAGTATTTCTACAGAATGGGCATATAAAACTTTAGATTTAAAAACTGAATTGACAACAGAATATGAAAAAATAAATAATAATATTTGGCAATTATATAATCATTTCTGTAGCGGAGATGTTGATAATTTTTATTTATGGAATGATTTAGAAAAATCTGTTTTAGAGAAATATCCTGAAATAGATAAAATTAAAAGAAAACTAATAGAAGCTGGAGCGAAAAGCAGTCTTTTGAGTGGGAGTGGCTCTACAGTATTTGGTTTATTTAACAATAAAACAGATGCTCAAAGAGCTTTAAAATTTTTTGAAGGATACTGGTGCAGGGTGGTTCAGACCCTTGTTGAACCCTTGAAATGAGATGAACAATATTGAAATATTTTAATTTGGGGAGTCGCCAAGTGGCAAGGCAGCGGATTTTGGATCCGCCATTCGCAGGTTCGAATCCTGCCTCCCCAGTAATGAAACCCTCAGAAAGAGGGTAATTTTATTTTTAAGGAGTTGAGAATGCCTGATGGTATCAAGTTGATAACAGGAAATGCAAATCCTGAGCTTGCAAAAAAGGTTAGTGATTACTTGCAAATTCCTTTAACTGAAACCATGGTTAGCACTTTCAGCGATGGTGAAATAATGGTCCAGATCAAGGAGAATATTAGAGGCTCTGATGCATTTGTTATACAGCCTACTTGTACTCCTGTCAATCACAATATTATGGAGTTACTTTTAATTATTGATGCATTAAAGAGAGCATCTGCTGGAAGAATTACCGCTGTTATTCCCTATTATGGATATGCAAGACAGGATAGAAAAGTTCAGCCCAGAGTTCCTATATCAGCAAAGTTAATTGCAAACTTAATCACAGTTGCTGGAGCAAACAGGGTTTTATCTATTGATTTACACGCAGGTCAAATTCAGGGATTTTTTGATATTCCTGTTGACCATCTTTTTGCTATTTCTGTAATTTTAGATTATTTAAAGAAAAATAATCTTTTAAACAACATTACTGTTGTTTCACCTGATGCAGGTGGAACAGAAAGAGCAAGAGCTTTTGCTAAAAAAATTAACGCACCTCTTGCAATAATAGATAAAAGACGAGATGCTCCAAATGTTTCAAAGGTAATGCATGTTATTGGAGAAGTTAAAGATAGAGATGCTCTAATAATTGATGATATGATTGATACAGGTGGAACATTGGTCCAGGCTGCAAATGCCTTGAAAGAAAAAGGTGCGCAAAGAGTATTTGCTGCATGTACTCATGCAGTGCTTTCGGGTCCAGCAATTGAAAGGCTTAATAATTCTGTGCTTGAAGAAGTTATAGTTACTGATACAATTCCTGTTTATGATAAAAAAGATAAATGTCCAAAAATAAAAGTTCTTACTGTTGCTCATCTTTTAGGTGAAGCAATAAAAAGAATACATGAAGAAACTTCAATAAGTTCATTATTTGTATAAGGAGGAGAGGTAGGATGGAAAAATTTATTCTAAATGTAGAAAAAAGAGAAAGAACAGGAAAAGGTATTGCAAGACAGTTAAGAAGTAAAGGAATTATACCCTGCGTGATTTATAAAAATGGACAATCAACTCCTGTTCAGATACCTACAAAGGAACTTTACACATTTATGAATATTGCTACGAGGGAAAAATTATTTGTCACTCTTAAACTGGATGGGCAAGAAAAACAGGCAATACTTCAGGATTATCAAGTTGATCCAGTAACTGGAAAACTTTTGCATGTTGATTTTATGGAAGTAAGCGCAACTGAAAAAATTAGAGTTACCATTCCTGTTGTTCTTATTGGTGAACCTATAGGAGTTAAACAGGATAAAGGAGTTCTTCAGCACGGAATTTCAGAGATTGAAATTGAGGCAATTCCCGAGAAAATACCTGGTCATATTGAAGTTGATGTTTCTCACTTAGAGGTTGGAGATGCGGTTCATGTAAGTGACATTAAATTTGAAGAAGGAATAAAAGTTATATCCAATCCTGAAGAGGTTATTGCCACAGTGACTGTGGAAGAAGAGGAGGCAGAAGTTGCTCCTTCTATAGAAGAAACTGTTGAACCCGAAGTTATAAAGAAAGGTAAAAAAGCTGAAGAAGAGGAAGAAAAATAAACAACTGAATGATTGTAATTGTTGGACTTGGCAATCCCGGTAGAAAATACGCAAAAACAAGACATAATGTGGGTTTCATGGTTGTTGATGAGTTAGCAAGAAAATATGGATTGGTATTTAAAGAAAAAAATGATTACTATATCACAGAGTGGAGATTAGAAAATAAGGATATTACTATTATAAAACCGACTACATATATGAATTTAAGTGGAACTGCTGTAAAAAAGGTTGTAAATGAAAAGATTCTGAAGAATTTGCCTGAATCTTTAATTGTAATTCATGATGATGTGGACATGCCTTTAGGGAAGATAAAAATAAAGAAAAATGGTTCTTCAGGAGGGCATAAAGGAGTTCAGTCAATCATTGATAGTCTCGGAACTAAAGATTTTATAAGAATAAAGATAGGAATTGGCAAAAACCCTTATCAAGATGTTTCAGAATATGTTTTGAGTCCATTTACATCAGAACAAAGAGCTAAAATTCAAGAAAAAATTTCTGAGGCAGTAGAGTCAATTGTTGTTATAATTAATGAAGGTGTGAATAAAGCCATGAATATTTATAACAGGTTGTGAGGATGGTCTGGTTTTTGTTGTTTTTTATAATTTTTATATTTCCAGAAAATTCCTATGCATGGGGACCACTGACTCATGCGTATCTTTCAGGGCAAATATTTTCTTTTTCAGGATTAGTTCCTGCAGGAGTATTAACAATAATCAAACTTTATAAAGAATATTTTATGTACGGTAATATTATTCCAGATACTGTATTTGGCAAAAAATATTTACCAGAGGATAAAAATCCTCATTCATGGAAAACAGGGCTTTGTCTTCTTAATGAAGCAAAAACACCAGAGGAAAAATCCTTTGCCTACGGATATTTAACGCATTTAGCTGCTGATGCTGTGCTTCATAATGATATTAAAAATTTGACAACTCTTCAACATGCATTGTTTGAGCTCAAAGCAGACAGAGTTATTGATAGATATTACTGGATTCAAATTATGTCCATCAATAAAAAAGTTAAAAAGATAAGCGAAAAATTTTTTGAACAAGCTGTTGCACAATCATTTTTGTCTTTAAAAACAAGCACAAAAATTTACAAATCTTTAATATTTCTTTCAGCCTTTAATACTGGAGAGTTGAAAAATGTAGAATTATTTGAATCATTGCATTTTAAATCTTTATCTGCAATGATAGAATTATTAAATAATACAGAGCATTCAAAAATAATTAATCTTCCTCCAAACAATTAAATAAGACTGTTCAAAAACTTTTAAGTGTCAGCTCATTTTTTATTAGATATTTTCCAGTTGCTTTTTTAAAGGAAAATTAGTTAAATTATTTTTTACATATTTCAATTTTTAGGCTATTTATTTACTTGACAGAGTTTTTATTTTTTGATAAACTAAAAAGTCTTGTCTGCAAATGTTAAAACTTTGTTAAAGTAAATTTAAGTATATTATATGAGGTGAAAAGGTGCCGACAATTTCGCAATTAGTAAAAAAAGGCAGGGAAAAGGTTGAAAAGAAAACAAAATCACCTGCTTTGCAGTCATGTCCTCAAAAAAGAGGGGTGTGCGTAAGAGTATACACTACAACTCCTAAAAAGCCTAATTCAGCTTTAAGAAAGGTTGCAAAAGTTAGGCTTACAAATGGAGTTGAGGTAATAGCTTACATACCTGGAGAAGGACATAATTTACAGGAGCATTCAATAGTTCTTGTAAGAGGTGGAAGAGTGAAGGATTTACCAGGTGTTAGATATCATATTGTAAGGGGAACCTTAGATTGTGCAGGCGTTAATAATAGAAGACAGAGTCGTTCAAAATACGGCACTAAAAGACCAAAATAAGTAGGAGTATAAGATGCCAAGAAGAGGTTATGTACCAAAAAGAGAAGTTTTGCCTGATCCAAAATATCAGAGTAAACTTGTATCAAAATTAATAAATGTGATTATGGAAGATGGAAAGAAATCCATTAGTGAGAAAATATGTTATGGTGCATTTGAGATAATTAAAGAAAAAACAGGTCAGGACCCTTTAAAGGTCTTTAAGCAGGCAATTGAAAATATTAAGCCTGTTCTTGAAGTAAGGCCTCGTAGAGTCGGAGGTGCTACATATCAGGTTCCAATGGAGGTAAGACCTAATAGAAGATTAAGTCTTGCTTTGAGATGGCTTACAACATATGCCAGACAGCGAAAAGAAAAAACTATGAAAGAAAGGCTTGCTGGCGAAATATTAGATGCCTACAATAATGTAGGTTCTTCAATAAAAAAGAGAGAAGAAACCCACAAGATGGCAGAAGCCAATAGGGCATTTGCTCATTATAGGTGGTAATTTAGAGGAGTATATGGAAAGATTCCCACTTGAAAAAACGAGAAATATTGGTATTATGGCGCATATTGATGCTGGTAAAACAACAACTACTGAGCGAATTCTGTATTATACCGGCGTTACATATAAAATAGGCGAGGTCCATGAAGGCACAGCGGTAATGGACTGGATGCCTCAGGAACAGGAACGTGGTATAACAATAACTGCGGCATCTACAAGCTGTATGTGGAAGGAACATAAAATTAATATAATAGATACTCCAGGACATGTTGACTTTACAATTGAAGTTGAGAGATCTTTAAGAGTTCTTGATGGTGCTATTGCTGTATTTGATGCCTCAGCAGGAGTTGAGCCTCAGAGTGAAACTGTATGGAGACAGGCAGACAAATATAAGGTGCCAAGAATAGCCTTTATGAACAAGATGGATAAAATAGGAGCAGATTTTTTCATGTCTGTAGAAAGCATGATAGAAAAACTCGGTGCAAATCCTGTTGCTGTTCAGATTCCGATAGGTAAAGAAGATACATTCAGAGGTCCTATAGATTTAGTTGAAATGAAAGCTTATTATTTTGATGATGAAACTCTTGGAGCTAAATTTGTAGAAGATGAAATTCCTTCTGAATATATTGAAGAGGCAAAAAAATATAGAGACAAAATGATAGAGACGCTTTGTGATATAGATGACAGGATTATGGAAAAATATCTTTCTGGTGAACCTATTTCATCTGATGAAATAAGGGCTGCGATAAGAAAAGGTACGGTGGAAATGAAGATTACTCCTATTCTCTGTGGTTCCGCATTTAAAAACAAAGGGGTTCAGATGCTTCTTGATGCTATTGTCTATTATTTGCCTTCTCCTCTTGATGTTCCTCCTGTAAGAGGAGTGAATCCTTTAGATGGGACCGAGGTAGAAAGGAAGCCTTCAGTAGATGAGCCATTGACAGCTTTAGCATTTAAAATTATGGCAGATCCATACATGGGTAGTCTTACCTATGTAAGGGTCTACTCTGGTGTTTTAACATCTGGTAGTTATGTATATAATTCTACAAGAAATATAAAAGAAAGAGTCGCAAGAATTTTTAGAATGCATTCAAACCGTAGAGAAGAAATAAAAGAAATTTGCGCAGGAGATATTGCTGCGATTGTAGGTTTGAAAAATACTTTAACTGGAGATACTCTTTGCGATGAGAGTAATCCTGTTGTTCTTGAGGCTATAGAATTTCCTGAGCCTGTTATCTCTGTTGCTATAGAACCTAAAACAAAAGCTGATCAGGAAAAATTATCTCTTTCATTGCAAAAAATTTCTCAGGAAGACCCTTCTTTTAGAGTGAGTTTTAATGAAGAGACTGGACAGACAATTATTTCAGGAATGGGAGAACTGCATCTTGAGATAATTGTTGATAGGCTTACAAGAGAGTTTAAAGTTGGAGCAAATGTTGGCAAACCACAGGTTGCTTATAAAGAAACAATTAAACTGCCCGCCAAAGCAGAAGGTAAGTTTATCAGACAGACAGGTGGACGTGGTCAGTATGGACATGTCTGGATTGAGATAGAGCCATTAGAGAGAGGCAAGGGTTTTGAATTTGTAAATAAAATTGTTGGAGGAACCATTCCAAGGGAGTTTATTCCAGCTGTTGAAAAAGGAATTGTTGAAGCAATGGAAGGAGGAGTTCTTGCTGGATATCCTGTGGTTGATGTTAGAGTAACACTTTTTGATGGTTCATATCATGAGGTTGATTCTTCAGAACTTGCATTCAAAATCGCTGCTTCAATGGCATTTAAAGATGCTTGTAAAAAAGGTGAAATTGTTTTGCTGGAACCAATTATGGACGTTGAGGTTGTTGTTCCTGAAGATTATATGGGTGAGGTAATAGGAGACATAAATTCAAGACGTGGAAAGATTCAGTCTATGGAAAAAAGAGGAAAAGCCCAAGTTATTAGGGCAATGGTTCCATTAGCAGAAATGTTCGGATATGCGACTGATTTAAGATCAAAAACGCAGGGTAGAGGTACATACACAATGCAGTTTTCACATTATGACGAGGTCCCCAAGAATCTTACAGAGCAGATAATTGCTAAGATAAAAGGAAATAATAAATAAAAGTTTAAGGAGAATTTTAAGGAGGAAGATAATGGGAAAGGCAAAATTTGAGAGGAAGAAGCCGCATGTAAATGTAGGGACGATAGGGCATATTGATCATGGCAAGACCACGC